>NZ_JAMYVK010000061.1:0-40213 GCF_040323975.1 Mesorhizobium sp. M0019 | reverse complement strand
CCTATGCTTGCGCGAAGGCTCACCGGCTTGCCCTGCTTTACAAGGGCAATGACTTTTCACAAACTGATCTGGCGTAAGGCTTTCCTGGCCTTGCATCGCGGCGCGGGAGCCGATGGGCCCTTTTGCATGCTTTGGCCGAATCGTCGTCTTTCATGGTTAAACGCAATATTACGAGGAACGTTCGCTGCAGCACTGGTTTTCTTCGGCACGATCACCGTCCAGGCACAGCGGCAGACGGCATCTTCTGGGTGCTGCGATCGGGTGCGCCATGCCGCGATCTGCCAGGGGGCGATACGGCCCACGCACCACCTGCTACAATCGCTTCGTTCGATGGCGGAAAGCAGGTGTGTAGGACCGCCTCATGCATGGCATCACCAAAGCCTATGATGCAACGGTGCAGATGATCATACCTCCATTGTTCGCGTCCATCAGCAAGGCGCGACAGCAAAAAGGGGGATCGAGATTATTGTCTCGGTCGTTCCCGAGGCGGGCTGACGACCAAAATCCATGCTCTTGTCGACGCCGAAGGCAGGCCGATCAAGCTGACGCTCACGGCAGGTCAAATGAGTGACATCGCCTACGCAGCGGACTTGATCAAGGATTTGCCCGAGGGTGCCATGCTGCTCGCCGACAACGGCTATGATGCCAACGCCTTGCGCAATGCCGTCACCGAGCAAAAGGCATGGGCCAACATTCCGCCCAAGGCCAACCGCAAGGACCAGATGTGCTTCAGCCCTTCCTCTACAAGGCCCGCAACCTCGTCGAACGCTTCTTCAACAAGGCCAAGCAGTTCCGTCGCATCGCAACTCGATATGACAAGCTGGCAGAAAACTACCTTGCTGCCCTGAAACTCGTCTCAACTCGCATCTGGCTACGCGGTGATGAGTCTACGTCCTAGCGTTTTGCGTGCCCTCCCCGGTTGTCATTCGCCGCGCATGGTCGCCTGGAAGGTCGGCAGGTGCTTCTTCTGTGCCTCGAGCATTTTCTCGCGATAGACGCCATAGATGACGTCGGTGTCGTGCAGTGTGACGCCGGCAATTGTCGGCGAGGCAAAAACCGGCAGTTCGATGCCGCGTTTCGAAAGCGCCTCGGCGGTGCGGGCGATCAGCTCATGCGCCAGGATCATGGCAAGCACGGTCGACGAACCGGAGACCGGCCGGCTCCAGCCCTCGACCGGCACGATGGCATCCTCGATCGGCGAGCAGGTGTCGATGACAAGGTCGGCGGCATCGGCAAGCCGTTTGCCGGAAGAGTGCGTCGCCGGCTTGTCGAGATTGTTCTTGCTAGTTATCGCAACGACGAAGATGCCGCGTTTTTTCGCATAAAGCGCGGTGTCGATGCCGGACGAATTGCGGCCGCTGTGGCCAAAGATGATGATCGAATCGCCTTTGTTCAGCGGCTGGTGGTCGAGGAATTTCTCGGCGTATTTCTCGGTCCGCTCCAGCCACAGAAGTTCGCGCACGCCGCCGGCGCCGAGCACGTTATGCCACATGACACGCGGGTCGGTCAGCGGATTGAAGCCGACATAGCTGCCGTAGCGCGGAAACACTTCCTGGACCGGCAACACCGAGTGGCCCGAGCCGTAAAGATGAACCAACCCGCCGCTCTCGAGCGTGTCGGCAAAGCGGCTGGCCGCCTCGCCAAAGGCTTCGGCATTGGCTTTCGAGGCCTGTTCGATGAGGGCGGCAAGGCGGGGTATGTAAAGATCGGACACGTCGGTACTCCTGTTATGTGTCGGCTTCGGTAATGGCTCAGGTTCTTGCGGTTGGCGCGGCGCGACCGGCACGCAGCGTCGAGCCGATTTCGTAGCGGTCGCCACGCATGACCGAGACGGTGAATTCGAATGGGCCACGCTCGTCGGTGGTGATGCGCTCGACCACGAAAGCGGGGCTCCCCGCAGGCAGATCGAGCAACTCGGCATCCGCCGCCCCGACCGCGCCAACACGGTAGTTTTCGCGTGCCGCGACCGGCACGATACCGAAATGGCCTTCCAGCGCTTCGTAGAGCGAGCCCTGCAACAGGCCGGCGTCGAGAAAGCCGGGCACGCGCGCGGCCGAGAGTTGCGCAGTCTGAATACCGATCGGTTCGTTGTTGCCGAGCCTGAGCCGCCGGATGCGCACCACCGGGTTGCCCTCCTCGATCTCCAGCGCTCCGGCCGCAGCGGCATTGGCGGTGGTCAGGCTGCAGTCGAGCAAGCGCGAGCCGGCGACCACGCCCATATTGCCCATTTCCTGCGTGAAGCTGGTGAGTTCGCGGGTGCCGGCGACCAGCGTGGTGGAGCGCACGAAGGTGCCACGGCCATGTTTGCGCCTGAGCAGTCCGTGCTCCTCAAGATTGCGTAAGGCGTGGCGCAGCGTGATGCGGCTCACCCCGAACAAGGCGCACAATCTGTCTTCGGCCGGAATCTGGTCGCCGGTCGCCCACTCGCCGCTCTTGACGATGGCGCGGATGGCCTCCTCCACCTGATACCAGAGCGGCTCGGGCCTTCGGCGGTCGGGTTGCTGAAAGCTCGCTTGGCTCATCTAATCTGCCTCCACTGTGCTCCGGCGAGACCGGCCAGCGAGGCGCCGACGAGACCGGCGCGGGAGCCGAATTCGCCGGACCGCAGCACGACATCGCGCAGATGCGGCGGCAGCTGACGCCGCAATGCCGCAAGCAGCGGCGGCCCGACCACGTCCAGCGCATCGGCAAGCCCGCCGGAAATCAGGACCGCCTGGGTGTCAAGCAGCGCGACCGCACCCGCCAAGGCAGTGCCCAGCCGGCGCGCCGGCAGCTCCAAGACGTCAAGGGCGGCCGTCTTGCCACCCCGGGCCGCCTCGACCAGCCTGCCGCCATTGGCCAGCCCGATCTGGCGCGCCGCGGCGTCGAACGCCCGCCCGGAAGCGAAGCGCTCCAGCCAGCCGCTGCGGTCCTCGCCTTCATCCTCGATGTCGGCGCAGGCCCAGCCGAATGAGCAGGCGCCGCCACGTGCGCCTGCAACGATGAGGCAAGCACGCGCCGGAAGCGATGGGAGAACCCGTAACGGCGAATGTTGTCTTCAATCAGGGCGCGGAACGCGACAGAGTGGTCACGACACAGAAGCTGTGAGCGACAAGGCTGACGGATGAAGCGAAGCCTTGCCTGTAGCGATGACGGGCTTGGTAGCGATGGCCCTTGCCGCGTCGAGACCCGTATCGTCTAAGCAGGCAATGATATGGGCGTCGACATTGTCCATTTCCGCCGCGACCACCTGCTTGAGCAGGCCCGGTACGGAGAGTGCACCGTCAAATGGCCCTTCGATCGCTTCAGGTCCAGCCGTTGGCATGCATGCCCACTATCTCGTCCCCGGGCCTGCCACCGCCATGGCGGCTGCGACGATCCCCCTGGTCATCGAAGCGGTCGTGTTGGGATTGATGATGGCAATTCGCATTCGGGGCATCCTGGCTTGGTTCCGCTCAGTCACAAGGATACCAGCGCGCTGGACATCCGCTCCAGCCCTCGGCGCAGCAGAGGACGCGGGCAGCCGACATTCAGGCGGATGAAACCTTCGCCGCCAGGCCCATAGACGCGGCCGTCATACAGATTGACCCCGGCCTGATCGACAAAGAACTTCTGAATTCCACCCACTCTACGATCGAGCGCGCACGCGTCCAACCACACCAGAAACGATGCGTCGGGCCGCATGGGCGTAATGCCTGGAAGGTATTCGCCGGCGAAGTCACAAACCAGATCAATGTTGCTGGCGATGTAGGGTGTGAGTTGATCGAGCCAGGGCGCGCCGGTGCTGTAGGCAACCTCCAGGGCCAGGCGGCCGAAAAAGTTTGCATTCACCATGAATGAGGCCTGCATCGCGGCAAGAAGCTGCTCGCGGCGCTTTTTGCTCGCCACCGCAATGGTTGCCGAAGGCACCCCGGCGAGGTTGAAAGTCTTCGTCGGAGCGGTGCAGACGAACGACTTCTCCGCGGCATCGTCCGAGATGGAGGAGAAGACGATGTGCGGGCGGTCCGACAACCTTATGTCGCAGTGAATGTCGTCGGATATGACCAAAATCCCATGGCGCTCACAAATGTCGTTCAGCGCCGCCAATTCTTCTCGTGTCCAGGCCATTCCGGCAGGGTTGTGAGGATTGCACAGCAGGAACACCTTGGCGCCGCCGGCCGCCAGTTTCTCGAAGTCTTCCAGATCGAGCTCATACCTGTTGTTCTGCAGCCTCAGCTGGTTCGTGAGCAGAGCCCGCCCGTTTCCCTGGACCACTTCGAAATAGGGCGAGTACACGGGCGGCTGCACAATGACGCCGTCACCGGGCTTCGTGAAGGTTCGCAATATCGCAGCCACAGACGGCATGATCGCCGGCGCGGGAAGCAGGGTCTCCAGTTTCGGTGACCAATTGTGCCGGCGTGTGAACCACGATTGCACGATCTCATAGTGGCGCGGATCGCGTCGTGTGTAGCCGTAGATGCCATGGTCCGCGGCCTCGCGCAGCCGCGCGATGACGGTTTCCGGGGCACGGAAATCCATATCCGCCGTCCATAGGGACAGCAGGTCCTGGCCTTCGACCTGAGGAGAGAACTCGTCCCACTGGTTGGCCCATTTCACGGATCCGAATTGCTGGCGGTCGTGGATTTGGTCGAAATCTATTCTCGGAATATTTCGTTGCCCAACTGCCGATGCGGGCGTGTCTGCACAAGCCATGTGATAATCACCTGAAAAAATCTATTGCCACGGCCACGGCCGCTTTGCCTCTGCGGACGGCCCTACTTGAGGATTTGCGCCAGAAACTGCCGCGCCCGTTCCGACCTAGAGTTGGTGAAGAACTGATGGGGCGTGTTGGTCTCGACGATCTTCCCGCGGTCCATGAACACCACGCGATCGGCCACCTCCCGCGCGAAGCCCATCTCATGCGTCACGCACAGCATCGTCATGCCCTCGCTGGCGAGCGACACCATGGTGTCCAGCACTTCCTTGACCATCTCCGGATCGAGGGCAGAGGTTGGCTCGTCGAAGAGCACGATCTTTGGGTTCATGCAGAGAGCCCGGGCTATCGCGGCGCGTTGCTGCTGGCCGCCTGACAGCTGCCCTGGGTAGCTGTCCGCCTTCTCCGCAATTTTGACTCGCTCCAGATAGTGGCGCGCCAATTCCTCGGCCGCCATCCGCGGCATGTTTCTCACCCACACCGGCGCAAGGGTGCAATTCTCAAGCACCGTAAGATGGGGAAACAGATTGAAGTGCTGGAAAACCATCCCGACGTTGCTGCGAACTTCGTCGATCTTGCGCAGATCCCCGGTTACCGCTTTGCCGTCGACGATGATCTCGCCCGACTGATGCTCCTCGAGATGGTTGACGCACCGGATCATCGTCGATTTGCCCGACCCCGAGGGGCCGCAGATCACAATGCGCTGCCCCTGTGGCACCGACAGGTTGATGTTCCTGAGCGCATGGTATGAACCGAACCATTTGTTGACGTTACGCAGTTCAATGGCCATCGCCTTGTTGAAGGGCTGTCCCTTCGTCGATGCGTACATTGCTTGTGGCATCATCGTCCCGTCCTAAGATTTGTGGCCGCGCGCCAATTGGCGCTCCATCGATTGCGAGTAACGGGACATGCCGAAGCAAAAGCCCCAGTAGACCAGTCCCGCAAAGAGGTAGCCGGTTGATGAGATCGTCGGGCCTGCCCAGTTCGGATCGACGCGCGCCGTTTCGACGGCCCTCAGGAAATCCGCGATGCCGACGATGGCGACCAGAGTCGTGTCTTTGAACAGACCGATGAAGGTGGAGACGATGCTCGGTATGACGATCGTCAACGCCTGGGGGAGGACGATCAGGCGCATTATGTCGAAGTAGCTGATCCCAAGCGCCTTCGCCGCCTCGTATTGGCCCTTCGGGATCGCCTGAAGGCCGGCCCTCACAACTTCGGCCATATAGGCGGACGAGAACAGCGCTATCGCCATGAGCGGGCGCAGGAGACGATCAGGCGTCAGATAGTCCGGGACGAAGAGCGGCATCATGAAGTTCGCCATGAACAATACCGTGATAAACGGCACCCCCCGGACGACTTCGATGAATGTGACGCAAACCGCCTTGACGAAAGGGAGTTCGGACCTGCGTCCAAGCGCCAGGATAACCCCGATCGGAAGCGAGAAGACGATGCCCACAATCGACATCAGCAGCGTGATCAGGAGACCGCCCCAGAGCGTCGTATCGATGACAGACAAATGGAGCCAGGCGACCCCGCGCACGAGAACGAACGCAGCAACGGGGTAGACAAGGAAGAATAGCAACGCCGCCACTTTGCGCCGCGGAGCCTTCGTCCACAGGAGCCAAACGATCAGGATGGCGCCGATCGCCTGCGTGAGGTCCACGCGCCACCGCTCGGAAACCGGGTACGCGCCGTATCGCAGGTAGTCGAACTTCTCGGCAATGAAAGGCCAGCAAGCTCCTTGGCTGTTCGTGCGGCAAGCTTCGCGGCCGCCGCTCCATACCGCGTCGAAGATCGCAAAGCTCAGAAAGTGATGCAGCAGCCACACGGCGAGGAGGATAAAGCATATTGTCAGGGCGCCTGAAGAAGGCGTCGAAAACAGATTCTTTTTCATCCAGGTCACTGGACCCGGCCAAACGTCAGCGGGGGGCGCCATCGCTGGTATGAGCGCGCTGCTGACAACTGGCGAATGCATGGACTGATCGCTCATGCGTCACCTCTCGACGATCGCAAAATGTCGGTTACACGCGTTCATGGCCAACGACGTGGCAAGGGAGATAACGAGATAGACGGACAAGGTGATCGCCATGACCTGGACGGCGGCGCCGGTCTGGTTGAGTACCGTCCCGGCAAAGATCTGAACGAGGTCGGGATAGCCGATGAACACCGCAAGCGACGAGTTCTTGATGAGATTGAGATACTGGCTCGTCAAAGGCGGGATGATAATACGCAGCGCCTGCGGAACAACGACAAGGCGAAGCGTCTTGCCCGGCGCCAGCCCCAGCGCATAGGCCGCCTCGGTCTGGCCCTTTGGCACTGCCTGGATGCCACCTCGGACGATCTCGGCAATGTATGATCCGGTGTAGACCGACAGAGCGATCAGGAGAGCGGCAAACTCTGGATAGAGCTGATGCCCGCCTTGAAAATTGAAGCCGCGCAGCTGCGGCGCGACAAACGAGACCGGCTCGCCAGCCACCAGGAACACGATCAGCGGAAATCCTATCAAGGTCGCCAGACTGACCAAAAGCACCGGCAACTGCTTGCCTGTCCGTCTCTGGACGCTCCTGGCGCGAAACCAGAATGCAACACAGCAGGAAATGGCCGCCACGAATGCCAGACCCACCAGCCCCGCTCCCGGATGCAACTGGATCTCCGGAATGATGAGACCGCGATTGTTTAGGTAGATGCCGCCGGGGATGGCGATGGACGCCTTCGGGGAAGGCAACGGCTTGAGGACGGCGTTGTACCAGAACAGCAGCTGCAGCAATAACGGGACATTGCGCACAAGCTCGACATAGGCGGTCGCCACCTTCGAAACGATCCAGTTCGGCGAGAGGCGGGCAACGCCGATGACGAAGCCAAGCAAGGTGGCCAGCAAGATTGCGAGGAAGCTGACGTAGAGGGTATTGACCACTCCCACCCAGAACGCCTGACCGTAGGTGGATAGTGCATCGTACGGTATCAGGGTTTGATTGATGTCGAAGCCGGCAGCCTCACCCCAAAAATCGAATGAGAGCGGAATCCCCCGGACCCGCATATTCGATGCGGTCTGCATGCCGATGCCCAGGGCCAAAGCCAACAGGCAACCTGCGAGCAAGAGCTGGTAGAAAACGCCGCGCACTTTCGTATCGTGCAGCGATAGGCTCCTGCGCGAGGGCGCTGGAAGCGACAAATCGGACATGGCGTGTTCCTATTGGGATCTGTGCAAGGCGCTGGCGGTAACGCGCCAGCGCCTTGCAACCATGCTTTGCCTAGCGAATCGGCGGAGCGTACTGAACGCCGCCTTTGTTCCAGAGCGCGTTCATGCCGCGTTCCATTTTCAGCGGTGAATCCTTGCCGATGTTGCGATCGAAGACTTCACCATAGTTGCCAACCTGCTTGATCACCTCGACCGGCCAGTTGTCGGCGAGCCCGATGTCTTTGCCTATGGTACCTTCAACGCCGAGCAAACGGCGGATGCTGGGATTATCCGACGATTTCATCGCATCGACGTTTTTGGAGGTGACCCCGTATTCTTCGGAGGCCACCATGACGTAAAGCGTCCACTTCGCCACATTGAACCACTGGTCGTCTCCCTGCCGCACTGCCGGGCCAAGCGGCTCCTTGGAGATCAGTTCGGGAAGAACGATGCTGTCGTCCGGCTTGGCCATGCGAAGCCGCGATGCGTTCAAGGTAGAGGTGTCCGCCGACAGGACGTCACAACGCCCCTCCTCGTAAGCCTTCACGACAGCTTCCTCGTCGGCGAAACCAACCGTGGTGTACTTGATCGACTGCGAGCGAAAATAGTCGGCAAGGTTCAACTCGGTCGTGGTGCCCTGGGTGACGCAAATCGATGCGCCCTCGAGCCCCTTGGCTGATGTGATGTTGTCCGCCTTGCGCACCATAAATCCCTGACCGTCATAGAAGTACGTCCCCGCAAAAAGTATGCCGAGAGACGTATCGCGCGACGATGTCCATGTTGCGTTGTGTGCAAGAATGTCGATCTCCCCCGACTGCAAGGCGGTGAAGCGATCTTTTGGCGTCAATGGGATGAACTTAACCTTTTGCGCATCCCCGAGCACGGCAGCGGCCACGGCGCGACAATAGTCGACCACAAATCCGGTCCATTTGCCTTCATTGTCGGGAAGGCTGAAGCCCGCCGTCGCCGAGTTCGTGCCGCATGTGAGCACTCCATTCTTTTTGACATTGTCGAGGGTTGCGGACCACGCCGAGGAGGCAGTGCACACGATAGCGAGGGCAAGAAAGCCCTTGAACATCGATCTCATTTCGGTATTCCCCTGTTTTTGTTGAAGGGAATGTGGCCTCAAGTATGACTATTCGTCAAATTGACTGTTCTCATTGCGAAAATGAGCGTCATTCATAATTGAGGAGGCACTCGCTCTCGGGTGAAAGGGAGCTTGAGTGCTGATCGGGCTAGTTTGCTTGGGGCGGGCTAATCGAATGAGCAACGGCGCGCGCGACCTATGGTGCAGCCAACCCCGGTGCTCCGACGGTTGACCCTTGGTCTCTCTCGGTCCGCGACTCGTTGTAGATGCTCATGATTATTTCCCGGAGCCATTTGGTACCCGGGTCATTCGCCATCTGGCGGTGAACAATGAGCCAGGCATTCACATTCGATACGGGAAGGGGCGGCGGGACCAACGTCACCTCACTCCTCTCGTCCAGCATTTGCAGGATTGCATCGCCGCAATGAGTAATCAGTTCAGTGCCGCGAAGCGCCCAGGGCAGCACCAGATAATTCGAGATGGTCGCAACGACATTGCGCCGGAGACCATGCTGCTTGAGGGCGGCATCCGCGAGGCCTTCTGCCAGACCATCTGCGGAAATCTGCAGGTGAGAACTGGCCAAATATGTTTCCAGTGTCATTGCGTTCCTGGCGATCTTGCTTCCGCTCCACACCGCGCAAAACAATCGATCCTGGCCAAGCTCCACCTTCAAGAGACCTGGGTCGTCGCCTATTGCCGCTCCCGTCAGTGCACAGTCGACTTGTCTCAAATAGACCGATGAACCGATTTCGGGTCCGTTTGCGGGAATGACGTTCAGCGTCGCGCCAGGCGCTTGCCTCGAAAATTCTCGAATGAGCCCTGGGATGAATATCATGGCGTGATAGTCAGTGAGTCCCACGCGAAAGTTGCGTCGCGTCGTTGCTGGATTGAAGATCTGATGCCGGTCGATCGACGCGCGGATCGTAGCCAGCGCAGCAGAAATATCTGACAGCAACTCCACTGCCCGAGGGGTTGGTCGCATTTCGCCCCCGTCTCTCGTGAACAATTCGTCCTGCAATAAATACCGAAGTTTTGATAGGGAATGACTTACAGCTGATTGTGTTCTTCCCAATTCGGCAGCTGCGCGCGTTACGTTCCTTTCACGCATCATCACGTCGAACACTCTCAGCAAATTGAGATCGATATCATCGAAACTCATGAGACCTCCCCCTTTTTCATCATGCCTCGCCCGCATGCTAACATCGCTTCCAACGCGCGAACGATGCCATGGCGAACAAATGCGACCCTTCGACCTGCAGGGTCAACGTTCCCTATTGGGAAATCAATACGTTAGCGGAGGGTTCGCCAACCCATTTCCTTCGCATTCTCTCGTATGGTCTGGCGAACCTAAGGACCAGGGACGTCTACGACTCGCTGCCCCTTAGGCTGAGGCCAGACTGACCTGTTGGCGCTTCGGCTGCCGTGCCGAAACCAGGGTGGCGAACTGGTCCACCGCCTGCCCGGCCCGCGCCAGAACCTGCGGGTCCGTGAGCTTCCCGTCGGAAAAGTCGCTGTCACTGCCATAGACGGCGCTCGGCACCGTCAGGGCGGAGTAAAAGCCAACAGCGGGCGAAGCTGATGCTCGACCACCAGCGCGTGGCGCTGGCCACCACCCGTCGCGCCGATCAGGACCGGCCGGTCGACGAGCGCCGGTGGATCGATGAGGTCGAACAGATGCTTGAACAGGCCAGCATAGGAGCCGTTGTAGACCGGCGTCGTGACGATCAGCGCGTCGGCCTGTTCGACCGCGGTTACCACATTCAGCGCCTCCGGCGTCAATTCCTTTCGAGTAAACGCAGCACCCAGACCACGGCCGGCATCGACAAGATCGAGGAAATTTACCGTGACAGACAATCTTTCGCGCAGCGCCTCGCCGAGATGATGCGCCAGCGTCCGCGACTTCGACGGCCTGTGGGTGTTGCCCGAAAGCACGACGATGTTCTGGCGCAGCCGTTCGACGTGGAAATTCATGGGCTCTCTCATCTGTCCAAAGCAATTGGAAACGCGGGCGGGGCGCCGGCCCCGCCATTTCGTCGGCGACCGTCAGGCGGCGCGCAGAGGCCGTGTCAGCGGGATCGGCACGGCCGGCTCCGAACGCGGCACGCGGCCTTCGACCGGATGGCTCGGATCATTGAACCCATGCGTTGAGGCATGACCGGCAGTGACGAGGCGGTCGACAAAGGCCTCGTCCTCGGCGCTCAGCCTGAAGTCCAATGCCTTCGCATAGCTGTCCCACTGTTCCTCGGTGCGCGGGCCGGCGATCGCCGCCGTGATCAGCCGGTTGTTCAACACCCAGGCCAGCGCGAAATCGGCGGCCGAGACGCCGCGTGACTTTGCGTGCGCCGCGATCTGCCTGGCGATCTCGATCGATTCAGGGCGCCACTCGGTCTCGGCGATGCGCTTGTCGCCACGGCCGGCCCGCGTGTCGGCGGCAGGCGCCTGGTTCGGCTCGTATTTGCCGGTCAGCACGCCGCGCGCCAGCGGGCTGTAGGAGACGACGCCAAGCCCGTAATAGGCGGCCGCCGGCAGCTGTTCGGCCTCGGCGGTGCGGTTGACGATGTTATAGAGCGGCTGGCTGGCCACCGGCCAGTCGATGCCGAGTTCATCGGCCAGATGCGCGACTTCGGCGATGCGCCACCCACGAAAGTTGGACACGCCGAAATAGCGCAGCTTGCCCTGGCGAATCAGGTCGGCGATCGCCCGCACCGGCTCCTCCAGCGGCGCATCGAAGACGGCGCGGTGGAAGTAGAACAGGTCGATATAGTCTGTTCCCAGGCGCCGCAGGCTGTTCTCGACCGTCTGGATCACCCATTTGCGCGAATGGCCGCCGAGATTAGGCCCCTTGTCATGCGAGTTGACGAACTTGGTCGCCACGACCCAATGATCGCGCGTCGCCTTGATGCCGCGACCGACGACTTCCTCGGACTTGCCGTTGTGGTAGACGTCGGCGGTGTCAATGAAGTTGATGCCTTGCTCGCGCGCCTTGTCGATGATGCGATATGGCTCCTATGTCATGGGAGTGAACGGCTTCCGGCGTCCGCCCCCAAAGCAGCTGCTTGCGGCGGTGACCGAGGCGCCGGTTACCGCATCGTGTCGTCGGTAATAAAGCGACGTTGCGCTCTCTGCTTTCACATCCGGGTATGCCGAAAAGTCCGGCGGTCAAAAGTCGACCAGCGGCGTGTCCACGATCTGGTGCTCGAATAGCAACCAGAACGACGATCCCCGGGATTCGGAGTACCAATGCTCAAAAATCGCAAGGGCCTCGCCGATATTGGTGGCGGGTTCGTCCTCGGGCAGCTTCGCAGCCTGGAACAACGCAAGCGCAACGGGGCCAAAATGCGTGATCGCTTCCGTGCGCGCCTCGCTGTCCGCATTCCAGCCGAGCCGCAAGCGCAGGACGGCCAAAGCGCTGGCCACGGCGATCTCCTCACTTTCGGCTGAGGCCACGGCGTCCGAGATCGCCTGCATGAGGTTGAGCCGCCTGAAGGCGAAAGCGCGCTCCTGTTCCAGAACCGCGATCTGATTGGCCGCTTGTCGCCTGAAGCTTGCCTCGGTTGTCCTGGCGGTCTCAGCCGTCGTTTTCAGGTCATTCAGAAAGGAAGCCGTCGGGTTCATCTTGGCTCACTAGGATGGCGGAAGAGAGTGGGAGTCGAACCCACCAGAGACCGACTCGCGGCCCCTCCCGGATTTGAAGTCCGGACGCCCCACCGGGGACGATGCTCCTCCAGAAATTTGCGCCATCGGCGGCTCACCCTCGCCTGTCAGGCGGAACAGGTCCAGCCTGCGCCTGTTCAGACGGCGCAAGTCTCCCCGCCGCAGCGTCACGCCGTGCCGATCGAGAAATTCGAGGATATGGATGGCGACCTTGCGTCCGCTGCCCACGCGATCGCGAAATTGAGCAGCGGTGAACTGCTCTGTGGGCATCGACGCAGCGAGGTCGCGCGCGATCTCCACGATCTGCGCCAACGCCTCGCGCTGGAAGAAGTGGTCATGAGCGACCTCATGGACCTTTCCCATGCGGCCGGCAAGCTTCAGAAGCCGCCGGATTTCTGTCTCCGGCACGGCCAGCACCTCGGCAATATCCCACACTCTCGGCGGATGGAACCGTTCGGGTCCGCCGATGAGAGGCTGGATCTGCAGCCAGAAAGTTTCATCCTTTGCCGCCAGGTGCGCCTCATGACCGGGCAGCCGCACCCAGGCGCCGTCCAAGGCAACTTCTCCAGCGTGCGAAAGGCTCCGCAGAACTGCCGTGAAAGCGGGCGCCGGCAGACGTGGATCAAGCCCAATACGCAGTCTCTCCATTCCTACGCCCGGCAAATCCGGATTGTCGGCATGGAAGGTCTCCAGGGTCGCGGTCAAGTCGCGCTTGAATCGCAACCAGCGCTCCGGCGACAGCACGAGGAGCATTTCTCCGACGGCAAAACGGACAAGCCCGAGTTGATCGATCAGGCCTTCCGTCTCGCAGTCACTAAGCGCCCTGTCGCGGGCGAAAGCCTTCAGGTCGAAATAGTGGGGCGGCGCATCAAGGAGTGCGGCGGCGGCCAGTTCGGGCGCCAATAGCGCATGGGCATCGAGTTGGACCAGCCGTTCCGGCGCGCGGCGTTTGCGGCTGGGCGCCCGCAGATCGAGAAAATGTCCGCCGCCGATGGTTCGCTGCGCGGAGGTGTCGCGCACCACGTAAACGTCGCCGGCAGCGGCCGCGATCGGACTGTCCAGCACCAATTGAACATTGGCCGTGCCGCCAGGCCCGATCGGTTCGTCTCCGAGGAGTACAATGCGTGCGCCGACCTCCGTCGCGGCATGGTGGAGCCGCACCGGAAACCATTGGCCGATCGGCTTGCGTTCACCCGGCAGAACGCGAAGGCTTGCATCGATCCGGTCCGACGGCGCGTGAAGCTTCGGATCGACAATTACGTCGCCGCGCCGGATCGCCTCCTTGAAAACCCTTTCGCCGGTCAGATTGAGCGCGCAACGGTCTCCCGCCCGACCACGTTCAGTCGGCCGGTTCTGGGCGTGGATCGATCGAACCCGCGCAAGCAATCCCGACGGGCTTACGACCACGTTGTCCCCAATACCGAGAGAACCCGAAAGCACGGTGCCCGTCACGACGGTGCCCACGCCGCGCAGCGTGAAAGAGCGGTCCACCGCTAATCGAAAACGGCCCGAAACTGCACGCCGGGCAAGATGCGACGCCTCCTCGAACAAGAGATACCTGAGTTCATCGATACCTTCGCCTGTAACGACCGAGACGGGAATCAGGTGGGCCTCGGCAAGCATCGTCCCGGCAAGCACCGAGCGAATATCGCTCGCCACCGCGGTGCGGCGCTCGGGACCGGCCAGATCGCATTTCGTGAGCAGGACGGCGCCGCGCTTGACACCGAGCAGATCGACGATGGCGAGATGCTCCCGGGTTTGCGGCATGAGGCCGTCGTCGGCGGCCACCACGAGCAACACGAAGTCGATGCCGCTGGCGCCGGCGAGCATCGTGTGTACGAAACGCTCGTGCCCGGGAACATCGACGAAACCGATGCTATCCCCACCCGGCACCGGCAAATAGGCGAAGCCGAGATCGATGGTCATGCCGCGTGTCTTTTCCTCCTGCAAACGATCGGTGTTTATACCGGTCAGCGCATGCACCAGCGCAGTTTTGCCATGATCGACATGTCCCGCCGTGCCGACGATCATGATGCGGTCTCCGGCAACGGCGCGGCGGCGCGACGCTCGGCCTCGGCGGCATCGCCCGCGCTCAATTCGGCCCGCACCGCAGCCAGATAGCGGCGGGCAAGGGCGCTGCCGCCTGCCTCGGCACGCAGGAGCCAAACCAGCGCCTCGACCGCGTCAGCCGGCACGCCCGTACCAAGATGGCAGGCGGCGCCGAGCATTGCCTGCCCTTCGGCGTCTCCTCGCATGGCAGCACGGCGCCACCAGCGGACAGCCTCGTCCGGATCGCGCGGCACGCCGAGCGCATTGTGATAAAGCATGCCGATCCGGGTCATAGCGGATGCGATGCCCTGATCGGCCGCGGCAAGCGCCCAGCGTCGCGCCTCGCCGGCATCGGGAGCCATCACTTCGCCCTCCAGCAGCATCCAGCTCAGCATATCCTGCGCCGGTCCGTCGCCAGTTTCCGCTGCAGCCCGATAGAGCTCGGCCGCCCGGCGAAAGTCCTGCTGAACGCCTTCGCCGCGGAAATAGAGCGACGCCAGGTTCCTTTGCCCGACAGGATCTCCTGCCTCGGCGGCGAGCGCCAGCCAGCGAAAGGCCATATCCGCATCACGCTCGACGCCGAGCCCTTCGGCGAAGCAGGCGCCGATATTGTTCTGAGCGCGGGCAACGCCCTGGTGGGCCAGCGGCTCCCATATGGAGAGAGCCACGGCATGATCGCCTCGCCGCGCGGCTTCGAGGGCCTCGGTCATGCGTGCGGCCACAGGCGTCTCGGCTGGGCGGCGCGCAAGGCGGTCAAGCCAGCGCATCGGTTCCTCCCAGATTTAAGCCGGCTAGATGGGCGATGAAGTTCGCCTCGTCTTCCAGGCAGCGGAAATCGAGCACGAGCGCCTGGTTTTCGATGCGCCCGATCACGGGGACGCCCAGCCCACGCAGCGCAGCCGCAAGCGCTTCGAGCGCCCGGCCGCTCCCTGAGCGCGGCTTGAGAGCAAGCCCGGCGCTTGGCACAGTTTCGAGCGGCAGCGCGCCGGATCCGACTTGGCTCCGGCACTCCACCGTGTCGACCGCAAAGGCTTCGCCCACGGCGTCAGCAACCAGGGGAGCAAGGCGCTTTGCCTGCGCTACAATCTCCCTCACCGAGCGCGAGAGCAGCCTTAGCGTCGGCAGGCGCTCGGCCAGGCGGTCGGGGTCGCGGTAGAGCTTCAACGTCGCCTCGAGCGCGGCCAGACGAAGCTTGTCGACCCTGAGCGCCCGCTTCATCGGGTTGCGGCTGATCGCTGCGAGCAGGTCCTTGCGGCCGACGATGAACCCCGCCTGCGGGCCGCCAAGCAGCTTGTCGCCGGAGAATGTGACGAGATCGGCGCCGTCGGCGACCGCCTCGCGCACGGTCGGCTCGCGCCCAAGGCCGTAGCGGGCTAGATCGACCAGCGTGCCCGAGCCGAGATCATGGACCAGCGGTACCCCATGCGCCTTGGCGATTGAAGCGAGCTCGGGTGCCCGGATCTCGGCCGTGAATCCTTCGACCCGGTAGTTCGACGTGTGCACCTTGAGGATGAGCCCGGTCTCCGGGCCGATCGCCGCGACATAGTCTTTGCGATGCGTGCGGTTAGTGGTGCCGACCTCGACAAGCCTGGCGCCGGCGCGCGTCATGATCTCGGGCATCCGGAAAGAGCCGCCGATCTCGATCAACTCGCCTCGCGAAACGATCGCTTCGCGACCGAGCGCCAGCGTGTTGAGCACGAGAAGGACGGCAGCCGCGTTGTTGTTGACGACGGTTGCATCCTCGGCTCCGGTCAGCTCGCAAACGAGCGATCGAAGATGATCGTCCCGTTCGCCGCGCTCGCCTTTCTCGACATCGAATTCGAGAGCCACCGCTTCGCGCATCGCCAGCCGAACAGCCTCGACCGCCTCTTTCGCGAGGAGGGCTCGTCCGAGATTGGTATGCAGCACCGTTCCGGTCAGGTTGAAAACGGGGCGCAGGGAAGAGCGTTCGCCGTCCCTGAGCTGCACGAGCGCGTGGCCGGCAAGATCGTTTGCCTCCGGCACGACGGCTCCGGCATTGCGGGAGGCCATTCGTGCATCGGCGACGGCTCGGCGAATGGCCTCCGTCGCGGCCTGCCGTCCGAAGCACTCGATTGCGGCCGCCGCCAGCGGGGTCCTCAGCACTTGGTCGACCGACGGAAGATTGCGCAAAGGGTTTGCGGATGAAGCGGTCATCGTATCCTCAATAGCCAACAAGGAACGGATTGAACGATCCGCGGCGATGGCCGCCCTCGCGGACGAGCAGGTCGAGGCCGAGCGTCGCCACGTCGTCGGCGACCGGATCGAGAGCCGGATCCTTGTGCTGGTACAGGATCTTTACATAGCAGCCGCATGCATCGCAGGTCTCGGCCTTGACCGTGCCAGGGCCTCCCTCGATTTCCTGATAGCCTATCCCCTTGGTCGAGCCGCACAGCGTACATTTGACACGGACGTGGTTCCACAATGTTCCACACAGCGCGCAGACGCAGAACCGCGCCCCGTGTGCGCCGTGCCAACCGACGATGATCGAGGATACGGGCGGCCCACCGCAGGCCGGACAGGCGCCGTCGGCAACCGGAACCAGCTTCGAGCTGTCGAGACATGCCGCGAGGCGGGCAAAGTGAACCTGCAGCGCGGCCGCGACATAGACATGCTCGGCAAGCGCGTTCATTGGGATCGCATCGGTGAGCACATTGCGCACCATGGAGTCGACCCCGGACGCATCGATATTCGCCAGCCTGTCCAAGGCGGCTGCGGCCGCCTTGGGTTTTTCGATCGTGGCTGCCACTTCGAACAGGCGGCCGAGCGTCATTCCAAGGGCGGCATCCGAAGTGAATTGGCCGCGATCGAGCGGCGGCATACCGAAGGTTCGTGCGCGCTCGCGCGCCTCCGCGGTCGGCAATTCGATCTCCGGCAAGCCGTCCTGGATGCGGTGCTGCGCATCCGTCAGTGCAGAGAGGAAGCGGAGATAGGGGCCGAGCTGGTGGTCATCCGCCAACACATCCAATCGCTCGGAGCGGCGAATGAACAAGGTCCGCGGATCAGGCAGGCGCGCAAAGGATGGGGCCGAGACCTCGCCGATTACAGTCGGGTCAGGGCGTGACGGATCTTGTTGCTTTGGCATTTCAACCTCACGAACCTCACGGGCCACGTGGTCGGCTTGATACTGCTCCAGAGCAATTCCACGAAAAGTGTATAACGGTTTTCCGTCCGGAATTGCGTAAAAACAAATACCCGCTCATTCGGCGGGATTCGATCCCGAACGTCCGTCCGGTTTGCCTGCGATCAGTTCACGCAGCCATTTGCGATGATGCCGCCAAGCCCAGCCGCCGGTCACCCGTCCGCGCGTCATCGCGGGAATGGTGCCGCGTACCCAGATGGCCGAATAGAAATGGATAATCCAGACACCGATGATCGCCACGGCAGCGATCGAATGAACAAGCAGCGCCACCCGCTGCTGACCGACCGTGGTGTAAGCGGCGAAATATTGTTGCCAGATGACGATGCCGCTCGAAATCAGGATGACGATGAGGATCGACATTGACCAGAAGACGAGCTTCTGGCCGGCATTGTACTTGCCGACTTCGGGGACGTTGTCCTCGTGATTGGACAGTACGTCACGGAAACGGGCGAGCCACGTTCCGTCCTCGGGCCTCCACAAATTGGCCTTCCAGAACCGAAGGAAAAGCCCAAGGAAGCTGAAGAAGAGCAAGACGCCGATCCATGGATGAATGAAGCGCGTGAACTGGCCGCCGCCAAACAGCCCCGACAGGAAGAACAGGCTCGGGTGAAATATGGCAAGGCCGGACAAGGCGAGCAGGATCAGGCTGGCCGCCGTGATCCAATGGTTGATCCGCGCGCCCACCGTGTAGCGGTCCACGATGACTGGCTTGCCGGGATGTACCTGCTCGTTCGGCTTCACGTCATACGCGGCCATCGTTGTCGCCTTCCGTCAGCTCTTCGGCATGCTCCTCATCCGTCTCGGAGACCCTGTTCGGTCCCATGACCAGATGGTGAAGCAGGCCGACGCCGGCCGCCACGCCGAGAATGGTGAGGCCGGCATATTTGGTCACGCCCTTCCACGCCTCCACGAGCGGACTGATCTTCGGCTCCTTCGGCAGACCCGAATAGAGCTCCGGCTGGTCGGCATGGTGCAGCACATACATCACATGCGTCCCTCCGACGCCGGGCGGATCGTAGAGGCCGGCATTCGAATAGCCGCGCGATTTCAGGTCCTTGATGCGGCCGTCGGCGTGCTGTTTCATCTCGTCTTTCGTGCCGAACACGATCGCCTGGGTCGGGCAGGCCTTGGCGCAGGCTGGTCCCTGGCCGACAGCCACGCGGTCGGAGCAGAGCGTGCATTTGTAGGCCGTGTGATCGACTTTGGAGATGCGCGGAATGTTGAACGGGCAACCCTTGATGCAATAGCCGCAGCCGATGCAGTTCTCATGGACGAAATCGACGATGCCGTTCGAATACTGCACTATGGCGCCTGGTGCCGGACAAGCCTTGAGGCAGCCCGGGTCAGCGCAGTGCATACAGCCATCCTTGCGGATCAGCCATTCGAGTTCGTTCGTTTCGGGATTGTCCCATTCGCTGTAGCGCATCAGCGTGAACATGTCCGGCGTGAGATCGGCAGGATTCTCATAGACGCCGGCATTGAAGCCGATCTCCGGATGCGTGTCATTCCACTCGATGCAGGCCGTCTGGCATGCCTTGCAGCCGATGCATTTCGAAACATCGATGAGCTTGGCGACTTCCGTCAATTGCTGCTCGGGCGCGGGAACCGTCGAGGCAGAGCGGCGGATGAGGTCCTTGTCGGAAAAACGCGGTGCGGTATCCGTCGTCGAAGGATTTGGAAGTGGAGGAAACATCGCTTACTCCTCCTACGCTACCGGCCCGGCGATGGGCTCGATGTTGACAAGGAACGCCTTGTATTCCGGCGTCTCGATGTTGGCGTCGCCGACAAAGGGGGTGAGCATGTTCGGGCCAAAGCCTTTCTTCGCCGCTCCCGTGAAGCCCCAGTGCAGCGGTATTCCGACGATGTGGACGGTCTTGCCATCGCAGGTGAGCGGCCTGATCCGCTTGGTCACCATGGCCTTCGCCACAACGGAACCGCGCTTCGACCAGACGCGCACCCAGCCGCCTTTGGTGATGCCCTTCTCGGCCGCAAGCTGTTCCGAAATTTCCACGAAAAACTCCGGCTGCATCACCGCATTGGTGATGACGTGCTTGGTCCAGAAGTGGAAATGCTCGGTCAGTCGGTAGGAGGTCGCCGCGTAGGGGAACTCCTGCGAAGCCGATTCGGCGAACTGGGCCATATCGCCTTCGAACACCCGCGCTGCGGGGTTGCCGCGAACTTTGGGAGCTATCGGGTTCGCGATGGGCGACTCGAATGGCTCGTAATGCGCCGGGAATGGTCCGTCGCGCATCATGCCCCGGGTAAAGAGGCGCGAGACGCCTTCCGGATTCATGATGAACGGGCCTACTTGATCGGGCTTTGCCGTTGGCAAGATGTCGGGGACATCGTAGCCCGACCATTTCGTGCCGTCCCATTCAATCACCTTGCGGCTTGGATCCCAAGCCTTTCCGGTGAGGTCAGCCGACGCCCTGTTGTAGAGAATTCGGCGGTTGGCAGGCCATGAGAACGCCCATTTGGAATAGGCGCCGGTTTCGTCAGGATCGGTGGTGTCCCGCCTGGCCATGTTGTTGCCGTTTTCGTTGAAGCAGCCGGAATAGATCCAGCAGCCGCAGGAGGTGGAGCCGTCGTCGCGCAGCGCGGCGAAGCCCGGCAAGAGCTTTCCGGCCTCGGCCAGCACCTTTGTCGGGTCGGCCGTGTCGGTTACCCTGGCGAGCGCCCTACCATTGATCTCCTGGGCAAGCTCCTCGGCCGTCGGATCGCCGGGATCGGCATAAGGCCAGTTGAGCTTGACGATCGGCTCGGCGAAGGCGCCGCCTTCCTTGGTGTAGAGCTCCTTCAGGCGCAGATAGAGCTGCGCCATAATCCAGGTATCGCGTTTGGCCTCGCCGGGGGGCGTGCCGCCGGCCCAATGCCACTGCAGCCAGCGCCCCGAATTGACCAGCGAGCCGTCGTCCTCGGCGAAGCAGGTGGAGGGAAGCTGGTAGACTTCCGTCTGAATCTGCGACGGATCGACATCGTTGTACGGCCCGTGGTTCTCCCAGAACCGGCCCGTCTCCGTGTCCAACGGATCCATGATGACGAGGTATTTGAGCTTCGAGAGGGACTCGATCACCTTCTTCTTGTTGGGAGCTGCCTGTAGCGGGTTGAAGCCCTGGCAGAAATAGCCGTTCATCTTGCCCTGGTGCATCAGCTCGAAAGCCCGCAGCAGATCGTAGCCCGGCAGGTCGAGCTTCGGCAGGTAGTCGTAGGCGAAGCCGTTCTCCGGCGTTGCCGCGTTGCCCCACATTGACTTCTGGAAGCTTACGAAGAACTTCCTGTAGTTCTGCCAGTAGCTCATCTGGTTCGGCCGGAGCGGCTTGAAGCCTCGGGTCGACATGTAGGCTGCCAGATCGACCTCCTTCTCGGTCGGCAGCGTCAGATAACCAGGCAGCAGGTTCGACATCAGCCCGAGGTCGGTCAGCCCCTGGATGTTGGAGTGACCGCGAAGCGCGTTCATGCCGCCGCCGCGTATACCGATATTGCCGAGAACAAGCTGCAGCATCGCCATGGCGCGGATGTTCTGCGAGCCCTTCGAGTGCTGGGTCCAGCCGAGCGCGTACATCGAGGTCATCGCCTTGGTCGGAGACGATGTCTCGGCGACCATCGCGGCCACCTTCAGGAACCGGTCCTTGGGTGTGCCGCAGATGCGCTCGACCATCTCCGGCGCGTAGACCGCGACATGCTTCTTGAGCAGATTCCAGACGCAGCGGGGATTGGCCAATGTCGCGTCGACAACGGCAAAGCCGTCCGTGCCTATGTCATAGTCCCAACTGGACTTGTCATAGTCTCGCTTCGTCTCGTTATAGCCGGCGAAGAGGCCGTCCTGATAGGTGAAGCCCTCCTTGACGACATACGTCGCGTTGGTGAAGGCCTTCAGATAGTCCCATTGCACGTTATCGTTCTGGATGCAGTAGTTGATCAGCCCGAGCAGGAAGGCGATGTCCGTTCCCTGGCGGATCGGCGCGTAAAGATCCGACACCGAAGCCGAGCGCGTAAAGCGCGGGTCGACGACGATGAGCTTGGCGCCGCGGTTGGCCTTCGCCTCTGTGACCCATTTGAAGCCGCAAGGATGCGCTTCCGCGGCATTGCCGCCCATGATGACGACGAGATCCGTGTTCTTGATGTCGGTCCAGGAATTGGTCATTGCGCCGCGGCCGAATGTTGGGGCGAGACTCGCCACCGTCGGGCCGTGTCAGACACGTGCCTGGTTGTCGAACACCAGCATGCCCGCGCTGCGGACCACCTTGTAGGTCGCGAACGCGGTTTCATTGGTCGAAGCCGAGGCGGCGAGGAAGCCGGTGGTGATCCACCGGTTGACCGTCACGCCGTCATTGTTCGTCGCGACGAAGTTCTTGTCGCGATCGTCCTTCATCAGACGGGCGATGCGGCCGAGTGCGTCTTCCCAGCTTATCGGCTCGAACTTGTCCGAGCCCGGTTTGCGGATCATCGGATGTTGCAGACGGGTCGGCGACTTGACAAATCCGAGCAGGGCCGACCCTTTGGGGCACAAGGTGCCGCGATTGGTCGGATGATCAGTGTCACCCTCGATATGGGTGATCTCGGCCGGCTCGCCCTTTCTGAGATCGCCCTTCGAATACAAGATTATGCCGCAAGCCACCGAGCAGTATGGACAGGTGTTGCGTGTTTCGGTGGTGTTCGCGAGCTTGAAGGGCCGTATAGCCGCCGCGTGTGCGGCCTCGCTATCGCCGAAGCCGAGGGCTCCAAGCGTAGTACCGGCGAGACCCGCGCCTGCTGTTTGCAGGAACGCGCGTCGAGAAAGATCGATGTTCATGGGTTTCTCCCGAAGCCGATGCCCCACAAGGCAACTCGAACCAACGGTTCAATCCGACTAACTAGTCTCGGACCAAATAAAATCAATGCCAAAGAACGAGGTGCGTACGGTGCAGCAAAAGTGCCCCTCCGAACCGCCTTCCTGCAACAGGCTTGTGCCCGCAAATCGGCTTTGTGTATTATTGTTGAATATTCTTGTCATCTTTTCGTGACCGCGACTGCGATTGACGAAAACGAACGCATTACCATACTGTAGAGCGTGGCGATGAAACAGCTCCCGCGGGTCGGGGCGCCTTTCGATCGATACCCAATGACGGCGATGCCTCGCACGCCGGATACGGTGCTTGCCTTTCCTAACTTAATGAAATCCGCCGAGAGCAAGCGTGCTCCAAACGCGCCGTGCGTTGGCGCGATCGTATTTTCCATTCCGGTTGACCTTGATCCCCACTAAAGCGTGCCAGCAGAGGAGGCTCGACGACTATGGCAATTGCCCTCTCGCCCGAAATAACGGATGCGCCCGTTGTGCGCCTGACCAGCCTCGCCCATGGCGGCGGTTGCGGCTGTAAGCTGGCACCGTCAGTGCTGCAGCAGCTTCTCGCTAATCCGGCGGCTGCCAGTCCCTATCATCAGCTTCTCGTCGGCACGGAGACCGGCGACGATGCGGCAGTCTGGCAACTCGACGGCGCGACTTGCGTCATCGCGACCACCGACTTCTTCATGCCTATGGTAGATGACCCCTACGATTTCGGCCGGATTGCCGCAACCAACGCCCTGTCCGATATCTATGCGATGGGTGGCCGGCCGATCATGGCGCTGGCGATCCTCGGGATGCCTCTCGACAAGATCCCGATGCTCATGGTCCGCGAAATCCTGAAAGGTGGCGAAGCTGTCTGCGCCGACGCCGGAATCCCGGTTGCAGGTGGCCACTCGATCGACTCGCCGGAGCCGATTTATGGCCTCGCAGTCATCGGCACATGCCGACCCGGAGATATCCGACGCAATTCTGACACCAGGCCGGGTGACGCCTTGATCCTGACGAAAGGGCTCGGCGTCGGCATCTACTCCGCCGCCATCAAAAAGCAGGCGCTTTCCGAGAGCGGCTATCGCGAAATGATCGCCTCCACCACCCTTCTCAACCGGATCGGATCGGAGCTGGCGCAGGACGCGAGCGTCCACGCCGTCACCGACGTGACCGGATTTGGCTTGCTCGGACATGCCCTCGAGATGGCACGCGGTTCCGGGTGCACGCTGATAATTTGCAACCACGACGTGCCGCTCTTTTCCGAAGCTGCCTCGCTCGCGGTCGACGGCCACGTTACCGGCGCATCGCGGCGCAACTGGGCGAGCTATGGCGACGCGGTAAGCTTACCTCCCGGCATGCCCGAGTGGCGACGCCATCTTCTCACGGATCCACAGACTTCGGGCGGATTGCTGGTTGCTTGCGAGACCGACCGCGCAGCGGCGCTCGTCGAGAGGATCGTCGCGGACGGCTATCCTTTGGCTCGCATCATCGGCCATGCCAGGCCCGGCGCGCCGACAATAGTAGTAGAGGCCTGAACGGCCGCTCCGCTTCCCCGCCAGATGACGGGGCGCGCCCTCCAGTCCGCGGCACTCCACCTCCTGATGCCGCCCGGCATGCCGCAGCGCCTGCCGGCGTCGCGCGGTGCGCGACGTGCTGGTGTGCGCCTGGCTTGTCGCGATGGCGACAAACCGGCGCTTGACCGCGGTAAACAAAGCCGGCGGCAGCGGCCCGCAATAGCCGCTCTCCGTCTCCAGCGGCCGGATGTCGGGGCCAGGCCAGGCGAACCGGTTGCTTTCCGTCAAAACGATCCACGACCGCTCGCCGTCAAGCCGCAAACGCAGCTTGACCGCAGCCGGAATCTCGATGGCATCATCGGGATCGGACGGCGGCGTGGTGATCGGCAGGACCCGGACGACCGACGAGCCGTCCTCCTGCATGGCGACCAGCGCGAGCACCAGGCAGGGCCGGTCCTTGTCGCCTTCCTCGCGGCCTTCGCGGTGTTGCCAATGCCAGAGGTAGGAGTAACGGAAGACGTGGCCGACCTTGATTTCAGCCGGTAGCATTTTTTGCCGTCAGGCCTTTTGCCCCGAGGGGTTTCGACCCGAGGGTTTTGACCCAGAGAGCTCGTCGTTGAGATGGTCGAGATCCGGCTCCATTTCAGAGGCTTCGACCGCGGCGATCTCGTCCGAGCCGAGCTCCGCTGTCAGATCGACCCGCCGGTCGCGCTTCGACAGCCGGACAAAATCCTCATAGGCCAGCAGCACCGTGCGCGGGCGACCGTTCTTGGTGATGATTACCGGGTCGCGGACCGCGGCATCCTGATAGGCGCCAAAATTTTTCGAGACGGCGGCGGCGGTGACGGTGGTGCTCATCGGCGAGACTCCTTTATTCCGGAATATCCGGGCTTTCCGGGCTTTCCGCAAATGTCGGGCGCCCGCCAAATGGAAACGAGGCAGTGACAGGGCAGCTTCCAAAGGCCCTCGTCCGTTCGCCTGGGTTCGTTTTGCGAGTGCGCCGCCGATATTGTCCAAGACGCAACGCCCAGAACACCTCCACTTGCTGTAGGCAGCCGCAACTGGAAACGATGCCGGACGTTGCTGTGACGACAGGAATAAGGCTGTCTGCGGCGGCAAGGCTGGTTGAGGAAAGCCCCGACCGTGTGAAGCCAATGACCGAAGAGCATCCCGCGGCACTAGCACAATACGCCCGCGGCAGCTCTCGACTAGCGAAAGACTGACGACGACGTCTGTTTGGGGTCGAACTTGCCTATTGGCCGGTTGCTGGAGAGTGGACATTCGCGGATCGCCACACTGCTATAGCCAATGCTATGGATCGACTCCTGCACCTGGTGCCCGCGTGCGGCGGCGGTGATGATTTTGTCGGGATCGTCGGTCCATACGAAGGGCTATGACTGCAGCTTGTGGTCGATGACGAAGCGGTTGATGGCGGAAACCCACATGCCCTCAACACGGGACTGGTGATGGCTCGCGCAGCGCCTGCCGTGCTGCCGCCATTGGTGCTCTTAGTTCCTGACACGACCCCACGCCAGAACCGCACGGCACGAGCTTCCAGCGCCGGTTGCCCTGCGGCGGGAGGTTGGGGTGGCACCAAGAGGCGGGGAGGATGATCGCCATTAAGCACCGATTTATGCGGCAAATCTTGGCTCCGGAACTCCCGTTGCACCCAGGCCGGTGATGGCAAAAAGGCTGCCGCGCAAGACACCGTCGCTTGGAAAGCGCGGCAGCGGCGGCTTGGCCATCGAAGTGACGTACAGGGTGTCGAGCTTCGGCCCGCCGAACATGACGCTGGTGATCTTCTTGACGGGCATGTCGATGATGCGATCAACGCTGCCGTCGGGCGCGTAACGCACCAGCCTGCCGTCATAGACCAGCGCGTTCCACAGGAATCCTTCCGCATCGACGGTCGAGCCGTCAGCCGCCCCTCCCCGGCTGGTATCGACGCGGGTGAAGGTGCGCCGGTTGTTGGCGGCACCCGTTTCGATATTATAGTCGTAGGCCCAGATCTCGCCGGTCCAGGTGTCGGCGAAATAGAAGGTGCGGTCGTCCGGGCTCCAGCACGGACCGTTCGAGCAGATGATGCCGGAATCTATTCTGGTAACGGAGAAATCCGGATCGAGCCGGTAGAGCCCGCCGGAGGGTCCCTCTTCCATCGTGTCCATTGAGCCGGCGAAGAAGCGGCCGCGCCGATCGACCTTTCCGTCATTGAGCCGGTTCATCGGCCTGTCCGGCTCCGGATCGTGAATCGGCGTCACCTCGCCGGTGGCGAAATCAAGCAGATGGAAACCGCGCTGCAGCGATACCACCGCGCCACCGCCGTCCTTGCGCAGTGCCATCGAACCGATCTTCATCGGCACGTCCCAGCACCGGATCTCGCTCCCGTCCGCGGTTGCCCGAAACACGCGCCCGTCGAAACTGTCGATCCAATAGAGGCGCTCCTGTTCAACGTCCCACAGCGGTCCCTCGCCCAGCGTGGTCTTGACGTCCACCACGACTTCGATCTTCATGCCGTCCTCCTCTGTTCGAACTTGCAGAGACCGGTCAGAACGCGACCTGGTCGCCGCCTTTCAATGACAGGATTTCGCGGGCCTCATCGGGCGTTGCCACTTCCATGCCGAGGCCTTCGATGATCTTGCGGGCAAGCACCACCTGCTCGGCATTTGACTTGGCAAGCTTGCCCTTTCCGGCCCAAAGACTGTCTTCAAGCCCGACGCGGATGTTGCCGCCAAGCGCTGCCGATTGCGCCGCGATGCGCAACTGGCTGGCGCCCGCACCCAGCACCGACCAGCGGAACTGCTCGCCGAACAACCGGTCGGCGGTGCGCTTCATATGGGCGACGTCTTCCGGATGGGTGCCGATGCCGCCGAGCAGGCCGAACACCGACTGCACGAAGAACGGCGGTTTCACCAGCCCGCGATCGGCGAAATGGGAGAGGTTATAGAGATGGGCGATGTCGTAGCACTCGAACTCGAAGCGCGTGCCGTTGTCGTAGCAGGTCGCCAGTATATATTCGATGTCCTTGAACGAGTTGCGGAAGACCAGATCACGCGTCGCTTCCAGGTGGGGTCTTTCCCAGTCGAACTTGAACGTTTCGTATTTGTCTACGAGGTGATAGAGCCCGAAATTGATCGAGCCCATGTTGAGCGAGGCGACTTCCGGCTTGAACTGGGCGGCGGGGCGCACACGCTCCTCCACCTTCATGTAGGGACTGCCGCCGGTGGTGATGTTGATGGCGGCATTGGTGCCTTGCTTGACGCGCGGCAGGAAACGCGCGAACGCCTCCGGCGTCTGGTCGGGCTTGCCGGTCTCGGGGTCGCGGGCATGCAGATGCAGGATCGCCGCACCAGCCTCCGCCGCCGCAATCGCCTCCGAGGCGATCTGGTCTGGCGTGATCGGTAGATAAGGCGACATGGTGGGCGTATGGATCGCTCCCGTCACCGCGCAGGTGATGATCACCTTGCCGTTGGGTTGCTGGGCGCCGGGCTTGCGGCTTGTTTCCGTCATCGTCCAAACTCCTGATCCGATTTTTTCTTGTGCGCTGCCAGCGCCATCAGCCGGCGGTCGCGCCAGACCTGTCGTTCGCTGAGTTCTTCCCGCGGCAGGCGCTTGCGGCGATCGGCCTCGACGGTCTCCATGACCTCGCCGGCCCAGTCGACGCGGCGCAGCATCTGCGGGAAAATGTTGGAATAGATCGTCTGATAGCGCTCGACATAGTCGCGCACACCACCTGGTGCATTGAGGTCGATCGTCTCGAACGGACCCATGAACGACCAGCGCAGCGCCAGCCCGTCGCGCAGGCCAGTGTCGACGTCCTCGACGCTGGCATAGCCGTCGGAGACAAGCCGGAACGCCTCCTCCAGCAGCGCGCCTTGCAGGCGGTTCATGATGAAGCCGTCGAGCTCGCGCTTCATCACCAATGGCGCATGGCCAGCTTCGACAAGAAACGCGCGGGTCCTTTCCACCGTGTCGGCAGAAGTCCATGGCGCCGGCACCACCTCCGCTGCCGGGATGAGATAGGGCGGATTGATCGGGTGCACGACGAGGCAGCGATGGCGCCCCTCAAGATGATCGGTGAATTTCGACGGCAACAGCGCCGAGGTGGAACTGGCGATCACCGCCTGCGGACCGGCAAGGGCGTCGATCCGGGAGAACACGTCACGCTTCACCTCGAGGTTTTCCGGCGTGTTCTCCTGGACGTGGACGGCATCGGCCAAGGCGTCGCCAAGCTCCGCCACAATGGTGATGCGGCCGAGCACGGCATCGACCGCCTGTCCCCGCAGCAAATCGTTGGCGGCAAGGTCGCCGAGCACGCCAGCGATATAGTCGCGCGCACCGCTGGCCGCGGCCGGCGCCTGGTCCCACATGCGCACATCATGGCCTGCACGAGCGAAGCTGATCGCCCACGCTCGCCCGATGAAGCCGCTTCCGACAATTGCTACCTTCGCCATGATCTCCCCCTCAGAGTGTCTCGACGTTGCCATCGACGCCGAGCGACTGGCCGGAAATATTGACGCCCGCATCGGAAAGCAGGAAGGCGACCATCGCGGCAACATCGTATGGGCTGGTCATGCGGCGCAGCGAGATGTTTTGCAGATAGCGCTGCGTCATCTCCTCGTTTGAAACGCCGAGCTGCTTTGCCCGGTCGGCAATGACCTTGTCGATGCGCGGCCCTTCGATGATGCCGGGCAAGATGGCGTTGACCCTGATCCCATGCGGTCCGAGTTCCTTGGCAAGACTCTGGGTCAGGCCGACAACGCCGAACTTGGCAGCCGAATACGGCGTGCGGAACGCGTAGCCATGGCGGCCGGCGGCGGAAGACATCGAGACGATCGAGCCCCCGCCCGCCGCCTTGATCAGCGGCACGGCACGCCGCGCGCACAGGAACTGGCCGGTCAGGCAAATGTCTATGCAACGCCGCCAGTCTGCCGGATCGATCTCATCGACGCCACCGGTCGGCCCGGCAATGCCGGCGTTGTTGATCAGGGCGTCGAGCCCGCCGAGCTTCTCCTTGACGGTCTCGAACAGCTGGTCGACATCGTCGTCGCGCGAGACGTCGGCTTTGACTGCGGCGGCGAGCGTAATTCTCTCTGGAGCAGCGGCCAGCGCCTCGTCGGAAATATCGCAGATCACGACACGCGCGCCGAGCCTCGACAGCGTCTCTGCAATGGCAAACCCGATGCCGCCGGCACCCGCCGTCACCAGCACGCGCTGGCCTTTGAGCCCGGTCAGGAATTCGTCCGCCGATGCCGGTGCGCTTGAGCTCATTATTCCATTCCTTTCACTGAATCCGCCTTTCGCGCAGCGCCATGACGGCACCGAGCACCACCAGCCCGAACAGGATCGCCCGCGTCGCGTAAGGCAGCGTCGTGCCGGCGAGCAGCATCTGCAACGCGGTCAAAAGCAGCACGCCGCCCAGCATGCCGAGATAATGGCCGCGCCCGCCGGTGATCAGCGCACCGCCGACCACGACAACGGCGATCGAGGGCAGCAGATAATCGTCACCCATGCCGAGGCTGGCCTGGCCGGAAAAGCCGGTGAGCATGATGCCGACGAGCCCGGCGCAGACCGCCGACAGCACATAGACGAGGATGAGCGTGCGCCCGACCGCGATGCCGGAGAGCTGGGC
The DNA here is from genome assembly GCF_040323975.1 of Mesorhizobium sp. M0019. Lineage (NCBI taxonomy): Bacteria > Pseudomonadati > Pseudomonadota > Alphaproteobacteria > Hyphomicrobiales > Phyllobacteriaceae > Mesorhizobium > Mesorhizobium sp. M0019. The sequence goes on along the minus strand of NZ_JAMYVK010000061.1, from coordinate 10,454 downwards.
GGCGCGCAGGCTGTTGCCGATGCCGTAAACCCGGCGGCCGAAAGCGGTGCGGCCGAGCAGCAGCACGGCAAAGACGACGAATGCGATCATCAACAGCACCACCGGCGTCACAATGACTATCTTCCCCGTCATGAACCAGCGCAGCATCGGCGAGGAGAAGCCGGCCGGCGTACCCTGCGAGTAGAGCAGCGCGACGCCTTGCAGAATGCCGTTGACGGCCAGCGTCATCACGATCGGCGAAATGCCGAGGAAGACGATACCGATGCCGTTGGCAAGACCGATCAGGCACGCGATGAGCAGCACCGCCGGCAGCGCATAGGCAAGTGCAGCATCCGATCCGTTGACCATGCCGGCAAGCAGGATGCCCGAGAGGCCGATCGTCCACGGCACCGACAGGTCGAGCCCACCGGTGAGGATTACGCTACCTTGCCCAAGCGCCAGGACGGCGAGGAAGCTCGACAGCACGAACAGCGAGTTCCAGTAGGTGACGTTGACGATGGCGCGTCCGAGCCAGATCTGGGTGACGATCACGACGACGGCCAGGCAGACATAGGCCGGCAGCGCATAACGCAGCGTCTCGGCATTGCGGATATGGAAGGCCGGATGCGGCGCCTGCTGATCGTCGGTGCTGCCACGCGCGATCCTCAGCCGCCGGTCGGTGCGATCGATCTGCGAGGGCAGCATTCCGGCGCGCCATGCGGCCAACCGCGCCCGTAGCGCACGCAGTTGGCGGGCGAGCACGGAGCCATGCGACAGCGAGCCGGCAAGCACGGCAAGGATGAGGATCGTGCCCTCGGCGATCGTCGAATAATAGGCCGAGACGTTGAGTACGAGCAGGATGTTGACGACCATCATCAGGATGTAGGCGCCAAAGACGGTGCCAACCGGCCCGCCTTGACCGCCGCCCAGCCTTGTACCGCCGACAACGACCGCCGCGAACATCGACAGCAACAACGGGTTGCCGACCAGCGGATCGCCGCTGCCGGTCTGGGCGCTGATGAAAACGCCGGCGAGCCCGTAGCAGCCGCCGGCTATGACATAGACCAGGAAGCGCACGAGAACGACGCGCACGCCGACCGAAGCGGCCGCATCCGGATCGCTGCCGATCGCATAGAGAGCCGTCCCGAAGCGTGTGCCTTTGAGCCAGAACCAGCCGAGCAGGACGACACCAATAACCACCAGCGGCATCGGTATCCAGCCGGCGATGGCATCACCGAGATAGAAGGCGCCAAGATCGGGAGAGACGAAGCCGCCCGGCTTGTCCATAACCAGCAGCGTTACCCCCTGCAGGATGAACATGGTCGACAGCGTGACGACGATTGGCTGCATGCGCAGGACGGCGATGAAGAAGCCGTTGAAGGCGCCGACCAGCATGCCGACACCAATTCCGGCCAAGGTCCACAGCGCGACACTGGTGCCGGTCGCCATCGGATCCATGCCTTTTGCCAGGACGACATTGACCAGCGAGATCACCGCGCCGGCGGACAGGTCGAAACCGCCGGACAGGATGACCACGGTCTGGCCGATCGCCGCCAGTGCCGAGGTGGCGCCGCCGCTGGAGAGAAACGAAATGTCGAAATAGGTGAGCCGCCCGGCACTGACCAGATCGACGATAAGCAGGAGCACCGCAAAGACGATCGCCGCGATGATCGCGCCGCTGTGCCGCGCGAGAAGCCGCGACAATGTCGTGGCCGGTGCCGCGGCGGGCAAACTCGTCACGCTCATTCCGCCGCCTCCCGGACCAAGTCGCCGTGTCCCAGCGCCGGTCGCATGATCGCGCCTTCCGTGATGTCGTTGCCGGCAAGCTCCGCCACCAGGCGACCGTCATAGAGGACGAGCACCCGGTCGCATTGATGGACCAGCTCGGGAATTTCGGTTGAATGCAGAAGGATCGAGCCGCCGGCCGCCACATAGTCGCGCATCATCACATAGAGTTCGTGCTTGGTGCCGACGTCGATGCCGCGGGTTGGGTCGAAGAGCAGCAGGATGCGGCTTTCGGCGACCAGCCATTTGGCGATGGCGATCTTCTGCTGGTTACCGCCCGAAAACGCCCCCGCCCTAGTCCACATGGCGCGGTGGTCGACCTCGACCGTCGAGAAGGCGGACTGTACGGCCCGCGCCTCCTCGTGCCTGCTGATCAGGCCAAATCGGGTAAAACGCGCGACGACCGGCAGCGATACGTTCTGCCGGCCCGAGAGTTTCAGGAACAGGCCTTCGGTCTTGCGGTCCTCGGGTACCAGCCCGATCGCCATGTTGGGCTTGAGCGCATCGGCGGGCGATCCAAGCCAAACCATGCGGCCGTCGACCAGGATATGGCCGCGCTCGATCTCGGCCATGCCGAAGCAGGCGAGGAACAGGTCGAGCTGGCCCATGCCCTGAAGCCCGGCAATGCCGAGGATCTCGCCCTTGCGCAGGTCGAAACCGACGCCGTCGAGCTTCCTCCCGGCCTTGAGATCGCGCACGCCGAGCACCGGAGGACCGAAGACGGCCTCGCTTTCGGGTTTCGGCGGAAAGGTCTGGGCGATGCTGCGACCGATGATCTTTTCGATCACTTCTCCATCCGGGACGTCGGCAACCGGCGCCGTCACGATATGATGGCCGTTCCTGAGAATGGTCAGCATATCGCAGAAGGCCCGCACCTCGCGCATGCGATGGGTGATGAACACGACCGTTGTGCCGGCGGCCTTAAGTCGCGCGATGATGCCGCCCAGCCATTCGACATCGCCGCCCGACAGCGTCGAGGTCGGTTCGTCGAGCAGGAGGATGCGCGGCTTGCGATAGAGCGCGCGCGCGATCTCGATCTTCTGCCGGACGGCGAGATCGAGCGTTGCCACTTCGGCGTCGAGATCGACCGAAAAGCCGAGACCTGAAATGTGCTGGCGCACCGCCTTGCGCGCGGCCGACCGCTTGATCAGGCCGAGCGGGCCGACAGGCGCGTAGGGCAGCAGCATGTTGTCGAGAACGCTGAGATCGCGCACCAGCGTCATTTCCTGGAAGGCTGTCTGCACGCCCTTGGCGTGCGCGGCGCGCGGCGAACCGAGCGGCGCCGGTTCACCAAGAACGGTGATTTGCCCTTCGTCGGGCCGCACCAGTCCCGACAGCAGCTTGACGAGCGTGGACTTGCCCGCACCGTTTTCGCCGAGCAGCGCGTGCACGCTGCCTGAAACGATCTCGAAAGAGACGCCATCGAGGGCGACTGTTGCGCCAAACGCCTTGCGGACGCCCTCTATGCCGACAGCTGTCGAATGCGCTGACATCATGATCCCAGTCCCGGCCTGCATGAAAGGTGCGTGGAGCGCCTCGAAAGGCACCCCACGCCCCATTTCGGAGAGCCTTACTCCTCGGGCTGGCCGACAAGGGCGGCCGCGAGACCGATTTCAGGTGTCTGGTCGGAGAAGATCGAGGCGAACCAGCCGGGATTGGAGACCAGCGACGGTTTGAACGCGTTGCAGCCCGCCTTCATCTCCGCCCAGGTGCCTTCTCACAAAGCTTTATCGTCTCGTTGGTGACGACCGGCAGTGGCAGGATCGTCTTCTTGGCAACCTCCTTGCCGTCAAGCGCCTCGACCGCAAGCTTGAGGGCCAGCGCACCGGAATAAGGCGGCGACGCGTAGGAAATGCGCGGCGCGCCGAGCGGCGCATAGGGAGAGGTTGCGCCCTCGACCTCCGTGCCCTCCGGCAGCATCTGGATGCGCCCGCCATTGGAGCCCTCGCCGGCGCAAGGCAGGAGTTCGCTGACCTTTTTGCCGGCCTCGAGTTGCATGGAATTGGCGGTGAAGCAGCCGACCTGCATCCACAGCCCATTTATGTCGTCCCAGCTGCGCGTCGCCAATATCTTGGAAAGTTCGGTACGGGCCACCGCCTGGCTCCACATGCCGACAGCCTCGCCGACGATCTTGATGTCGGGATGCTTGGCAAACACCTCCTTCGCGGCCTTGGTGCGCAGATCATCGACCGAGGTACCGGGAACGCCGGTCACCGCGATGATGTTGCCCTTGCCATTGAGCTTCTTGACCAGCCACTCCGCCGTTACGCGGCCAGCCTCTTCCTGGTCGATATGGACGTTGTAGGCGCAAGGCTCCGTGATCTCGGCATCATAGGCAAACACCTTCACGCCCTTATCGCAGGCGTTCTTCACCACCTGGTTGAGCGCGGTCGGCGAGATCGGGAAGATCACGATGGCTTCGGCGCCTGCCTGGACCATGGCATTGATCTGCTGGATCTGGCGCTGTGCGTTCGGCCCCGCAACCTGGACCTGGAGGTCCACCTTGTCGGCCATGCTCTTGTGCGACGCCATCGCCTTGACCATGTTAGCGGCCTCGGCCTGCCAATCATTGCCGATGAAGCTCATGCTGAGAAATATCTTGTGCTTTCCGGCCGCTTCGGCGGCCGACATCCCAAAAGCGCAAACAGCCATGCCGGCAAGCAGCGCGAGCCGCCGGGCTTTCGATCCGATACCCATTCGAAACTCCTCCCAGTTCAGACGACCAAATGCCTCCCAAGGGCACGAAACGTACTCCTTGTCATTCGATGCAGCTGAACGTATCATGATTTGATCAAAGATCAATGATGAAATGCTAATAGGTAAAAGCCGGATACGCCGGCGCTTGACGCGGCAATCCGAACCTTGCATTTCGGGCACAGGCGCCGGGTAGGACAAGAGCGTCGCCCGTATGGGGAAAGGTAGGCAGAGATGGCTGGGGCGGCATTCAGGAAGCCGGGCGTCGAGATCACACCGCTGTCCAGGGAAACCCTGCAGGACAGGGTCTACCGGCACGTTACCGAATTGATCCTCGACGGCAGTATCGTTCCAGGTGAGATGGTGACGGTGCAGAGCCTTGCCGACGCTTTCGGCGTCAGCCCGATGCCGGTTCGCGAGGCACTGCGGCGTCTGAGCGCCGCCAACGCCCTGATGGTGGTTTCGGGCCGTTCAATCGGTATCCCCGCATTAAGCCGCGCGCGACTCATCGATCTCAGGAACGTCAGGTTTGAGATCGAAGCGATCGCCGCCGCATGGGCGGCCGAGCGAATGGACGATGCCAGCGTGGCGCTGCTGTGCCAGCATCTGGACGCACTCGAACAGGCCAATGCCGCCGGCGACGTCAAATCCTACCTCAGGGCCAACTACGCCTTCCATTTCTCCATCTATCGAGCCGCGGGCTCGGAAAACATGCTCAACATCATCGAGAACCTGTGGCTTCAGATCAGTCCCTATTTCAACATGCTGCACGATTCCGGAAACTATTCGACCGCCAACCAGCACCATCAGGAGATGCTTGCAGCGCTGCGAGACCGCAACGCGGAGGCGGTCCGGGCTGCGGTTCGCGCTGACATCGACGCGGCTTTCACTGTCCTGATCAAACTGCTGAAATAGGGTGAGGTCGCCAAGCCCGACATGGCAGGACGGTGATGCTCACCACGAACCGAACCGCCGAGCATCAGCGGGCATTTCCGGCGCCCTGCTGCGGTGATTCATCCAGAGGGGGCGATCCAGCGCTAACAGGGCGGAGTTGGTCAGGGGTAGCGCCGCTTGCCAGAGCCTACAAGCTCATCCTTTAATGCTGGCGTTGCGGTGTGACCGTCGGCACGGGTGGAGGCATGCCCGATTGATGACGGCGGCTTGTCAACGAGAAGGGGAGACGGCAGTGTTCTGACGTTATCAATGAGCCGCGTTTCGCCGAGCCAGGCCGCTGCAAACAGGCGTGCCGGCCGATCCAGGCTTGCTATCGGTTGCAGATCTGCCTCGCCACGGAGTTCCAGGTACTCGACCTCGCGATAGCCTGCGGACAGGATCGCTGCGCGCGCTTCGGCAAGCGTTGGCAGGACGGGAGAGCCGTTCGAGAGCCCCGACGCCGTATCGAGTAGGACCGATGCTAGCCTTGGGGCAACGGCGCGCTCTGCCGGCGAGAGCCGGATATTGCGCGATGACAAAGCGAGACCATCGGCTTCCCGGACTGTCGGACAGGGGACGACGGTGATCGGAATATCCAGGTCCCGGACCATGCGCCTGATAAGTAGAAGCTGCTGGAAGTCCTTCTCTCCGAAAAAGGCGAAATCAGCGCCGGTCTGGAGGAAGAGCTTTGCAACGACGGTCGCCACCCCATCGAAATGGCCAGGCCGGAACGCACCGCACAGGCTTTCACTGACGCCGGACACGGATACGGTCGTGGCGAAGTCGTCAGGATACATCGCAGTCGCATCGGGAACATAAAGCAGGTGGGCGCCCAGCGGCGTAAGCTTTGCAGCGTCTTCGTTTGCCGTGCGGGGATAGGCGGCAAGATCCGCGGCACTGTTGAACTGCTTGGGATTGACGAACAGCGTCACGATCACACGATCGGCCTTTTGAAGCGCAGAACGCACGAGACTCAAATGCCCTTCATGCAAGGCTCCCATCGTAGGCACCACGGCGATATTGGCACCAGAACGGCGCCATCCCGCCACAACGGTACGAAGCTCGGCAATGGTGCGGACGATCGGCACGCTCACGCGGCTTCTCCGGCCTGCGGCGCGTCGGCGAAGAGATGTTCGGCCGCCGGAAAGCGCCCTTCCCGCACATCATCCGCGTAAGCCGCAATGGCAGCTTCGGCCTCTGAGCCCAGTTCGGCATAGCGCTTGACGAATTTCGGACGAAAAGCGGTGAACATGCCCAGAATATCGTCGACTACTAGAACCTGGCCGTCGCAGGCGGCGGAGGCGCCGATCCCGATGGTTGGAATCGTAACCTCCTCGGTTATTCTTCGTGCGAGCGGCTCGGCAACCTTTTCCAGCACAACGGAGAATGAGCCGGATTCGGCAACAGCAACAGCGTCGCGCAAAATCCTGTCGCCGTCTCCGCCCCTGCCCTGGACCTTGTAGCCGCCAAGCACATTGATCGCTTGCGGTGTCAGCCCGACGTGGCTCATGACGGGGATGCCGCGGGCAGTGAGAAAGCGGATGGTGTCAGCCATGCTCTCGCCGCCCTCCAGCTTGACCGCGGCGCATCCGGTCTCCGCCATCAGCCGGGCGGCGTTGCGAAAGGCCTGTTCGCAGCCCTCCTCATAGGAGCCGAACGGCATGTCGACGACCATCAGCGCCCGTTCAAGACCGCGGCGCACGGCCTTGCCGTGCATGATCATCATCTCCAGCGTAACCCCGAGGGTTGACGTCAGGCCATGAAGCACCATGCCGACGCTGTCGCCGACCAGGACCACGTCGCAATGCCTATCGGCGAGGCGCGCAACGGGCGTTGTATACGCTGTTAAGCAGACAATCGGCTTCTTGTGCTTTCGGGCCGCAATGTCCGGCGGCGTCAACGCCTTTGTTTCGACCGCCACACTCATCGGCACATTCCCTTGGGTCAAGTTCCAGCGGTGACGGTTTTGCATAGTTCTGTGCAGGTGCGAAGGCCAAACCGCACTGCATCAGAAAAGTTTGTGCGTCGCGAAGCAGGCTCTCCGCAAAGCAAAGACAGAGGGCCAGCATTCCTCTGCTTCGGTGATGCTGCGCCACAACCGTGTTGCTGATCGGCTGAGCAATCGGGCTCCGGCCGTTTTCAACTCGGACAGTTTAACTGCCGCAGGCGGTTCACGCCAGAAGCGACCTTGGTTGCAAGCCTACCCGAAATGCGTTGTGACGGAAGCATGCGCCCGCACTCCAGACACTACGATTTGAATCAATATCGCTGGTTGGAATCGGTTCCGAAACAAGGTGCACGCTGGCGGCGTTGGCATTTTCCGCATATTAGCAATCCCTTGACTACCGTCAAAGCCGCTCCAGAATCATGGGCATGGCTTGGGAAATTGCGGACATCAATATCGGCGATGAGGTGGCGATCACCGTGACGGTGCTGAAGCTCCTGGACGACGAAAGAGCTAGCGTCAGCATCCCCTCCTATGGTTTTCCGCATTCGATCCCTGCTCCTAAAAAGTCCAAACCAGGTGACGAGCTCCAGCTCATTGGCGAGGTCACGCGGGTCGACGAGGAAAATCGAAAGGTGACCGTGAAAGCTGGCGGGCTAATCACCGTGGACGCCGATACGATCGCCGACTGGATGTCTGTCCGCCGCAAAAAGATTTCGCTCAGAGATGAGGCGGATTAGCGAACGCAGATCAAACCATCGATGCCGAAGACAAGTCCGCAAGGCCTGGCCGCCCTGGCTCTGGTGCGCGTGGCATCGAGGAGACCTGCCCGGCCGGCGTGCTGCCGATCGAGGAGGCTGTCTTCCTGCTCTTATGGCCAAGAGCCCATGCATGAGGGTGAGGCCCTTGCCAAGGCTATCATTGAAACAGTTGAACGGCTAACTGCTTGCGGGAAGGCAATCGGCCCCAGGTGGCGCACTGTACGAAAATTACCAACTTCGTTAGCCGGGAACAAGCACTCCACATCAAACGTTTTTTGAGCAGACTGAACTCTCCTCCGTTCTCCAGTCTGGCTGTAAAGGCCCGCTGCTCTGCACGGGCAGCGGGCCTGAGGGTTCGCACATGCCGCAGCGCCAGCGTACCAATCGCACCTGCCTTAGTCCTCATGATTTGGCTATTTGCCAGCGCGTTTTCGATCAGATTTGCGCAGACGAAGACCTCGACCCTTTAAGCCAACGGGCAAAATCCTGGCGGAAAAGGTAGTGGCGACTTTTCGAAATGCTCACACTGACGAGCGCGCACTGCTGAAGGCAGTCAGGTCTCGTCGAGGAAATTGAGCGGCAAAATTTCACCCGACCGACAAGGTCGGGCTTGACCCATTCGGCCTTGTCCCCGGAGCAGGGCCCGGGAGCTAACGAGGCCCTAACTGCCAACAAGATAGGCGTCACCGATTGCGGCGTCGCTGTGTTGACGGTCGTTTTGCACCCTCACCATTCCGCTCTTGCAGAGCAGTCCCAGTCCTCAGCCGCTGTTCCCGTAGTCCGGCCGTTTTGCCTCCCATGCCTGCTCGTTCGGCTGTGAGCGCCCCCAACCGTCATCAAAATAGGATTTTACGACGCCATCGAGACGGGGCGGCTAGACCCGCAAAGCTTCCTTCCTGGCATGACATGGCCGCTCAGCTCGGCGTCTCGCACGGCACCGTACGCGTCGCGTACCAGCGCCTCATCGACGAGCAGTTCGCGGTCGGCGCCGGCGCGGCGGGCACCCGCGTCGCCGAGGGCCCGTCGCCTTCGTCGGCACCCTTGTGGTCATCAGACGTGCCGCCCCTGCCGGAGCTGTTCCATCCCTATGGAACGCCGCCCCTGCCCTTCCAGATGGGCGTGCCCTGGCAAGACGCCTTTCCGTTCAAGCTGTGGTCGCGCGTCTTCGCGCGAGCGGCGCGGCGGGCGGCGACCGCGCCGGTCAGCTATCCCGATCCCCGGGGTGATCCGCAGCTGCGAAAGGAGATCGCGGCCTATGTCGGGATCGCGCGGGGTCTTCGGTGCAGTCCCGCCCAGGTGTTCATCACGGCAGGCTATGCCGGGGCGATCGGTCTGGCGGTGCGCGCTCTGCAGGTCGAGGGATCGCGAGCCTTGATCGAGGATCCGAGCTTCCCGATCACGCGCAAAGCGCTCGACCTGGCCGGCATCACCGTGACGACCGTTCCGGTCGACGCCGAAGGCCTGGATGTGGCTTCCGGCATCCGGAGCGCTCAAGACGCAGCGCTGGCGATCGTCACGCCAGGGCAACATGCGCCGCTCGGGATGACGATGTCGCTGACCCGCAGGCTTCCGTTGCTCGCTTGGGCTCGGCGGAGCGACGCCTGGATCATCGAGGACGATTATCTGAGCGAGCTGCAGCTGACCGGCCGGGCGGCTCCAGCGCTCGCTTCGCTCGATCACGGTGGACGGGTCCTGCATATTGGCAGCTTCAGCAAGACGATCAGCCCAGTTCTGCGCCTCGGGTTCGTCGTTGCGCCCATCGAACTGACTGGCCGGTTCGGTGACGTATGCGCCTGCCTGGCGCCGGCTCCAGCCCTAGCGCTCCAAGGCGCGGTGGCCGAGTTCCTGCGCGAGGGGCACTATATTCGGCATCTGCGGCGCATGAAGCGTCTCTACGCGTCTCGGCGGCAGGCCCTGCTCGAGAGCCTCGCACAGGTCCGGTCGGAGTCGCTGAAAGTCGAAGCCAGCCACCGCTGGCTTGGCCGTCATTGTCTCGATAACCGCCTCTCTGTCGGACGTGGAGATCGCCCGCCGCGCCCGCTCGTTCGGCTTGGCTCGGTCGCCTCTCTCTCAATGGTGCGTCCGATCACCCCCGTGGCAAGGGCTCCTGCTCGGCGTGACCAACTTGGATGCGCGTACGCTTACATAGTATTGCAGACAGCTCGCAGAAGCGGTGCAATAGCGCCACTTGCGCTCAGCGATCCTTGAAGGGCCCTATCCTGCAATGGACTGCTCCTGCCCTTTCGCTCGGGAACAGGGCGATGTCCGCAAGCCTGAAGGTTTTTCGATGCGGGCCGCAGCGCGACGTTTGCCGCTGGCATTGGCGGCCCGCGTTGACAAACCTTGGAAGGAGGAAG
>NZ_JAMYVK010000060.1:0-40454 GCF_040323975.1 Mesorhizobium sp. M0019 | reverse complement strand
CTTCCTCCTTCCAAGGTTTGTCAACGCGGGCCGCCAATGCCAGCGGCAAACGTCGCGCTGCGGCCCGCATCGAAAAACCTTCAGGAAAGCAGACCTTCACTGGAACCGGCACGAATGACCCGATTGGGACGTAGAACGCAGCATCACGGTATAATCGGAACCTAAGGGCCAACCGGCTCAGTCGCGGCGTATAGTAGGGATCTCACGGTTCTCTCGAATGCGTTATCGCGCCCGCGTGTTCTACGGCGGCTCAAAGTGAATTCTGCGGGCCAATACAGGAAATTGTTAAAGGACTTGAGTGCAGATCGCCTCTCCAGCGCAGAAAAAAGCATTCCTCTTCGGTCTTATCCCCGATCAACATAGATTTCGTAGACACGTCGAGGGTTCGCTCCTGCTATACTTCTTCGCCACGAAAAGGGAGATCGCTTGGGCACCAGTGTTTCCAAACTTGGCAGCTTGAGACCTGGCTGCGTACATAGCCTCTGCTTTGGCCTTGTCCTTCGTGGTCAGCACAGTGCGCCAGTACGGCTTCTCGAAAACGCTAACGATGTACGTCGTCGCAGGCTTGTCGTTTATCGCCCGTCCAGCCAATTTGCTATGCGGCTAATGTAGATCCAAGCACAAAAGCTCGCCCATTCGTTCGCATGTTTCGCTTCGAATTGACTTGAGCGCATGTATTCGTCAGCCGGCCAGTCCACCATTTTCTCGCCGGTTAGGCCCGGCGGCCGAGCCCCCACGACGCGGGCCGCTGTGTCATAGTTCGCAACATGGAGGAAAGCGGTGCCCAGACCCCAACGCGCTGCCTGTGATAATCCAGAGGGCTATGACGGCCTTTTGGAAACCCGAATTGAAGTGGTAGAAGTCCACGGCGAGTGGTCGGTGCACGTAGTCGAGGAAGACGAAGAACGCATCTACGCATTCGTGCTGGAATCCTTCGCCCTAGCCTTCGCGGAGGGCCAGAGGATGCGCCTGAAACTCGCTGATATTGTGCGGCCTTAGCGCTGCGTTTGGGTGCCGTCCTTTGCCTCGCTGTAGGTGTTCTACCTACCCGACATCGGCGCCGCATGCGGCCGCTCGTAGTCGGCCGGCCTGCCGTTCAGCAGATTGATCGCCCGCTTTATATCTCCGTGCAGCCGGTCGATCACGTCCCAAGGCTCATGAAATGGCTTTAGCGCCAACTGTGCATCACGCAGTTCTACCGTCAAAAGCCAAGCCTGCCGCTCGATCTTGGCAAGATGGTACTCGGAAATCGTCCATGGCGGCGACGGTGCGGCATCCCGCAGAATAGGAATATATTCCGCATGCCGTCAAGGCACGTAGACTTCGTCCTGCCCTCAGCGCCTGCTCGCCGCGGGCATTTTGGGGGGAAGCATGAATCAAGTTATGTGCGTTTGTAGCCATCAGCGTTTTGTCGGGCTGCGCTACTCGCCCCTCCGACATCAAGCCCACGCTGGTTTCGTCCAGCGTATACGCGGGCAAGTCCTGCAGCCATTTGGAAGCCGAACTTTTCCGAACGAGTTCCGACCTGGTGCCGATAATGGCCGTACAACACAGGACGGCCCGCCATGACGTGGATGGCGTGTTTTGGCTTGGCTTGCCGGTTGGCAGCATGATGGACGACACAGACATCAAGGCAGGTGAAGCCAAGATCGGCGAGTTGAAGGGCAACATGGACGCGATCAACGCAGCCCGACGAAAGGGCGGCTGTGTTGCCGGCACTCTGTAAGCCGTTTCAACGTTAAAATTGTCGGCTTGCTTCCCGCCCCTCGCGACTGCGGAGTGGTCGTTTAATCGATTGACTCGCGTACTGCACCGGCAGTTAATCTCCCCGCCAGGGCAAAAGAGGGGCTATGAAACTGGGAGCAAACGATGACTGTCCAAAAAGAAGACTATCGAACCAACAGAGCCGACTACGCCATAGCTGCCATGCATAGCCGAGCGACCGCTGAGGGCGATTGTGACGATTTGGTGGCGAGGAAAAAGTCCCTGTGGGTAACAGATCGGCGATCTGCAAAATTGGCTGCAAGCCCGTCCGAAAGCTCGCCAGAACCCAAGGCAAAAGCGCGCGGTAAGTGAATCGTGCCAGCCACTTTCTTACCGCCGCGTACTTCGTTCGCATGGTTCGATCACATTAGATTTATCTAATATACTGACCAGCCAGTCGAGCATTCCCGAAGGCTCGCTGGTCAGGCCCAGCGGCCTCCCCCCTAACCCAAGCTGCTGGGCCGCCCGCTAAGGAAGTGCGTGTATCGCTGATGCGGTCGTTGGTGACCCGCCTCCGTACCGCGGCCGTGATCGCAACCACGTCACCGATGCCAATACCCCGGATCGGTACCGCTCAAACGAATGGCAATTTTCTGTCTGGATGCGTTTAGTATCCATTCTCGGGAGACCTACGCATGGGTGTCGCGTGGGAGACAAGTGACTCCCCTTTAAAGGCATCGAGATGCTACGAGCGCTGAAAAGTCAGTTCCTTAGACCTAAAGATCGGGCGATTTGCCAGCGGGTTGTCGCCCAGATAACCGCCGACGCTAAATGGTACAGCACTTCGATAGACGGTCAGATTCTGGCCTCGACCACGCTGAATCTCTTTCAATCAGGGGTCGTAAACGAAACGAATTTGCTGGCACATGTTCGCGCGCGGCGCCACGACTTCACTAAACTGACAGGCTAGCTCCACCCGGGCGGAAACAGCGCGTTTCAGCAAATCGTGAAATGACCTGCATCCATGGAAGCCGGCTGGCGGCACGGCGAGGTGATGCGGTCGCTCCGTCGCCTGATCGCAGTCGACAACATGACGCAAGGAAAATGCCAAGGTCGAAGCGCAGCTCGCCATCGCGCCCGCGCGATGATGCGTGCCGGCCGGCCTTGACGATCGCCAGACCGGCGCCAGACGGCGGCGCACTGGCGCTCGGCGGCGTCATCGTGGTGAATTTGAGACGCTGATTCAGCTGCTCCCCGCAAGCTGATTTGCGATCGAGACAACTTTACCGGCTCGCGAAACGGACCCTCAACATGCTGCCTCTAGGTTAGTCCCACCTAAATGAAGGGGGCTTCCATGCGGGTGACCGAACGATTTTGGCGTTCAGGACGCGGCAACCTCGCCGTGGTGTTTGCGTTGGTCTTGCCGGTCGTGCTTTTGGGCGTCGGAGTGGCGATAGACTTTGCGCGCGTGAGCCGAACTGCCCAACAGTTGCAGGAGGGAGCCGACTCCACGGCCCTTCAGTTGGCGGTGGCAAGCGCGAACAGCAGCGATATGACGTCGGAACAGCGTCAGGAGAACGTTGATACTTTCGCCAGCCCCACCTTTGTGGCCACGCGAAGTCCCTATAGTGGTGACGCCCACCAGACGGTTGGATCAACCAATCCCACAATCGTGACGGTCGTATTGCACCAACCGCAGGAATTGGCCTTCTCGGCAATCCTTGGCGTCGATAAACTTGATATTAGCCGAAGCGCAACCGCGATTGCCTATCCGCGATACCCAGTCTGTCTTCTCGTGTTAGATCGGTCCGCCTCGAACGCATGGTCGAATTCGGGGTCTTCGTCGATAAATGGCCAGAAATGCGTTGCGCAGGTGAATTCAAGATCGGGGACTGCGCTAGCCACGAATGGCTCATCGTCCATCAGGACATTGGTGACGTCAGTCGTCGGCCCCTCCGGGCCGTCTGCCGGCTTCAACCCTCAACCGCTTTTCAATCAGAAAGAGCTGGCAGATCCCATTATCTCTCGACTGGTCTGGCCAACAGACAATGTCTGCACCTACAATAACCTGGTGATCAAAAACGCCACCGCAAATCTCGTTCCCGGCACTTTTTGTGGAGGGCTGATTCTATCGGTCGGAGCGGTGGTCAATCTTGCCGCGGGAACGTATGTTATCAGGACGGGAGGGCTTTCGCTCTCCTCCGGCGCGGTTCTCGATGCCGCTGACGGTACCACCATCGTTCTACTCGACGATCAGGCCACCATCACAATGCAGGCCGGCGCCAAGCTACGCCTGACGGCGCCGACCAGCGGCCCGTGGATGGGGATCGCGCTAGCTCAAAAACCCCAAGGCGTGGAGAGAACCTCCACGCTCATTGGCGGTGGCGATACAGATCTAGGCGGTATAGTCTATCTGCCGTCACAAAAGCTTTTTCTTACAGGTGGCGGTGCATTGTCGACCGACATTAAGCCTCGCATCTTTGTGGTCAACCGCATCGAGATGAACGGCAATGGCTCAATTTATCTTGCTGGCGCAAGTGACTTATTGACAACGAATTCTGCAACGAGACTGATGAATTGAACTTGGCTGTAGCCAGCGCAGTGTTGTGAGACAGACTGCATTTGAGGTTCGCTTGCTTCCGTGTTGGACTGAGAGCCGATATCGAAGGCAACGCTTGGCCTCTCGTGACAACGAATTAAATCAATCAGCGGATTGTATCGGTTACTTGATTGACCCGCAGCGAAGCGGCTCGTCATTATTTTCCGGGACGCTCCGGATCGTCGCCGAAGCCAAGCAGCGAGGCATGGCGTATATATTTGTGCTCGCCGCGGAGGTGCTTGATCCGCAGCTTCACGCCTGGCTCCACCCACTGCGTCGCCGGTCGCTTCTTGATGCCGCCCAGGCGGGCCGGCATGTTCCTTGACCCGCTTCCACAGCCGTTCCTTCATGTCGCGGCCCAGACTGATGAACGCCGAACCGACATACTTCCCGGTGCCTGGCTCGGCCAGTAAGGCGAATGCCGCCTTGCCGGGCTCACGCTCGACGCCCAGCAGTTCGTATTCCTGGACCGTGAAGCTCTTCGTCTTCAGCCAATTCGATGATTCGATGTCGGGCCACTTCAATACGGGCTGTCGGCGCGCTTGGAGACAATCCCTTCTAGCCCCGCATTGTCGGCGAGATAGAAGATGGCTTTGGGTAGCCTGAGCTTACGCTGCTTGCATGGGGAGCGTTCGTCCCGCGACGCGGCATGCGCCTTTATCGGTTATGCCGGCAGGCCGGCTATCCGCATGGCGTCGGTGACGTCATCGACGATATCAGGTGCAAGTCCCACTGCGGCAGACCAGCGGCCGATGGTGAAGTGCGGGTCGAGCGACAAAAGCCGCGTGGCCGATACTTTGGCCTCGTCGAGCCGCCCGAGCCTGGCCAGCGGTGCGGCCAGCCATCCGTGCAGCATGCTGAATCCGGGGTTCAGTTCTACCGCGCGCCGGCCGGCCGCGATCGCCTGCTCGTGCCGGCCGGACAGGAAGTTGCCGAATCCGATCATGCCTTGCGGCACGCAGCTCATGGCGTCGAGGGGGTTCAGCCGTAACGCTTGCTCGCCCCAGGCGATCGCCCGGGCAGCGTCGCCGCCATACGCTACCGGCACGCAGCCGAAGGCAAAGATGAAGGCGCAGGAGGCGCTGAGCGCCAGCGCCTCTGCAAACGCCTCGTCGGCCAGTCTGCGATCGTGCTCCACGATGCCGATGGTGAACCCGGCCAGAGCGAGCGCCGTGGCGTCGCCCGAGCCGTGCTCGATCGCTGCATGGGCATGGCGGATCGATCTTTCCTGATTGTCCGGTTTCATGCCGCCGCGCACGAATAGTGACTGATGCGCCCAGGCGGCAAAGCCATGGGCAAGGGCGTAAGTCGGCTCGATGGCTAAAGACTGCTCCAGCAGCGGCAGGCCCTTGGCTGCACCCTGCGGCATGAAGGTGTAGACATCGGGCAGCGCCCGAAGCAGAAGATCGTAGGCGTCGAGACTGTCGGGGCGCTTGCGTCGGACGCGTTCGATCTCGGCCCGGCGCAGATTGGGCTCTATTGCCGCGACCACGCTGATGGTGATCTCGTCCTGCAGCGCGAACACATCGGTCAGTTCGCGGTCGTAGCGTTCGGCCCACAGATGGCTGCCGTTCTCCGCATCGATGAGCTGGCCGGTGATGCGCACGCGACTTCCCACCTTGCGCACGCTGCCTTCCAGCACGTAGCGCACGCCGAGCTCGTGTCCGATCTGCTTCACATCCATCGCGCGGCCCTTGTAGGTGAAGGAGGAATTTCGCGCGATGACGAACAGCCACCTTATGCGCGACAGACCGGTGATGATGTCCTCGACCATGCCGTCGGCAAAATAGTCCTGATCCGGATCGCCGCTCAGGTTCACGAAGGGAAGCACGGCGATGGAAGGACGGGCGGGAATGCCCAGGCCAGGCTTCGGTTGCTCCACCGGTGCCGTAGCCTCGGCCTCCTCGCGCACGGTGCCGACGAAGCGAAGGCCCCTGCGCAGGATGGTGCGGATGAGGCGCTGCTCCTCGCCACTGTCGTGCAGCGCATTGCGCGCTGCGTTGATGCGGCTGGCGAGCGTGGCGTCCGAGACGATGCGGCCCTGCCAGACCGCATCGATCAAATCGTCCTTGCTGACCACCCGCTCGCGATTGCGGATCAGATATTGCAGCAGGTCGAACACCTGCGGCTCGATGGAAATCAGGTCGTTGCCGCGACGCAGTTCGCGCCGATCGCCGTCCAGGGCAAAATCCTCGAAGAGATACGGCAACTTGCTGGCTCCAGATCGCGCGGGAAATAGCGACTCTCAACACTGTAGCCGCGTCGTGGGCGCAAAATCAAAGCGATCTGAATGCAAAATCAAGGCGGCCCGAATGTCGCCTCAAAGCGCGTCCGTCGGCCCTGCCGCATAGTCCTCCTGCAACCAACGCAAACAACACTTTGCAAAGGAGAACTCAAATGTCGAACACTGCCGCAAAGTCCGTCGTCCTCGTACATGGCGGCTTCGTCGATGGCTCCGGCTGGGACGGGGTCTACCAGATCCTCAAGAAAGACGGCTATGACGTGACCATCGTCCAGAACCCGACGACCTCGCTCGCCCATGATGTCACTGTCACCAGGCGCGCCATCGCCGCCGCTCCCGGCAACGTCATCCTGGTCGGCCACTCTTATGGCGGCGTCGTGGTGTCGGAAGCCGGCACCGATCCGAAGGTGGCAGGTGTCGTCTATATCGCAGCCTTCGCACCGGATGCAGGCGAGTCGGTTTCGACCCTGATCGCCAACCCGCCGCCCGGAGCGTCGGTGCCGCCGATCCTGCCGCCCGTCGACGGCTTCCTGATGCTCGACAAGGCCAAGTTCGCCGCTTCGTTCGCCGCCGATGTCCGTCCCTCGCTCGCCTCCTTCATGGCCGATTCGCAGGTGCCGTGGGGTGTGGCGGCGCTCGAAGGCAAGGTCAGCGCTCCGGCCTGGAAGGTGAAGCCCAGCTGGTACCTCGTTGCCACCGACGACAAGATGATCCCGCCGCCGGCGCAGCGCAACATGGCGAACCGGGCAGGGGCGACGACGGTGGAGGTTGTCGGCAGCCACGCTGTCTATGTCTCCAACCCCGCAGCTGTCGCCAAACTCATCGAACAGGCGGCCACCAGCGTCGTCAAGAACTGAACCCGCATCCACTTCATGGACAGCCTGGGCGCCTGGTGGCGCCCAGGCTTTTTTGCTTCCAGGACTATCCGTCTGCACACGCTTCCGAACTCATCACAGGCGCCGACGAAGTGCTGGTCGCCATCGGAGCCACCAATGGTGGACGGGTGAACGCACGGATCGCGCATCGCTTTCAGGATGCTGCGGAAATGGAGGCGGAGAGCGCGTCCTCGCTGTAAGTCGTCACTCGGGCAGCCAAGATTCCGATTGTCTGTCACGCTCCAGGTACAGGTGCATCGATTTCAATCAGTTGGGCGTCCTTGAGATCGGCCCACAGGGCCGGAGGAATATCCTCGCGCAGGTAGCCCAGATTCTGCTTCAATTCCTCGGCTGAGCGCGCGCCCGGGATGACGCTCGCGACCAGCGGATGGCCGAGCGGAAACTGAAGGGCCGCGGCCGGCAGCGACACACGATAGCGGGCGCAGATCGCCTCGATGCGGCGAACGCGCTCAAGCACCGGCCCCAGCGCCGGCCTGGTGTTGAATGTCGCGCCCTTGACTGCGCCCGTGGCCAGGATGCCCGAATTGTAGGGCCCGCCGATGATGATCCTAGTGCCGCGCTGCTCGCACAGTGGCAGCAAGGTCGCCAGCGGTTCCTGCTCGAGCAGCGTATAGCGGCCGGCGAGCAGGAAATAGTCGAACTCCCCCGCCACGACAAAGTCGGACAGCATCTGCCATTGGTTGATGCCCACGCCGACAGCCTTGATGACGCCTTGCGAACGCAGTTCGTCGAGCGCCGGATAGGCGCCGTCCATGGCTTCCCGGAAGCGGCTTCTGGCATAGGGGTCCTCGCCGGGGCCGAAATGAATGGCCTCGTCCGGATCATGGATCGAGACCATGTCGACATAGTCGGTGTCGAGGCGCTTCAGCGTTGCTTCGAGCGAGCGCATCACCGCATCGCGCGAATAGTCGAACTCGGCACGGAATGAGCCGGGCTGGTCCCACAGCGCTGGCTGCAGGTCCTCGGGCGGGATCGGGACGAGGTCGTAACCGATCTTCGACGAGATGACGATGTCGGCGCGCGGCAGCGACTTGACCGCCAGCCCAAGCCGGGTCTCGCTGACGCCAAAACCATAGACAGGTGCTGTGTCGAAATAGCGGATGCCGTTGTCATAGGCCGCGTGCACCGTCTTGACCGCCGCGTCGGTGTCGACAGCTCGGTACATGTTGCCCAGCCCGGTGCCGCCGAGCCCGATCGTGGTCACCTTCAGACCGCCCTTGCTGACAGCCCTGAATTCAATTTCAGCCATTTTCTCTTCCTGTGATCCTGTCCGTCGTGCCGATCAAGCGGCGGCCTTCCCGCATCGTCTTGCGATCGCAAAAAGCCCGTCGTGAAACCGGTGTCGAAAAAGCATTGACACAAAAGTTGTCATATAACAATGTAACCAGACGACAAATGTGGGCGAGCCCGCAAAACGAAGAGGGAGGAACCAAGTGGACGACGAAACGAAAAATCAGATGGAGATGGTGAATGCCGCCATCAGCCGGCGAAGTGCTTTCGCACTGGCCGGGAAACTCGGTCTCGGTGCCGCCGGCCTGGCCAGCGGACTGGCAGGTGCGGGTCTCGCCGGTGGCATCAGCGCGGCAAACGCGGCGGATTCGTCGGCCGGCCTGCCGAAGAAGCCTTACAAGTTCCACTTCGTCTGCCATGTGACGCTGGACCAGTTCTTCACACCGACGGTCTATGGCATCCAGGACGCCTGCGCCGCCTTCGGGTGCAGCTACCAGTGGACGGGTTCGCAGAAGAACGTCGTCTCCGAAATGGTCAGCGCCATGCAGACCGCGATTGCGCAGAAGTCGGACGGTATCGCCGTCTGCCTGGTCGATCCGACGGCCTTCGACGCCGCCACCGACATGGCCGCGCAGGCCGGCATTCCAGTCGTCGCCTTCAACGCCGACGTGCCGGTCGGCAGCCCCAACAAGCGGCTGTCCTATGTCGGCCAGCCGCTCTATCAGTCGGGTTACAACTCGGCGCTGAAATGGCTGAAGCTGATCCCCACGGGCGGTCACGTCATGCTGTCGATCGGCGTTCCCGGCTCGCTCAACACGCAGCCGCGTCTTGACGGCTACATCCAGGCGATCAAGGACAGCGGCAGCGGCGTCACCTACGATGTCGTCAACACCGGCCCGGATCCGGCAACGGAAATCTCGCGCGTCGAGAGCTACTATCTCAGCCACAAGGACGTGAAGGGCATGTTCGGCACCGGCGGTTCCGACACCTATGCCTGCGGTTTCATCTCCAACAAATACGGCCTAGTGAAAGCCGGCGGCGCCGTGGCCGGCTTCGACCTGTTCCCGCAGACGCTGGACTTCATCAAGTCGGGCGACGTCAACTTCACCACCGACCAGCAGGCCTATCTGCAGGGTTTCCTGCCAGTCCAGCAGATGTATCTCTACAAGCTGTCGGGCGGCCTCGTCGGTCCGGCCAACAGCGACACCAGCCAGGCCTATGTGACCAAGGACAATGTCGACGCCTATGTCGGCAAGTCGCGCTTCGAGGGTCGCAGCGACGTCGAGCCAACCTGACACTGTCCAGCAGGCGAAAACCCCTGCCCTCGCCGCGTCGACTTCACATGACGTAGCGAGGGCACCGCCGGCTGCCGCAAGGCAGTCGTCGCGCTTTTTGCCGACCCACCTTTGCGCCTAGAATTCGAAATCAGGAAGACAAGAGTGCTGCCAATCGAAACCGCAAAAGCCGGGAAGAACGTCGTTGGCGTCAAGGTCCCGCATACGATGACGGAAAGGCTGCTCATCCTGCTTTCCCGCTATCGCGAGGCAAGCATCGCCGTCGTCGCCATCGTGCTGGTCATCTATTTCCAGGTCGGCAGCGATGGCGGATTCCTGTCGCCGCAATTCATGAGCGTCGTGCTGCGCGACACCGGCCGGCTCGGCCTGATCGCCGCCGCCGAGGTCATGCTGATGATCACCGGCGAGATCGATCTTTCGCTGAGCGCGATCTTCTCGATCGCGCCCTATGTCATGGCGCTGATGTCGGTCACCTGGGGCGTGCCGCTGGCCGTCGGCGCCGTCGTCGGCGTTTTGATCGGGGTGCTGGTCGGCGCCATCAACGGCATCATCACCGTGCGTTTCCACGTGCCGTCGCTGATCACCACCGTCGGCATGCTGTTCTTCCTGCAAGGCATCGTCGTCTCGGTCTACAATAGCCAGCCAATCGTGGCGCCAGTCGAACAGCCCTTCAACGCCATCTTTGGACAAAGCCTCTACCAGCCGTCGGATGGCCTGTTGTCCTGGCACGGCGTGACGGCCTTCACACCCTTCCTGTGGACGGTGCTGATCGTGCTGGCGCTGGCGCTGGCGCTGAACCGCACCACCTTCGGCCTGCACACGATCGCCACCGGCAGCAACATCATCGGCGCCCGCGAGATCGGCGTGCGCACCGACCGGATGAAGATCTACAATTTCATGATCGCCGGCGGCTGCGCGGCGTTCGCCGGCATCATCAACACTGCCCAGTTCACGTCAGCCGACCCGCAGGCCGGCAGCCCGTTTCTCACCTTGCAGGCGATCGCGGCCGCGGTCATCGGCGGCACCTCGCTGCTGGGCGGCTCCGGTACCGTCATCGGCGCGCTGATCGGTGCGTTCGTGGTCGCGTCGCTCAACAACGGCCTGGTGATGATCGGCGCCCAAGCCACCGTTTCCGACATTTATCTCGGCGCCGCCATCATCGCGGCGATGATCCTGAGCATCCAGGTCGATCGGCTGCGCACAAGGAGGCGCCTATGAACACGCAGCGCATTCCGCCGCTCGCGCCCGATGCACCGGTCGTTCTGGAAATGTCCAACATCTCCAAGAGCTTCGGCGCCGTCACCGCGCTGGTCGATGTCTCGATCAAGCTGCGCCAGGGCGAGGTTCTGGCGCTGGTCGGCGATAATGGCGCGGGCAAATCGACGCTGATCAAGATCCTGTCCGGTTTTCACCAGCCCGACACCGGAACGATCGTCTCGCAAGGCAAGGAGGTTCATTTCGCCTCGCCGCGCGATGCGCGCGCCCAAGGCATTGAGACCGTCTATCAGGACCTCGCGCTGATCGGCGACCTCAGCGTCTTCCATAACATGTTCCTGGGTCGCGAATACCACAAGCGCATCCTGGGCATGAACCTTCTGGACAACAGGAGAATGCGCGAGCAGGCGCAGGTCTACCTGGACACGCTGGGCATCTCGATTCCCAGCGTCAACAGCACGGTCGACCTTCTGTCAGGCGGACAGCGCCAGTGTATCGCCGTCGCCCGCTCGATCTATTCGTCGCCCAAGATCCTGGTCCTCGACGAACCGCTGGCAGCACTCGGCGTGCGCGAGAGCGCGCATGTCCTAGGGCTGATCCAGAACCTGCGCCAGCAGCGCCAGGTGTCGGTGATCCTTATCGTCCATAATTACAACCAGATCTTCGAAGTCTGCGACCGCATCAACTTCCTGCATTCGGGCGAGGTCGCGCTGGACGCGTCCACGGCCGACACCAGCGAGGAGGAATTGATCCGCATCGTCAAGTCGGGCCTTGGCCGCAAGGCGATCGACGCCGCCGCGGCCAAAGTCCGGCCAGGCATCGTATGACCCTTCCGCCCCCGGACGCCACAGCCACAAGAACCTTTGCCGGCCCGACCATCCAACCCGATCTGCCGGCCCCATACACGGAGTACTCGTTTTGACGTTTTCACCCACTGAACTGACCAGATCCCTTGGCCGCGGGCTGCTTTCCTTTCCGCTGACCTTTTTCGATGATGACGGCGGCTTCAACGAAGACGGCTATCGTGCCCATGTCGCCAGCCAGGGCGCTGCCGGCGCGAGCGGGCTTTTTGCCGCCGGCGGAACCGGCGAGTTCTTCTCGCTGACGTTGGAAGAGTACAAGCGCGTCGTGCGGGCGGCTTCGGACGAGGTGCCCGATACCATGCCGCTGCTGGCCGGCGTCGGCTACGGCACCCATATGGCGGTGGAGTTCGCCAAGGCCGCCGAGGCCAATGGCGCCGACGGCTTGCTGGTGCTGCCGCCCTATCTGGTCAAGTCCGAGCAGGACGGCCTGCGCCGGCATCTGACCGCTATCTGCCGTTCGGTCGGCATCGGCGTGATCGCCTATAACAGGGACAATGCGGTGCTGACGCCCGAGACCCTCGAGCGCGTGGCACAGGACTGCCCGAACCTGATCGGGCTCAAGGACGGCGTCGGCGACATCGAGCTTCTCACCGCGCTGCGCTATCGCATGGATGATCGCCTGATCTTCATCGGCGGCATGCCGACGGCCGAAGTCCATGCCAGTGCCGCCGCGGCAATAGGCATGACGACCTATTCGTCGGCGATCTA
The DNA here is from genome assembly GCF_040323975.1 of Mesorhizobium sp. M0019. Taxonomy (NCBI): domain Bacteria; kingdom Pseudomonadati; phylum Pseudomonadota; class Alphaproteobacteria; order Hyphomicrobiales; family Phyllobacteriaceae; genus Mesorhizobium; species Mesorhizobium sp. M0019. The sequence continues at coordinate 27,702 of NZ_JAMYVK010000060.1, read as the reverse complement.
CAATTTCGCACCCGAGATCGCGCTGCGTTTCTTCAATGCGCTGCACGCCGGGCGCACGGCCGAGGTCGGCGATCTCATCCGCTCGTTCTTCCTGCCCTACCTCGCCATCCGCAACCGGCGCGCCGGCTATGCCGTGTCGATCGTCAAGGCCGGCGCGCGTATTGCCGGGATCGACTGCGGCCCGGTCCGGTCGCCGTTGCTCGACCTGACGGCGGATGAGCAACGGCAGCTCGCTGATCTCATGCAGTCCTGCAACATGCCTGTCGGGGAGTTGGTGTGAGGATCGGATGGGGAACGGATCGAAGATTGGGTTTGACGGCTTGCTACGATCTGGCGTGACCATCGACCATACGGCGATAGCGTTCCCGACCGGCTTCGAGATGCTCGCGCAAGGTGAAGCGGGCGGCTTCGACATTCTGCCGCTCGATCGCCTGATAGATACGGCGGTGCTCCATCTGGACCTGCTCCAGATAATGACGCCGCTGCTCCGGCGTTTCGTCCCGCGGGCGGATCGACTGGCGCGGAATGACGACGGGTCCGAGAAAATGCATGAAGCGCTCGAAATAGGGATTGCCGGTGGCCGATGCGATCGCCCGGTGAAAGGCAAAGTCCGGCTCGATCGCGCTCTCGCCGGCCGCGATCGACGCATCGATCGCGTCGAGACAGTCGCGCATGCGGGCAAGGTCGTCGTCGCCGCGCTTCTCAGCGGCGATGCCGGCGGCTTCCTGCTCGACAGCAAGCCGAAGCTGCAGCACGTTCTGGACTTCGGTCAGCGAATGAAGCTCGTCGGAGACGATGCGAAATGTGGTGTTGGCCTGATGGTCGGCGACGAACACGCCGGAGCCCTGGCGGCTGACGACAAGGCCCTCCGATCGAAGAGAAGCCATGGCTTCGCGGATCACCGTGCGGCTGACGCCGAACTGCGTGATCAGTTCCTGCTCGGTCGGCAGTTTCTCGCCACTCGTCATATGGCCGGCGCGTATTTCGCGCGCAAACCAGTCGGCAACCTGTGCCGTGCGGCTGATCTGCGGGGGAAGGCCAAAGGAACGTTTCATCGCCACCAAGCAATAAACGAACCGCTGTCCTTGGCAACCCTTTATTTATACGGTGATATGATGACATTTGCGGCGCGCCCGCCGCGACCAGTCTTCGTTCGCCTTGCCAGCTCCGCGCGAACATGTCCGCGGTATCAGCGAAAGGACAGGGTGTGATGATCCCCGAAAAACCGGTGCTGTTGACCGGAGCCTCCGGCACGATCGGGCGCCTGCTCTCAGCCAGGCTGGCGGCGCTGGGCTGGACCTTACGGCTCACCGATGTCGTGCCGTTGCCGATCCCGCTGCCGCCAAACGCAAGCTTCACCATCGCCGATCTCGAGGACCAGCAGGCGGTGAACGATCTCGCCGAAGGCTGCGGGCTGATCCTGCATTTTGGGGGCATCTCCACGGAGCAATCCTTCGAAACCGTGCTTGGCCCCAATCTGCGCGGCAGTTTTCATATCTATGAGGCGGCGCGCGGCCAGAAGGCGCGAGTGGTTTTTCCGTCCTCCGTGCACGCAGTCGGCCTGTACGAGCGGACGGAGATTCTCGACCAGGACTGCCTGTTGCGCCCGGACGGCTATTACGGCCTGTCGAAGGCCTATGGCGAGATGCTGGCGCGCCTCTACTTCGACAAGCATGCGGTGGAAAGCGTGCTGATCCGCATCGGCTCGGTGCTGCCTGAGGTTCCGGACGAACGGATCCTGTCGACCTGGATATCGCACGATGACTTTGTCCGCCTGATCGAACGCTGCGCCAAGGCGGAGCGGGTCGATTGCTCCGTCATCTGGGGCCAGTCCAACAACAGCCGCGGCTTCTGGCGGCACGATGCCAGGGACAAGATCGGCTGGAAACCGCTGGACAGTTCCGACGGCCAGGCAGAGCGCGTCCGCGGCAAGGTGACGGACAACCCGGTGGTCGAGCGATACCAGGGTGGCAAGTTCATCGTCGTTGACTACAGCCGCACCGACTTTCCACCACGTTCGATGTTCCCGGACGACTAGACCGTCACCGCAGACAACTGGCCCCGCCCGGCGATCAAATCCGCAGCCTTCTCGGCGATCATGATGACGGCGGCGTTGGTGTTTGAGGACACGATGCGCGGCATGACCGAACTGTCGCAGACGCGCAGGCCTTGAAGTCCGCGCACGCGAAGCTCGGGATCGACGACACTCTGCGCATCGCCGCCCATCCGGCACGAGCCGACCGGGTGGTAGGCGCTGCGCCCGTGTTCGCGGGCGAAGGCTTCTATTGCTGCGCGTCCCTGCATGGCCGCGCCCGGCAGATGTTCGCGGCTGATGTATTTCGAAAAAGCCGGTTGAGACAGGATTTCGCGGCTGATCTCGATGCCGTCGATGGCGCGCTCGAGATCGTAGCGCTCGGCGAAGGGGTTGGGATCGATGACCGGCGCATCGCGCAGGTCCGCCGATTTGAGCGTGACGCTGCCGCGCGAGCGGGGCCGGACGTGGTACGAATTGAGCGTGCAGCCATTGCCGCCGGGCACCGAGCCGATGCCTTCCTCGACGCCGGCGCCAGGCAGGAAATGGAACTGAATGTCGGGTGTCTTCTCCGTGCGGTCGCCCCACCAGAAACCGCCGGCTTCGACGATGTTGGAGGCCACCGGCCCCTTGCCGAACAGCGCATATTCCAAGCCGGCGACGGCCTGCCAGCGCTTCTTCTTGTAGCGGTCGATTCCATGCGGCCCGCTGAGTTCGGCGACGACGTCGACATCCATGTGGTCATGCAGGTTCTGGCCAACGCCAGGCAGATCGTGGATCACCTTGATACCGTGCGTGCCAAGATGCGCGGCCGGGCCGATGCCCGACAGCATCAGCAGTTTGGGCGAGCCGATGGCGCCGGCGGTGACGATCACCTCGCGCTCGGCGCGCAGGAGCTCGGAGCGGCCGTTGACGATGATCTCGACACCGATGGCGCGTCCGTTCTCGATGACGACGCGGCTGACCGTGGCATCGGTGCGCAGCGTCAGGTTCTTGCGGTTCATCGCGGGCTTGAGGTATGCGACGGCCGTGCTGCTGCGGCGGCCGTTGCGCGTCGTCGTCTGGTAAAACCCCGCCCCTTCCTGCTGACCGGCGTTGAAGTCGGCCCGGAACGGAAGACCGGCCTGCTGCGCCGCCCTGACGAAGACCCGTGTCAGCGGATGCGGCGCGCCACTGGAAACGCCGAGCGGCCCTTGGGTGCCGTGATGCGGGCCGGCAAAAGTGTCGTTGCCTTCGGAGCGCTGGAAATACGGCAGCACGTCGGCATAGCTCCAGCCGGCGCAACCGTCCTCAGTCGCCCAGTCGTCATAGTCTTGCGGGCAGCCGCGCGTGAACACCTGCGCGTTGATCGATGAGCCGCCACCGAGAACGCGTGCTTGCGGATAGACCATGGCACGGCCGTCGATCGCCTTGCCGGGCGCCGTCTCGTAACCCCAGATCAGTAGCCCCGACGTCATCTTGAAGAAGCCGACCGGCAGATGGATGTAGCGATGCGTGTCGGGCGGTCCGGCCTCAAGCAGGACGACCGACAGGTCGGGATTCTCGCTGAGCCTGGCGGCAAGGATGCAACCGGCCGAGCCGCCGCCGACGATGACATAATCCGGCATTGTCCCTCCCATGCCACAACCTTCGCCCGTTCCTCGTGCGCGTGACGATCTCAAGTCGCTTGTGTCGCGTCAAGAGAAGGGGTATGGTTATCGTGTTGAAGGGTTGTCGTACAAGTAGAGGAGCTTGACAACCCCTCGATCGGAGGCCCGGCCGCGTCCCCGCGCATGCAGCCGGGCGGGAAACAGATTTCAATCGGGAGGTTTGATAATGAAGGACAGGAAGAGTTTGACGCTTTCCGGCACAGTCAGTCGCCGGACATTGATGCTGGGCGCCACGGCCGGAGTGGCCGCACTTGCCATGCCACGGGTCCTGCGCGCGCAGGAAAAGCCGACGCTGGTGACGTCGATCCGCTCGCTATCCAACCCCTACCATGCGGTGTGGAAAACCGGCGCCGAGGCCTATGCCAAATGGGCCGGGCTCGAGCATGTCACGCTGGTTTCGGAAGGCAACAGCGAGAAGGGCATCGCCGACATCAAGGCCATGCTTGCCAAGACCGGCGGCAACATGGTGCTCAATTCCGACCCCAACGATACGCCGGATGCGCGCCCCATCGTCGAGGCCTGCGCCAAGGCTGGCGCCTATGTGGTGACGCAATGGAACAAGCCGCCGGATCTGCACCCCAAGGACTTCAACCCGAACTACGTCTCCCACATCGAGTTCGACGGCATCTCGAGCGGCAAGATCATCGCCGAGATTCTGTTCAAGACGATCGGCGGCAAGGGTGGCATCGTCGCGCTCGGCGGCCTGATCTCGACCACGGCGGCGATCGAACGCAAGAAGGGCCTCGACGCGGCACTCGCCGCCAATCCCGACATCAAGTTGCTCGACTTCCAGGTCGCCAACTGGAAATCGACCGAAGCCTTCGACCTGATGGGCAATCTCCTCACCCGCTTCGGCGACGACATCAAGGGCATCTGGGCCGCCAATGACGACATGGGCTCCGGCGCACTCGAAGCGCTGCGCGCCGAGAACCTTGCCGGCAAAGTGCCGATCGTCGGCGTCGACGGCATCAAAACGGCGGTCGACGCGGTGCGCACGGGCGAATTTGCCTGCACTGTCACCTCGGATCCGTTCTGGCAGGGCGGCATGGGACTGGCCATCGGCTACAACGCCAAGATCGGCAAGTTCGATCCGGTCAAGGAGCCACCGGAGCACCGCGAATTCTACGGCAAGGCGGTGCTGATCTCGCACGACAATGTCGAGGAGTATTACAAGACCAACGTCGATGCGAAGCCCGAGATCGACTGGAACGACCTGTGGGGTCGGGTGACCGGAGCCATCCGTACCTGACCGCCCGAGCGGGCTGCTGACTCCCTGGCGGCCCGCTCCCTTTATGGTCGTCGTGCATTGCATCGGCATCGGCGACTGTTATCAGCAAACGGGAAGCGGTTTCTTGACAATCGATACAGAACCCCTGAAGTCCGTTTCGGACATCGAGCGGACGACGCTTATGACACTGATCCCCGGCCGCATCGCCGGCCTGTTCGGCGGCAGGCGCTGGCGCAGCCTGGCGCCGCTGGCGGTGCTGATCGTGCTCTGCGTGCTGATCGCCATTGCCAATCCCAATTTCATCGAATTGCGCAACCTCGTGCGCGTCGCCAATTCGGCCGCCGTGCCGCTAACGCTGGCCATGGGGCTGACCTTCATCATCCTGATGGGCAGCATCGACCTGTCGGTCGAGGGCACGGTGTCGGTGGCGGCGATGGTGGTCGTGCTGCTCGCCGCCAATGACGGCAACGGCAACGATTATGGCTGGTGGGCGGTGCTGGCCGCGGTCGTCGCCGGTACCGCCATGGGTTTCGTCAGCGGTCTCGTTCAGACCATGCTGCGCATCCCCTCCTTCATGGCGACGCTTGGCATGTGGTTCATCGGCCTTGGCCTGTCGGTCTATATGCTCGGCGGGTCGGCGATCCGCCTCAACGACGCCTCGATCCGCGATCTGGCGCTGACCCGTTTCCTTGGGCTGCCGCTGGCGGTGTGGGTCGCCACCGGAGCGTTCCTGCTCGCCGCCGTCATCCAGTATCACACCAAGCTCGGGCGCCACATCCTGGCGATCGGCGGTGACGAGGACGTGACCAAGCTCTCCGGTGTCAACGTGGTGCGCGTGCGCATCACGGCCTTCGCGCTGGCTGGCTTCTTCTTCGGCATAGCCGGCGTGCTTGCCGCGGCTCAACTCGGCCAGTCGCACGCCGTCATCGGCGACGGCAGGCTGTTTGCCGCGGTCACCGCCGTCGTCGTCGGCGGCACGGCCTTGACCGGCGGCGAGGGCGGCGTCGTCAACACGCTGATCGGCGTGCTGATCGTCACCGTGCTCGCCAACGGCATGATCCTGCTCGGCATCTCGCCCTACATCCAGCAGACGGTGCAGGGCCTGATGATCATCGCCGCGGTGGCGCTGTCGCTCGACCGCGTCCGTCTCAGAATAGTCAAATGACCGCCATGCTGAGCGCATCCGGCATCATCAAGAACTTTCCCGGCGTCCAGGCCTTGCGCGACGTCTCGATCGAGGTCCGGCCAAACGAAGTGGTCGGGCTGATCGGCGAAAACGGCGCCGGCAAGTCGACGCTGATGCGGGTGCTGGCCGGCAGCTACCGGCCGGATGGCGGCTGGCTCACCCTCGACGGCGAGCAGCTCCGCATGCGCAGTCCGCGCGATGCGGCCCGGCATGGCATCGGCATGGTGTTCCAGGAACAGTCGTTGGTGCTCAACCTGACGGTCGCCGAAAACATCTATCTCGGCGAGGAAGATCGTTTCACCCGCTTCGGCATCGTCAATTGGCGCGCCATGAACGCGGCGGCGCGCCGACAGCTGGCCAAGATCGGCATCGACATCGACGTCACAGCGCGCACCTCCGAGCTCACTTTCGCCGCACGTCAGATGGTCGAGCTGGCCAAGGCGCTGACGCTGGAGGAAATGGTCGAGCGGCCATTGCTCATCCTGCTCGACGAGCCGACCTCGGTGCTCAACGCCGCCGACATCGAAGTGCTGTTCGCCCGGGTTCGTTCGCTCAAATCCCGCGCCAGCTTCGTCTTCGTCTCGCACCGTCTCGACGAGGTGCTAGCGATCTCCGACCGCGTCTACACGATGAAGGATGGCGCCGTGGTTGCCGAACACCGTGCCGCCGAGGTCACCGCGCCGGACCTGCACGAGATCATGGTCGGCCGCGGGCTGCAGGCCGAATACTACCGCGAGGCCCGCCAGCACGCGCCGCGCGAGGAGACAATGGTCGAAACCAGGGGGCTCGGCGTCGCCGGCGCCTATCATGGCGTCGACCTCAGGATCAGGGCCGGCGAGATCGTCGGCATCGCCGGCGTCGTCGGTTCCGGCCGCGAGGAAGTCACACGCACGGTCGGCGGCTTCCTTCAGCATAGCGAAGGTGAAATGAAAATCGCCGGCGACGCCGTGCACTTCGCCTCGCCCGAGCCGGCGGTGCGCACGGGCATCGGCTATGTACCGCGCGAGCGGCGGCTCGAAGGCCTGGTGATGTTCCTGTCGATCGCCGAAAACATCTCGCTCGCCGACCTGTCGAGCGTCATGCGTCATGGCGCGATCGACTACGGCAAGGAGCGCCGCCTCGCCGCCGACTGGATCAAGCGGCTGCGCATCAAGGCGCCCGGCCCTGATGCCGCCTGCCGCAAGCTCAGCGGCGGCAATCAGCAGAAGGTGGTGCTGGCGCGCTGGATGACGGCGGGCTCGCGCATCCTCGTGCTCGACCATCCGACGCGCGGCCTCGACGTCGGCGCCAAGGAGGAGGTCTATGAGCTGATCCGCGATCTTTCCGGACAGGGCGTGGCGATCCTGCTGATTTCCGACACGCTGGAGGAAACCATCGGCCTGTCGCACCAGGTGCTGGTGATGCGCGACGGCGAGATCACCGCGCGTTTCGACGCCAGCCCGGGCAACAAGCCGAACCAGGTCGAACTGTTGCGGGCAATGGTGTGAGAGACTGAGGCAGGCCGATGAATGAAGCTTTTTCGCTGAGGCGCATCTTCGAAGGCAAGTGGACGCAAGGCGCAATTCCGCTGGTCCTGCTTGTCGCTCTGCTTTTGATCATCGAGATCGCGGCGCCCGGCTTTCTGACCGGCGAGACCGTGGCGCTTTTGTTCGCCAACACCGCCGTGCTGTTCATCCTGGCGACCGGCGTCACCTTCGCCATCCTGCTCGGCGGCATCGACCTGTCGATCCAGGCGGTCGCCTCGCTGGGCAGCGTGATCCTGGCGCAGTTGCTGCCTTCGCTCGGCCTCGCAGCCTTTCCGGTGGCGATCCTGTCCGGGCTCGCCTTCGGCATGTTGAGCGGCATCGTCCATGTCAAGCTGCGCGTCCCGTCCTTCGTGGCGACGCTCGCCACCGGCGGCGTGGTGACCGGCATTGCGCTCTGGGTTTCCGACGGCCGCGCCATCACCATCGAGGAAGCGGGGCGCGAAAACACCGCCTGGATCAACGCCACGGTCGCCGGCCTGCCGGTGGTGGTGCTGATTTCGGCGGTCATCGGCATCGCCAGCTTTCTCGCGCTGCGCTACACGCGCTTTGGCCGCCAGGCGATCGCCGTCGGCGCCGGCGAGCCTGCCGCATGGGCGGCGGGCATCAATGTCGACCGCACCAAGATCATCGCCTTCGCCGCCTCCGGCATGCTGGCCGCTGTCGCCGGCGTGGTATTGGCGGCGCGGCTATCGAGCGGCTCGCCGGTTCTCGCCAACCAGCTGCTGCTGCCGGCCGTTGCCGCCGTCATCGTCGGCGGCACCGCCATCACCGGCGGGCTGGGCGGTGTGGCGCGCACGGCGGTCGGCGCGCTGATCATCTCGATCGTGCGCATCGGCATGACCTTCGTCGGCGTCAACATTTTCCTGGAAAACATGGTGTTCGGCGCAGTGCTCATCGCCGCTGTCGCCATCACCATCGACCGCAGCAAGATCGCGGTCATCAAGTGACAGATCGCTCCGCACCGCCTCCCAAGCAAGCGCGGACCGGACGGGACCGCATCGGCACCAAGCCGATGCGGTCCCGTCTAAGAAGGTCACTGCATCGTGTCGAGACCGATCAACTCGATCTTGTAGCCATCCGGGTCCTCGACGAAAGCAATGTGGGTGGTGCCATGCAGCATCGGCCCGGGCTTGCGCGGAATCTTGGCGCCGCGCTTTTCGAGCTCGGCGCAGACGGCGTAGATGTCATTGACGCCGAGCGCCAGATGGCCGAAGCCGGTGCCGATCTCGTAGGGTTTCTCGTGGCCCCAGTTCAGCGTCAGCTCGACGACCGCCTCCTTGTCCTCCGGACCATAGCCGACGAAGGCGTTGGTAAACTTGCCGCCCGGATAGTCGTCCCGGCGCAGCAAGGTCATGCCGAGCACTTCGGTGTAGAAGGCAATCGACCTGTCGAGGTCGAGCACCCTGATCATGGTATGCATGTAGCGGAAGCGGCCTGGGGCGTCGCTCATGGGGAAAGTCCTCCGAATTCGGTGATTTGCTGGTCTGACCATCCACATCAAACGGCTGGTTGGGAAACGGCGCCGCTTGATGTTCTAAATCAGGGTTGTATGATAACACGACAAGAACGGTGGTTGTCCAGTCGTTTCCGCAGAGGGTCCAGAGCCAGGTCATGAATGTCGTGCAGCCCACCCCCGCATCGCTGATCGCAGCCCTCGCCGGCGTGCTGCCGAATGGCGGGTTGCTGACGGCCGATGCTGATCTGGCGCGCTACAGCCGCGACTGGTCGGGCGATCACTTCGGTCGTCCGCTGGCGGTGGCGCGCCCGGCCTCGGTCGAGGAGATGTCGGCGCTGATGCGGCGCTGCCACGAGGAGCGTATTCCCGTCGTGCCACAGGGCGGCTTGACCGGCCTCGTCGGCGCGGCGGTGGCCGCGGACAGTGGCGAAGTGGTGATCTCACTCGAACGCCTGAACACGATCCGTTCCGTCAGTCCGATCGATTTCGCCATGGTGGTAGAGGCCGGCTGCATCCTCGAGGATGCCAAGCGCGCCGCCGAGGCGCACGACTGTCTGCTGCCGATCACCTTCGGGGCGCAGGGAAGCTGCCGCATCGGCGGCAACGTCGCCACCAATGCCGGCGGCTTCAACGTGCTGCGCTACGGCATGACGCGCGATCTGGTGCTTGGCCTCGAAGTGGTGCTGGCCGATGGGCGGATCTGGAACGGGCTGAAGGTGCTGCGCAAGGACAATCGCGGCTACGACCTCAAGCAGGTTATCATCGGCAGCGAAGGCACGCTCGGCATCGTCACCGCCGCGGCGCTGAAACTCTATCCCAAGCCGACCCAGGTCGAGACCGCGCTGGTCGGGCTGCGCTCGGTCGAAGACGCCATGGCGCTCTACGCCCGAGCACGGCGCGACTGCAGCGACCTTTTGACCGCCTTCGAATTGATCCTGCGCCAAGGCATCGAAATCACCATGCGCGAGGCCGCGGATTTTCCGGAACCGCTGACCAGGGCCTACCCGGCCTATGTGCTGATCGAGGTTTCCTCCGGTGGGTTGATCGACCTGTCCGCCATGCTCCTGGGTTTTCTCGGCGGCGTCTCGGATATCGTCGAGGACGGGGTCGTGGCATCGACGCGGGCGCAGGGCGAGCGGCTGTGGCGCTACCGAGAGATCATGGTCGAGCGGCAGGGCCGTGGCGGCCGCTATCTGCGCACCGACGTTTCGGTGCCGATCTCGAAACTTGCCGATTTCGTCACTGAAGCGCTGGCCGCGCTGGAGCAAACTCGCCCGGATGCGCTTGCCGTCACCTATGGCCATGTCGGCGACGGCAACATTCACCTCAATGTCGTTCCGCCGGAAGGAATGGCATCCGAAGCGATCGAGCAACTGTTCGAAGAGGCCGAAGAGCAGATCTTTGCCGTTGTCGACCGCTATGGCGGTTCGATCAGCGCCGAGCACGGCATCGGCCGGGTCAAGCAAAAGGCGTTCCTCGAACGCATCGATCCCGTGGCGCTCGATCTTGCGGCAGGCATCAAGGAAGCGTTCGACCCGCGTCGCATCTTGAGCAACGGCCGCATTCTGGCGTCCAAATCCTCCCTCGACTATAGGTGAGCGATGGCGCTGAAACTCGACAAGGTCAATCGTGGTCCGCATCTCTCGACTCTGGTCGCGAGTTCCATCTCGCGCGAGATCGCGCAGGGACGGCTGAAGCCCGGCGATCAGCTGCCGACCGAACAGGCGCTGGCCACCACGTTCGGGGTCAGCCGCAACGTCGTGCGCGAAGCGATCGCGCGGCTGCGCTCGGAAGGCCGCATCTGGTCGCAGCAGGGGCGCGGTGCCTTCGTCGTCGAAGCCAGCAACGCAACCGTGCTGACCATCGACTACGAAGCGCTGCAGCGTGCCGACTCGTTCCGCAGCCTGTTCGAACTGCGCGGCATCCTCGAGGTGCAGGCGGCGGCCCTCGCCGCAACACGCCATACCGACGCCGACCTCGGCGCGATGGGCGAAGCGCTCGCCGGCATGCGTGCCGCACCCTATGGCAGCGTCGCCTGGCTGCGCAGCGACCTTGAGTTCCACCGCACCGTCGCCGAGGCGACGCGCAACTCCTATATGGGCCAGTTTCTGGTCTTCGTTTCCGAGCGCGTGCGCGAAAGCATTCTCGCCGCCGGTAACCAGCAGAAGTCGGACGACATGGCCCGCATCACACTTGGCGAGCACGAACGTATTTTTGCGGCCATCCGCGCCGGCGATGTCGAGGCGGCACAAGCGGCCATGCGCGACCATCTGGCGGGAGCCGCTTTGCGCGTCGGGCTGCATGACAGTGATGCGGTCGCCGAGGTGACACTTCAGTTGCCACAGGCGAGGCGAAAGAAGGCCACTCGCAGGCAAGCCATCGGGTAACGGGCTTCGCTCTACATCAGTTCGTTTTGGGCTCAACCAGCGAGACGCCGTTCAGGCCGGCGATGATATTGGAAAGCGCCGGCACGAATTTTTCGCCATGACCGGTGGTGACTGCGGTGGCGAAGCCGTTGCGCACCGCAGCACCAATCGGATTGGCGACGCCCGCAGCCTGCGCAAAAGAAGCGAGATAGGTCATGTCCTTGAGCGCATTGGCGATGGCAAAACGCTGCGCGTTCTCGTTGCGGTTCAGCACGAAGTCGAAGAAGGCCTGGTAAAAGCCGCAGTCCATGCGGCTGCCCGAGATAACGGTGTTGAACACCTGCGGCGTCAGCCCTGCCTTCGCGCCAAGCGTCAGCGCCTCCGAGTAGATCGCCGAGTACCCCATCGAGATAAAATTGTTGAGCAGCTTCATCGTGTGGCCGCTGCCGGTTGGTCCGGTGTGCACGACACGCGCCGCGAAGGCTTCAAGTACCGGCCGCGCCCGCGAAACGGCTTCAACCGAGCCACCCACCATGACGTCGAGCTTGCCTTCGGCGGCTTCCTTGGGTGTACGCGCGAGCGGCGCGTCGATCAGCGTCAGGCCCTGAGTTGCGAGTTCGACCGCCAGTGCCGTTGTCGATGACGGGTTGGAGGTCGAGCAGTCGATAATCAGCAGTGGCTTGCCGGCAGAAGCCAGCCCGCCCGGCCCCATCACCAGCGCTTCCACCTCGCGCGAACCGGTAACGCAAAGCACAACAACGTCGCTCGCGGCGGCAAGCTTGTGCAGGTCGTCCGCCTCGGTGGCGCCTGCCGCCACCAGCCGCACCACCGCAGCACGGCTGCGATGCGCCCAGACCGTTAGCGGCCAGCCTTTGGCCAGAAGATTGGCGGCCATACCGGCGCCCATGCTGCCCAGTCCAATGAAGCCTACGCGTTCTTTCATGCTTTTCTCCAATCGCGCCTCCTGCCCGGCAGCAGCTGCAATGCCTCATCTTGCGGTGAACCCGTGTCGATGCAATCCTTTGCCGGAGAATCGGACCGGAGGCTGCATCCCCCGATGACGGATTACGAGACCATGCTTTTCGACGCCATACCGCAAGCGCCCAATCTCAGAAGCGGGCTCGTCAACACGCTGATCGCGCAGATCGAATCCGGCGATCTTGCGCCGGGCCAGCGGCTGCCGACCGAGCAGGAGATCGTCGCCGCGACCGGCGTCAGCCGCACCGTCGTGCGCGAGGCGCTGGCTGCGTTGCGCGCCCGCGGGCTGATCACCACCCGCCAGGGTCTGGGTGCTTTTGTCGCCAAGGGTCCCCTGCCCCGGACCTTTTCCATCCTGCCTGACGATCTCGAATCGATCGACGAGGTGCTGCGCGTGCTGGAACTGCGCATGGGCATCGAGGTGGAAGCGACCGGCCTCGCCGCCGAGCGGCGCAGCGACGCAGCACTCGAGCAGATGAGCTCGCGGCTCGACGCGCTCGAAGCCGCGGTGCGCGCCGGCGAGCCGGGTTCGGAAGAGGATTTCGGCTTCCACCGCGCCATTCTCGCGGCGACGCGTAACGCCAATTTCACACGGCTGTTCGACACTTTCGGCAGCGCCATGATCCCGCGCCAATGGACCAGGCTCGATCGCATGACGGTTCCCGAACGGGAAAAATACCTGGCCCGCATGCAACGCGAGCATCGCGCCATTCTCGCCGCCATCGAAGCCAGGGACGTCAATGCGGCGCGCCGTGCCATGCGCAGCCATCTCACCAAAAGCTATGCCCGTTTCGCGACCTTGCGCGACAAGGCCGAATGCGGCGACTGAGCCCTTGCTCATGACGCGGCTCCCGCGACGCCGCCGAGATAGAGATCCCGCATCAGCGACATGTCGCGCAATTCCGCGATCGGCCCCGAGACGACGATGCGGCCGTTCTGCATCAGGTAGCCGCGCGAGGCGACCGACAGCGCCAGACCGGCATTCTGCTCGACCAGCAGCACCGAAGCGCCGAAGCGCTCGCCGATGTCGAGGATGATTGCCTTGATCTCCTTGACCAGCAGCGGCGACAGACCGAGCGACGGCTCGTCGAGCAACAGCACGCGCGGTCGCGCCATCAGGCCACGCGCGATCGCCAGCATCTGTTGCTGGCCGCCGCTCAGCGAGCCGCCCTTGTCGCGCCGCTTGGTGGCGAGGATCGGGAAGAAGGCCAGCATGGTCGCAAAATCGGCCTCGACGGCAGCCTCGTCCCTGCGCGAATAGGCGCCGAGCCGAAGATTCTCCTCGACCGTCATCTCGACGAATATCTTGCGCCCCTCCGGCACCAGCACGACGCCACGGGTTGCCATGATATCGGCGGGCAGGCCGGTAACGTCGCCGCCGTCGAAAACGATGCCGCCGGCGCGCGGCCTGACCAGCCCGGCGATCGCCTTCAGCAGTGTCGACTTGCCGGCGCCGTTAGGCCCCAGGATGGTGACGATCTCGCCGTTGGCCAAAGTCAGCGAGACACCCCGGTTGACGATGGTCGGGCCATAGCCGGTGACGACATCGGAAACGGCGAGCAGGCTCACAGGTCGCCTCCCAGATAAACTTCCAGGACCTTGGGATCGGCCAGCACCACCTCGGTCGGCCCGTCGGCGATCTTGGAGCCGAAATCGAGCACAGCAAGGCGCCGGCACAGCATCTGCATCAGCTTCATGTCGTGGTCGATGACGCAGACGGTGATGCCGTGGCCGGGCAATTGGCGCACAAGCCCGACCAGGGCAGTGGTTTCGCGGTCGTTGAGACCGGCGGCCGGCTCGTCGAGCAGCAGCAGCGCCGGCTGCGTGGCGAGTGCCAGCGCCAGGCCGAGCAGGCGCAGGCTGCCGAACGGCAGCACGCCGGCCTTCTCGCCCGCGAGCGCCGTCAGGCCGACGAAATCGAGCAGCGCCTGCGGCGTCGGCCAAGGGGTGTTGGCGTTTGCTCCGGCTCGCACATGCTCGCCGGCGATCTGCACATTCTCCAGCACGCTGAGGCCGGCGAATGCCATCGCCTGCTGGAAGGTGTAGCCGATGCCGGCCCTCGAAATGGCGTGCGGCGCCAAACCGGTGATATCACGCCCGCGAAACGACACGCCGCCGGCGCTGGGCTTATGGACGCCAGTGACGACGTTGAACAACGTCGTCTTGCCCGAGCCGTTCGGGCCGACGACGCCGAGGATTTCGCCTTCCGCGATAGAGAGATCGACGCCGGCGAGCGCGGTGACGCCACCGAACTGCTTGCTCAAGCCGCAGATCTCCAGGATCGGGCTCATCGCCGCGCCTCGGAGGGACTGCCGCCGGCACTGTTTTCCAGTTCCTGCCGCTCGTTCGGCCTCGCCAAAAGGACTTTGCGCACGGCCGCGGCGATGCCGGCGATCAGTCCGTCGGGCAGAAGCAGAATGACGGCGATCAGGCAGACGCCGTAGACGATGCGCGACTGGACCGGATCGAGATTGAGCACCTCCGGCAGGAAGGCGACCAGGACGCCACCGGCCAGCGGCCCGGCTATCAGCCGGGCGCCGCCGATCATCACCATCAGCGCCAGATAGATGCTGGGGAAGGAGGCGAACTGGGTCGGCGAGATGTGGCCGAGGAAATAGGCCAGCAGCACACCGGAGATGCCGGCAAAGACACCGCTGACGACGAAAGCGCCGATCTTGTGCCGGCCGACATTGATGCCGAGCGAAGCCGCAAGTTTCTCGTTCTCCCGGATAGCACGCAACGTGCGGCCATAGGACGAGTTGATGATCGCCCAGCTCGCCACCGCCGCGACAGTCACGAAAGCCACCACCATCAAATAGTAGTGCGTCAGGTCGCTCATGTCGGCGCCGAACAGGGTGACCGGACCAGCAAGGTCGAGCCCCGTCGCCGCACCCGTATAGTCGCCGCCATTGGTGAGCACGATGGCGAGCAACTGCCCGAAGGCGAAAGTCATGATGACGAAGTGATGGCCGCCGACGCGCAGCGACGGAATGCCGACAATCATCGCGAATACGGCGCTCGCAAGGGCGGCCGCCGGCAGCGCTGCCCAAAAGCCGACGCCGAAATCGCGCGCCAGGATCGCCGCTGCATAGGCGCCGACGCCGACCAATGCCGCGTGGCCCATCGACAGGATGCCGGTCTGGCCGTACAGCACCGACAGCCCGTAAAGGGCGATCACATTGGTGCCGGCCGAGATCGCCAGCGACAGGAAGCGGTTGCTCGGCGATAACAGCGGCACAAGCGCGATCAGCGCCAGGATGACCAGCACCGGAAGCAGGGACCGCATTGCCTTGAAGGCGGAGGCCGCGCGACGACCGTGGAACTCCTGGCCTGCGTTCATGATGCCATCCTGGGTCCGCTGGTGCCGCCGAACAGGCCGTGCGGGCGAACGATCAGCACCAGGATCATCAGGGCGAAGGAATAGGCGTCGGTCCATTGCGAGAAGCCGTAGCCGGCGCTGAAGCCTTCGACGATGCCGAGGATGAGACCGGCGGCGACGGCACCGTAGATGTTCCCGAGCCCGCCGATCAGCGCAACGGCGAACCCCTTCATCACCATTGCGCCACCCGTGAACGGCGTGATCGGAAACAGCGCGATCAGCAATGCGCCGCCAAGCCCGGCAAGCGCACTGCCCAGCACGAACACGCCGGAGATGTAGCGGCGCACCGGAATGCCCATCAGGGCCGCGGTGTCGCGGTCCTCGACGCTGGCCCGCAACGCCCGGCCGTAGCGGCTTGCCGTGATCATCCGGAAGCTGAGCGCCACCACGGCGATGGTGATCAGGATGACCATGACGCGCACGGACGCGATGCGCACGCCGCCGACGTCCCAGACGGTGGTCAGCGGGCGCGGGATGCTCTTCTGGTTGGGGTTCCAGAACAGCACGACGACGTGCTGCAGGACGACGATGAGGCCGAGCGAAACGATGAAGCCATTGGTCGGCCGCTCCAGCGTGAAGCGGAAAAGGCCGCGCTCGAGAATGTAGCCCATCAGCCCGACCGCCAGGATCGCCAACACCACCGCAAGCGGAAAGCCGAGGCCGGCGCTGACGGCAAGCCAGGTGACGATGCCGCCGATCATCAGGAATTCGCCATGAGCGAAGTTGATGATGCCGGTCAGGCCGAAGATCAGGGTCACGCCAATGGCGATGAGTGTGATCACGCTGGCGATGGAAAGGCCGTTGAGGATCTGTTGGATAAAGATATCCACGGCTGACATCCGCTGTTGATGGAGGCGGGCGATCAAGACCTGCCTGTATTCAAGAAGGATGAGTTGGTGACGGGTGACGCCGCCAACTCAGGGATCAGTTCCCAGATCAGCTCTTCGGGGCTTCAGCCGGCGGCTGCTGCATGGAGCAGGAGATGGCGCCGCCAGGTGCCGCGGCACAGACCTCGGTGGCATGGGTGACCTGATGGGTTGGATTGAAAGTCAGGTCATCCGAGACCACGCCCTGATGGTGCAGCGTCAGCAACGCTTCGACCGTCTTGTCCGGATCGAAGCTGCCGGCTTTCTCCCAGGCTTCGGCGAGGAAATGCACATAGTCGTGGTAGAGCAGCGACACCGACGAGGTCACGCCGTGCGGCGCGCCGGCGGCGAAGTAAGCGTCGAAATAGGCCTTGGCTTTCGGGTTGGACGACTCGCCCCAGCAGACCGGCACGCAGCTCATTGCCACCGGCACATCGGCCGTCAGCGCCTTTTCCTTCCATATGCCGGGGTCGACGCCGAACAGGAAATAGCTCTTGGCGGCACCCAGTTCGAGCGCCTGCGGCAGTGCCGTCAGCGTTGAATCGCCATTGTACCAGAAGTGGATGATATCCGGATTGAGGCTCTTGGCGCGGGTCAGGAAGGGCGAGAAGTCGGTCGTATCTGGCGGATAGAAGATGATGTCGGGAACGTCTTGGCCCTCGGCTTTCAGCGCCTTGTAGTAATAGGACGACAGGAACTGGCCGGTGGCGTCGTTGCCGACGATCATGACCGATTTCTTTGGCTTAAAACCGAGCAGTGGTTCAAGCAAGGTCAACACGCCCCGCGCGGTCGATCCGGACCGCTGGAATTCCTGCGGCTCGGACTGGAAGAGATAGTGATCCTCTCCGCCCGGCTTGACGGAGTCGGGTGTCAGGATTTTCGCCAGTGTCGAATTGCCGGCGAAATGGATGATCTTGGCCGGCTGCGTGATCTTGGCCATCGCCAGCGTGAAGTCATGCGTCTCCGATCCGAAGATCGCCTGCACCTTCACGTCGCGAACCAGTTCCTGGGTGGCGGCGATGGCGGTGGCGATATCGGTGCGGTCATCGCGTTTGACCATTTCCAGCTTGTAGGTCTTGCCGCCGACCTTGATGCCGCCGGCGTCGTTGATCTGCTTGACGGCAAGCCCGACGCCCGCGGGCAAAGTGTGACCGGCGGAAACGAACGAGCCCGATTCCGCCGCGACGACGCCAATCTTGACGAGGTTGTCCTCGGCGAACGCAGGATGGGCAAGCGCGGTAAGGCAAAGTGCCGCCGACGCGCTCATTTTCAGAACGGTTTTCAACTTGAGATCCTCCCGACTCCAAATCTTTGCAGTCTTACCGGGTTGTCATACAACCCTGTTATCTGGTAAATCCAACGAACGCGGATGTCAATCGCGTCATCATTCGATTAAGTTCCGCGAGCAGGATGCGAATCGGCTTGCAAGCCGGAACGAGGGACAGGACATGCAGTCACGGAAATTCGGCCGCACCGGCCGCGATCTCAGCGAGATCGGATTTGGTTCGTGGGCGATCGGCGCCGCCTGGGGCGAGGTCAATGACAACGATGCGGTGGCCGCCCTGCACGCAGCGCTCGATGCCGGCATCACCTTCATCGACACCGCCGATGTCTATGGCGATGGCCGCTCCGAAAAACTCATTGCCAGGGTGATGAAGGAGCGTGGCGGCGAGCGGCCGTTCATCGCCACCAAGGCCGGAAAGCGGCTGCCGTCGCAGTCGGTCGAAGGCTTTACCCAGGAGAACCTGACTAGCTGGATCGAGCGAAGCCTCAGATATCTCGAGACCGACGCGCTCGATCTCGTTCAGCTGCATTGCCCGCTGACCGACCTCTACTATCATCCCGAAGCGTTCGAGCGGCTCGACCGTCTCGTCGAGCAAGGCAAGATCCGCAATTATGGCGTCAGCGTCGAGCGCGTCGAAGAGGCGCTGAAGGCGATGCAATATCCCGGTGTCATCAGCGTGCAGATCATCTTCAACGCCTTCCGCCAGCGCCCTGCCGAACTTTTCTTCGACCTGGCCAAGAAGAACGATGTGGCAATCATCGCCCGCGTCCCGCTCGCCAGCGGGTTGCTGTCGGGCAAGTTCAAGGCCGACACCAAGTTCGAGACAACGGATCATCGTCTGTTCAACCGCAACGGCGAGGCCTTCGACGTCGGCGAAACCTTCTCGGGCGTGCCCTATGAGGTCGGGCTGGCCGCGGTCGAGCGCATCCGACCACTGGTTTCTGGTGACACGACGATGGCGAAATTTGCCTTGCGCTGGATCCTGATGTTCGACGCGGTCACCGTGGTCATTCCGGGCGCACGCAATCCGGCGCAGGCTCGGTCCAATGCCGAAGCCGCAGACCTTGCGCCTTTGTCCAGCGAACTGATGGGCAAGATCCGGGATATCTACGATCAGGACATCAAGCCCTACGTGCATCAACGCTGGTAATCAAAGACCCTTGGCCGCAGTCGATTGGACGTGGAACTCCGATGGCTGGCAATCGGCCTTGGGCAACTGTGCACATTTCGCTACGTCCCACAGCCGCTGGATGCCGTTGCCACCGTTTGCCGCATGTATCGACAAATGGCTTTTTCGGCCGCGCTGTAGCGGCTACTATATGTGCGGCTCATCGAAGTTTGATCTGAGGGAAATGTGCAACAGGCTGTTGCACACCCCTGCTATCAATAGCGCCACAGTTGCGTAGCGTCCCTTCGCTCAGCTGTCCGCGGTAGCGATCGACGACTTCTTCAGGAGTGAGATAGTTCGGGCCAGACATAGGCGCGCCCTTGTAAATGCAATCTCTCGCCGACATTCGTAACGGCATGACGGCCCTCGGAAGCGGAAGCGAGGATTGGCTCGCCGGGTCGCAAACATGGTGTGAGAAGAAAGCAAGAATGGATCGCTTCAACCTCGGCGTCTATCGGCGCCGCATCTCCACCCGCTCCGGGGAAACCCAGCGCTGGTTCGATATCGGATTGAACTGGTGCTACGGCTTCAACCATGAGGAAGGCATCAAGTGTTTTGAGAAGGCGCTGGAAACAGACCCTGACTGCGCCTTCGTGCATTGGGGCATCGCCTATGCCGCCGGCCCTTTCTACAATCTGACCTGGAAGGAACATGGCGAGGCCGAAGCCAACGCGGCGACAAAGCGCTGCTTCGAGCATGTCCAGCTTGCTCGCGCCAACGCCGCTCACTCCGGCGCGGTGGAGAAGCGATTGATCGAAGCGCTGGCCTGCCGTTTCCCCAAGCCGTTACGGTGTCGAACACGGCGCCGGCCTTGCGGGTCGTTATCGACGACTATCTGAAGCGATCCAATCTCGGCAATCAGCCCAGATCATGAGGTCGACAATCTTGCCATGGCTATGTCGCTGTTCGCCTCGACCTGGGGTGTGGCATTCCGGCCTGTCTACGCACAGAACTTCATGCCATGGTCGGTGATCAGCCGCCCGCTGGAAGGCGATACGCCGACGATCGATCTGGTCATCGGCTACAACAAGGCAAACACATCGCCGACCCTGAAGCTGTTCCTTTCAAGAGTGGACGAACTGATCGCCGGGGGTATCGAAAAAGCCGGGCGAAGCTGGCGATGGGAGCGAGGGAACCACACGCTGAAGGACGTAGCGCTCCCTTGGAGTGATCCGGTAGCAGCGCGTTGTCCGTTGCCTGCGCGACCATGTCGCTCCGGCCCAAGGCGCGATCACGAAGCAGTGACGGCCGTAACGAAGGCCGGGTGGGCTGCGAAGGCAGGACGTGAGCGCCACGCAAAGCGCTTGCGGCTCGTCTCGGCCGAGGTTTCGGCGCGAATTAGATCCCCATCTGCCAACCTCCCAAGGAACCCACGATCATGATAAATCGGCGTACTTTCTCCACCGCGCTCGTCGCCGGGGTGGCCACGAGCATACTGACCGGCTCCGACAAGACGCGCGCGCAGACGGGGCCCAAGGCTCGCAATATCGTCCTGGTCCATGGCGCATATGCGGATGGCTCGTGCTGGTCAGAGGTGATTGGCATCCTGCAGCAGGCCGGCCTCAAGGCAACCGTCGTCCAGCACCCGCTGACCACGCTGGAGGCGGGCGTCGAGGCAACACGCCGTGCGATCGCGCTCCAGGATGGACCGACGATACTTGTCGGACACTCCTTTGCCGGCATGATCGTCAGCGAGGCAGGGGTGGATCCAAAGGTTTCCTCGCTCGTCTATGTCGCGGCGCGCGCTCCGGATGCGAAAGAAGACTACACGGCGCTCGCCAAGACTTTTGCGGCGCCGCCCGCCTCCGCCGGCCTTGTCTGGTCCGAAGGCTATGGCAAGCTCAGCGAGGAGGCTTTCCTGCGGGATTTCGCCGGCGGTATTCCTCACGAGAAGGCGCGCATCCTCTATGCCGTCCAGGGGCCGATCTCAGACAGGCTTTTCACCGGAAAGACAACGCAAGCGGCCTGGCGCTCGAAGCCAAGCTGGTATGCCGTCTCGACCGAGGATCGCACGATCAATCCGGATCTCGAGCGCTTCATGGCAAAGCGCATGAACGCAAAGACCATCGAGGTCAAGGCAGGCCATTTGTCGCTGATCTCTCACCCGCGCGAGATCACCCAGCTCATCTCACAAGCCGCGGGGCAGCTCAGTTAGCCGGCGGCTCGCTGGAGCCAGCGCTCTTGCTCGGCGAACCGGTCTACCAGCATGTCGATGAACACGCGAACCTTGGCGCTCAGGTGCCGGCGATGGGGGTAAAGCGCTTTTATATCAAAACTTTGCGCTCGGTAGTCAGGTAGCAGCGGCACTAGCGCTCCCGAGGCCAATAGGTCCGCCATCAGATACGGGACCGTCAACACCAGACCGATCCCGGCCGCAGCGGCGGCGCGCATCGTTTCGAGGTTGCTGGTGATCAGGTTTCCCGATACGCGCGCCACCACCGGATTGCCGGCGGCGTCCAAGAAATGCCACTCGTCTGGAGACGGTGGTGCGTATGGGTGGCGCAGACAGTTGTGGCCGGCCAGATCGGCCGGGGATTGCGGTGCCGGATGTTTTTCGAGGTATGCGGGAGCGCCGCAAACAATTGGACTCAAACTCCCGAGGCGTCGTCCGACGAGGGTGGAGTCAGGCGGCGAGAGCGGGCTGATCCCCAGGTCGAACGCCTCCTGCACCAGGTCGATCATCCCGTAGCCGATGCGAATATCCACCGACGCCTCAGGATGCCGGGTCAGGAAATCGGTGACGACCGGTGCGACGAACAGGGCGATGCTCTGGTGGCAATAGACGCGGAGCTGGCCGCGTGGGATAGCCTGTAGTGCGCCAGCCGCTTCGTCGGCTTCCTCCAGATCCTGCAGAATCTGTACGCAGCGCTCGTAATAGCCACGGCCAATCTCGGTCAGACTAATCCGCCGGGTCGTGCGGTTCAACAGCCGTACGCCAACGGCATTTTCCAGCGCTTGGACCTGTCCGCTGACCGTCGCCTTAGACCGGTTCAGGCGGCGGCCCGCAGCCGAGAAGCCGCCACTCTCAGCGACCCGCACAAATGCCGTGATGCTTGCGAATCGGTCCATCGGGCTCCCTATTGTCAGGAAATTTCGGACAGCGTGTTCGGATTGAGCGTGATTGTCTGGCCATGATCTACGCATATCTTGGTTATGAGATGCAAGACCGGCAGCGGTGCTGGTCCGCGTTCGGCAATGTGCACTTTCGACCTCACCCAGGATGGCCGCGAGTAACCGAGAAAGACCCAGTGCGTCAGTACTGGCTACGTCATTTCAATTGATCACTTGAATGAAAAGGTAAAGCAGTGACCCAGGAAGAAATTCGCGTCGGAATCATCGGTGCGGACACCAGATCAAGTTGGGCGAAGGTCTCGCACATTCCGGCCATCAATGGTCTTCCCGGCCTCAAGCTCGCGGCTGTGGCGACGCGCAACGAGCAGAGTGCACGCGAGGCGGCTAAGGCCT
The DNA here is from genome assembly GCF_040323975.1 of Mesorhizobium sp. M0019. NCBI lineage: Bacteria > Pseudomonadati > Pseudomonadota > Alphaproteobacteria > Hyphomicrobiales > Phyllobacteriaceae > Mesorhizobium > Mesorhizobium sp. M0019. Next base: position 5,118 of record NZ_JAMYVK010000060.1, on the reverse strand, counting down.
TCGGTGCGGAGCGCTGGTTTTCCGATCCCTTCGAGATGATCCGAGATGACCGAATTGATCTCGTCACGATCGCCGTCAAGGTGCCCGCCCATCGCGAGCTCGTTCTGGCGGCGCTCCATGCCGGCAAGGCGGTCTATTGCGAGGCGCCTCTCGGACGCAGCGTCGCAGAGACTGAGGAGATGGCGCGCGCGGTGGGTTCAAACCACACGGCGATCGGATTGCAAGGCCGGCACAATCCCGCCGCACGACGCGCAGCCGAGTTGGTGTCCTCTGGAAAAATCGGACGGCCGCTAAGCGCCAGAATCGTCTCGCCAACCTATGGATTTGGACCAGAAATCTCCTTGGCGCATGACTTTTTTAATAAGGCATCTTCTGGCGCCAACCTGCTAACCATTTGCGGCGGGCATACGGTCGATTTGGTGGAAGCGGTCCTAGGACAGATTGTCGAGGTTGACGCCCGGACCGAGATTCGCTGGCCCATGGTCAAACTGACAGACACCGGCGAAGAGAGCGTCCGCGAAACTGCCGACTACGTCAGCGTTATCGGAAAGACGCGCTCCGGCACCGCGTTCACGGCCGATTTCGACGCCGGGGGCCAGGGGGAGCAAGTTCGTTTCACATTCGATATCAGGGGATCGGAGGGATGGCTCAGCCTGACCAGCGATCACCCTTATGGCTTCCAGGCGGGGGACCTCAGGCTCGTTTCGAACATCCCATTCGTGGCACCCGACCGGGCCACGGTCACCGGTGGGCTGATGGGCGCGGCGGGAAACGTCGGAGAGATCTACGCTGGTCTTGCCCGTGATCTGCGTGCGGGGACCTACAGCACGCCCGGGTTTGGACACGCTGTTCACAACGCCCGTCTCATCGAGGCTGTAAGGCGCGCCGCCGACCGGGGCGAGCGGCAAATCATTCCCAATCGGGAGGAATGACGGTGAATGATTTGACCGGCCGGATCGCGAGGTGACCTGAGCTGCCACATCCACAGGCCTCGGTGCAGAGATCGCCAGGGGCCCGTGCAGCGGTCGTCGCGTACTACCGCACGCCAAGCGGCTCGTCGACGAAATCGTCCGTAACATGCTGAGCCCGGGCCATATAGCGACCCCAGGGCTTTCGGATTTGTTCAACCAAGAGCAGGAGGCTGCCGCCGACGGCCCGTCACAGCAACTGATAGTAGGGGCTTGCCGCATCGAGCATGCCATCCGCATCTGATCGCCCACCAGTTGGTTGCCTTGACGATTGGCTCGAACGCCGCACGGAACAGCGCAGCCGTTTCCAAATAGGAGCTGTCGTTTGGATTCAAAACCCCTTCGAACATGACCCCAGGGACGGCCGGATCGGTCGTCCAATCCCAACAGGGTAGGGTCAAATTGGCGTGTCCCGACAGTTCACGGCAGATGGCCTCGAACGAAGTGATGTAGGCGCAATGCCAAGGTAGAAGCCACCAGTTCCCATAGGGGCAATCGAGTGCATGAACAATTGGCATTCGGTACCAGTTCTGCGGATCCGACGGTGGCCAAGCCAGCATTTTTGTGATTGCCGTCTTCAGGGCCTGAACAATGTTTGCTGGAAAATTTCGGTCGAGAATGGAGTATCGAACCTTCGTCGAGGGCGTGGCGGCTTTGGCGCCGGCGACACCGGATAGAACCGCAGCTGTAGCACCAGCCCGCAGCAGCGACCGGCGCGTTAGGGGATATCGAACTCCGCCTAGATTTGCACGAATGGCCCATGGTCCGTCATAAGCTGGGGGGTCTTCGTCGCGAGATCCCACCAGACAATATAGATCTGCCCCGCGCCAAAGTCCTCGATATGGACGCCGCCGATCGTGGAGGAGACCGATCATTGCGGGCTGCTTTCCGCAGAACGCCTATGAGGCGCGTCTCGCGGAAAGCTTCGCCAGTCGTCCGAGGTCGAAAGGATCATATGGTCCGTCTCTGGCGCAAGGAGTAAGATCACCGCCACCTTTGCCGAGGCGTAGCGATAGTCTGCGACATGGCGTCTCCGATAAAGGCAGGTCCGAATCTGTAGGCCGGCCATGGAGCGATCTATGCCAAAGAAGGGTGACGGAGCTAAGGAGGCAGTTTTCGGCCTGTCTGTTGACATCGCTGAAGGCAAGAAGGCCGAAGAATGGCCCAGATTCGTGGCACAGCTGCAGGCGATTCTAAACGTGCTTCCGGCATATACCTGGTACGCGGCTCCGTCCGGTGCCCTCACTTTTGTGAACAAACGAACTGCGGATTATCTTGGTGTTCCGCAAGATCATCCCCTACGTTTCGGCATCGACACTGGCGCACAGTGGGACGACTGGATCCCGTTGTTGCATCCGGACGACCACGAAGAATCACGCCAATACTGGTCAAACTGTCTGAACACGGGCGAGGGCGGTGAGCATAGTTATCGAGTTCGTAGCGCTCAAGGAGACCACCGCTGGTTCCTCACTCGCTTCGAACCGCTCCGGGCAAGCGATGGAGCCCTACTGCTATGGCTTGGGGCGACTCTGGATATAGAAGAGTTCAAGCGCGCCGAGGATGGACTGCGGGAGAGCGAATACAAGCTCCGTCAAATCTTCGAAACGGTACCAGCCTTCCTCTGGTCAACGGATCCCGCCGGCGAACCGACGCACATGAACCAGCGCCTCCTGGATTACAGCGGGATGCGGTTCGAGGGGTTCAAGCGCCTTGGCTGGGAAGTGCTTGTCCACCCGGATGACTTTCCAGAAACCGCGAGGGCTTTCTATCAAGCCATTCACGCTGGAACGCCGAACCAATGGGTGACGCGCTTACGCCGAGCGGACGGCGAGTTCCGTTGGCATCAATTCAGGATTGAGCCTCTGCGGGATCAGCAAGGCCGCATCGTCCAGTGGTACGGTGTGACGGTTGATGTCGATGAAGGCAAGAAGGCCGAAGAGCGACCCAGATTCGAGGCCCAGCTACGGACCATCCTAAATGTGCTTCCGGCGCTTACCTGGTACGCGCCTCCATCAGGCGGCCTTACCTTTGTGAGTAAACGACAAGGGGATTTCCTTGGTCTTCCGAAGGATCATCCCTTGCGTTTCGGCATCGACATCGGTGTACCGTGGGACGCCCATATCCCGTTTTTGCACCCCGACGACCAGGAAAAGGGCCGCAAATATTGGTCGAACAGTCTGCGCACGGGCGAGGGCTATGAGCACAGCTATCGTGTCCGCGACGCTCAAGGAAACTACCGCTGGCTGCTCACTCGCACCGAACCCCTTCGGGCCAGCGATGGAACGCTGCAGCTTTGGGTCGGGGCGACTCTGGATATTGAAGAGCTCATGCGCGCCGAGGAAGGATTGCGGGAGAGCGAGGCGAAGTTCCGCGACTACGCCGAGACCGCCTCCGATTGGTTTTGGGAAATCGGTCCTGACTACAAGTTCACGCTGCTGACCGAGAATGCGTTTGGTTCGTACGCGGCTGACCGAATGGGCACGGGATGCTGGGATCACGCGCTCGATCTTGAAACGGAGCCGGAGAAGTGGCGGCTTATCCAGGCAACTCTCGATTCACGCAAACCGTTCCGCGACTTCGTATATAGCTCCGCTCGCCGTAACGGCTCTCCCATCTATGTGAAAGCCAGCGGCAAGCCAGTGTTTGACGCCGAGGGAGAATTCCGTGGCTATCGCGGCACCGGCACCGACGTGACAGCACTCATGCGCGCCCAGGCAGAGCGCGAGAGGCTGCGTCAGCTGGAGTCAGATCTCGCGCACATGAACCGCCTGAGCGTAATGGGAGAACTGACTGCTTCGCTGGCTCACGAAATCACGCAGCCGGTTGCCGCGGCACGCAACAACGCCCGTGCGGCCATGCACTTTCTGGACAGAAATCCACCGGATCTGGGCGAAATCCGGGAAGCGCTCGCCTCTATCGTGGGCGACGCCGATCGAGCGGGAAACATCGTCGACAGGATCCGTGATCAAATCAAGAAAGCGCCTCCGCGAAAGCATCTTTTTGATCTCAATGAAGCGATCAACGAGTTGATTCTGTTGGCGGGAAGTGCGGTCACCGAGAATGGAGTCTCGGTCCGAACCCGCCTCGCGGAGGGGCTGTCTCCCGTCGAGGGGGATCGTGTTCAACTGCAGCAAGTCGTGCTGAACCTGATCCTGAACGCTGTCGAAGCCATGAGTACGCTCCAGGCCGGGCCACGGGAGATGTCGATCAGCACGGAGCAAGCGCAGACCGGTGGCGTTCTCGTGTCTGTGCGCGATTCAGGTCCGGGCATTGATCCGGATAATCTCGATCGAGTTTTCGAGGCTTTCTACACCACGAAGTCCAGCGGCGTCGGGATGGGGCTGTCGATCTGCCGGTCGATCATTGATGCCCATAGGGGCCACCTATGGGCCGATACGAATGAGCCTCGCGGCGCTGTTTTTCAGTTCATCTTGCCAACCGCGGAACAGGAAGTCACAAATTCTTTTCCGGAAGCTCAGCAGGCAAGAGAGCGGCACGAGGACACCGTATAGTATCGTGCTTTTATTCGGGGTGGTAGGTCGCACCCAGAAAGCATCGGGATATCAAACAAAAAATCGGATGGCGGGCTGGAACCCGCCACCCCTTTGAGCCCCGATCGAGGACTATTGCATTTTGTGCAGGGCATTCACGACCGGGCAGAACTCTTCGAGACGCGTGGAGGGGTCATTGCAAAGCCTGACCACTTCCTCCTCCTTTTCCTTGGGCATCGACTTGCCGCCTTCAATTCAAGCATTGGCCTCAACGTCTTCAGATTCGAATCATGTAAAACGGCGCAGTGGTGGCAGATTCATCGAGCGCGCCGGCGAGTGCGGCGCTGCCAATAGCAGAAAAAGCAAATGCAGCAGCAAGGCTGATGGCTTTGGAGTTCGTGGTCTGGTCCTTCTCTCTCGGGTTAAGCGGTCATCCCATCGACGGCCGCGCTGGTAATTGGGTGATCGCTTCGCCTGCCGGATCGACACCCTCTGGTTCGACGGTGAAGGCCAGTATTGAGAGGCAATCCTGTGGCACCATCACGGCGGTGTGGCGCCATAGGCGGTGAGCTAGCCTAGCACTACTTTGGCAGATTTTTAGCTCCGGGAGCGTTTCGAGGATTCCCAAGAGCGGTTTTGCGTGATTCATGAGAGGTCGG
>NZ_JAMYVK010000059.1:0-40477 GCF_040323975.1 Mesorhizobium sp. M0019 | reverse complement strand
CGGATCGGCCTTAGCAACCAAATTCTACGTCATTTCAACGGCTTGAACCACATCCGCCAACCCACCGTGAATTTTTCAGGCTAGGTCATGTCGACTAGGCTCTCCCACTCCTCTCTCGAAATGGACACAGTGCCATCGCCCTGAGGCGAGCGTCGGGCCAGCCTTCGGTCGCCTGGTATTCGGCGCTGCCCTGCGGCACGTAGCGCGCTCACCAGATCATTGACACGCATCGGGAAAGGAGCAAGGCCGGCCCCCCCGGTATTCGGGTCGATCAGGATGATCGTCTGGCCGGTGCGGGCTGACTTGGCACCAGGCGTCGTCGACCAATCGACCTCGTAGCTGAAATCCGCACCCGCGAGAGCTGCACAGAGCAGTTCGACCATCAGTGCAATTGACGCCCCCTTGTGTCCTCCGAAAGTTAGCAGCGCGCCACCCTCCAGAGCCTGGGCTGGGTCTGTGGTTTCAATGCCTTTGCTGTCGATGGCGCAACCCGATGGGAGTCGGCGTCCCTCACGGCGCGCGACTTGTAGATCCCCATGAGCCATGCTTGAGGAGGCCTGATCGAAAACGAGCGGTGCGGCACCTTCGCGCGGTGCGGCGAAGGCCATTGGGTTAGTCCCATAGACGGGCGAATGGGCTTCTGGCGGCGCCACCACGGCCATCGAATTGACGAAGGCAAGCGCTATGAAGCCCTTTTCCGCAAAGTCCTCGATGTCCAGATAGAGCGCCCCGAGATGATGTGAATTGCGAATGGCAAGGATCGCAATCCCGTTCGCCTTTGCTTTCTGTTCCAGCAAGCTGCGGGCTTTTGCAAGAGCCACCTGCGCGAATCCGTTCCCGCTATCTGCTCGGATGAAACCGGGCGCGACATCTTCCACACGCGGCTCGACCGTTCCGCTCACATAGCCGCTTTGGATCGTGCTGATGTAGTTCGGAATACGGAAGACGCCGTGGCTAGTGCTGCCATCGCGCTGCGCTGCGGCGCAGTTGGCCGCGAGGATTGAGGACACCGCTTCGGAATATCCATGCTTTCTCAGGATTTTCTTGAGGAGTGCGACGACTTCCTCGAAAGGGCGGCTATCGGCCATTTCTCTTTCGGACCCTCGGTTATCCGCGACACAGTCAGAACCAGACATCGGCAACCCGGTGTCCCATCGGGTAGGGATCGGTAGGATCGAGGCCGTACTGGCCTATGCTGGTGATCCACGCCTGACCCGCGATCTTCGCAACAATCGCATCATGGGGCCCGACCTTCGTCGTATCGACGATGTGCGAGTCGAAATGCGTGCCGGTGATCGAAATGTTTCGGAACTTTTCCCCCGGTTTGATCAACCCTTTGGCCGACATCACCGCAAGACGCCCTGTTGTACCGGTGCCGCAAGGCGACCGGTCGAGGCGTCCGTGAAGCACGACGACCCCGTTCTTGCTTTGCAGCCGGTCGTCGACCCGCTCGACGCCGCCTTCAAAGATGACGTTCGACACATCACGGATTCTCGCATTTTCCGGGTGAACAACCTTAAGTTGCTCGTTCACGGCCTTCTTGATCTTCTGGCCGAGCAGGCACATCTCATGCGCTTCGTCTGGGGTGATGGCGAAGCCAAGCTTGCGCGCATCCACGTGGGCGAAAGTCATCCCGCCGTAGGAGGTGTCGAGAGTCACCGTGCCCACGCCGGCGACTTCGACCGGCGTGTCGATATGGATCGCAAAGCCCGGAACGTTTTTGAATTCGACCTGCGTGACCTTGCCGTTCTCGCAGCTGCAATCGACCTCGATAAGCCCGCCCGGCGCTTCCATGCGCAGCTTCGTCACGGGCTCCCGCATCGGGAGGATGCCGGTTTCCAGCACCACCGTAGCCACGCAAATTGTGTTGGAGCCCGACATGGGCGGATATTCCGTGCTCTCGACGATGACATAGCCAAGATCGGCCGTTTTGTCGCAAGGCGGCAGGATGATGTTGGCGTTTACATAAGGTGCGCCGCGCGGCTCGAATAGGAGAAGCTGGCGCAATTGATCGAGATCGGATTCGAGATATTCCTTCTTCTCGAACATCGTATTGCCCGGCACATCGATCACACCGCCGGTAACGACATTGCCCACCTCGCCGCATGCGTGGCACCCAACCACTGTAAAGGCCTTTATCCAGCGCATCTAATCAGTCCTTTTCTTCTATGGAGCCGTTTGGTGCCGAGGAGTATGTCGTGGTCGACAGTTTGGTATGAAGGGAGAGTGTCCTGCCCGCCGTCTTGTGGAAGACGGAGAGAACTACAACGCGCTACAGGACCGATTTCAGGAAGGCCGCCGTTTCGGGCATCTGCGGGCTGCCGATAACCTGCTCGGGCGGACCGATCTCATGGATCTTGCCATTGCGGAAGAAGGCGACCCGATCCGATACTTCTCGCGCGAAAGGGATTTCATGTGTGACGACGATCATCGTCATACCCTCGTGGGATAACATACGCATGGTATCGAGCACCTCACCTACGAGTTGTGGATCGAGCGCGGATGTCACTTTGTCGAACAGCATGTAGTCGGGCGACATAGCCAGCGCGCGGGCGATGGCCATGCGCTGCTGCTGGCCACCGGAAAGCCTGGACGGGTAGACCGTGAGCTTGTCGCCAAGACCAACATGGGTGAGTTGCTTGACCGCGATCTCCTCCGCCTCATCACGCCGCTTCTTCAGCACCTTTCGCAATGCGAGTGTGACGTTCTCAAGCACGCTGAGATGTGGAAAGGCGTTCCACTGCTGAAAGACGATACCGATCTTTTGGCGAAGCCTGTTCAGGTCGGTACCGGGCGCGTGAACATCGGTCCCGTCGACCAAGACGCGCCCGTTCTGGATCGGTTCGAGCCCGTTGATGCACATTAGCATTGTCGACTTGCCCGAACCCGAACCACCGATGACCGATAACACCTCCCGCTTGTTGACAGTCATGCTGACGCCATCGAGGACTTTAAGTGTCCCGAATGATTTCTGGATATTTTCGATCTCGATCATTCCCAATTCCATTTCTTTTCCAAGAAGGCGCTGAGGCGAGCGATCGGGAAGCTCAGAACGAAGTAGAACAAGCCGGCGATTCCCAAAACCAGAAGCGGTTCCTGTGTTCGTGTGACGATGGTTTGCGAGGCGCGAAGAAGCTCGGTGATCCCGATCCAGAGGACGAGAGAGGTATCTTTCATCACACCCAGCGAGAGGCTGGTCCAGTTTGGCAAGGCAACCCGAATGGCGATCGGAAACACGACCCAAAGCAGATCCTGGGTGTAGGTCATCCCTAGCGACCTTCCCGCGCGCCGCGTCGTGGGCGAGACCGCCAGAATGCCGCCCCGGACGATTTCGACGCAATAGGCTGCGCAGTAGAGCGACAGGACGAGGCAAGCGACGGTGAATATCGGCAGATGCACCTGGAATATGGCATTGACCGCGCCTGCGATCACGAACTGGATCAGCAGCGGGACGGATTTGAAGATGTCCAGAACCAAGCCGAGTACAATACTTACGGCCAGGGGACCTTCGGAGCGAATGACGCCTAAGACGATGCCTGCCACCGTCCCGAGAAGCACCGCCCAGAAAGTTAGGAGTAGCGTTACGCCAGCGCCCTTGAGCAAGAACAGGAAATCGTGGAAGCCGAGCGACATATCCAGCATGGCGTGCCTCAGTATCTGAACAGGCGGTTGCCAAGCAGGCGTGCCGACACCGTGACCAATTTGGCGAGCAGGTAGTACATTGCGCCCGCGACCGCGAAGAACTCGAAGGTCCGGAACGTGCGCACGTTGAAATTCTGCGTAACGCCCATCAGATCGTTAGTCAGACCCACGACCACGCCGAGTGAGGACATCAGGATCGCCCAGACCAGTTGGTTGGTGATCGGATAGAAGACGACTCGCATCACCTGTGGCAGCTTGATGTACCAAAAGACCTGGGGGCCGGTCATGCCGAGCGAGCGTGCGGCACGGATCTGGGTTTCGGGAAAGACACGCATGGCGCTGCGGAAGGCTTCGGCAAGATAGCCTGCGTTGTTGAAAGTGATGCCGGCAATAAGGGCCGGCATTGAGTCGACGCGCAGTCCGAGCGAGCCAAGTCCGAAATAGACCATATAAATCTGAAACAGCGCCGGCGTGTTGCGGGCGATTTCGACCCAACCCATGGAAAGACCACGCAGCGCCGCATTCTTGGAATCACGAGCGCTGGCGAGTGCGATCGACAGCGGAATGCCCAACACTATGGTCGCCAGCGCGATCGCCAAGGTATTCAACACACCCGAGAACAATTGAGGAAGCGCGTGCGTTACGATCCCCCATTGGAAGACATAGTTCATGAAAGCCTGTTCCTTTCTAGAGAACCAGCCTTGCTGTGCGCCAAGACTTGGGACCGGGCGGGAAAAGGTTGGCAGCCAGGCACGAGGACCTGGCCGCCACGTCAGCCTAGCGGTAGGTGCCCTTGACGGTGAGATCGACCGGCGAGGCGTCCGTGCCGAACCACTTGTGATAGAGCTCAGCATAGCGGCCGGTACGCACCTGTTGGTTAATGAACAGGTTGATGTAGTTGATCAAACCATATTCGTTGCGCGTTGTGATGATTGAAACGTAGTCGGGAACGTAGGGCGTTTCACTCGCCACCTTGAGGTTCGGGTATTTGCTCATCAGGTCTTTCACCATCGTCACGACGATTGGCAAGGCGTCGATCTGGCCCTGCGTCAAGGCGAGGACCGAGTCGGATTGGCTTTGGTAGGCGCGAAAGGTCGCTTTGTCGCCGTCGATGGCTTTCAAATCTTTCTCGTAGAGTCCGCCTTCGAAACTGCCGGCGACGCTGCCGCCCACATGACCGCCTATATCAGCATAGCTGTTGATAGCGGTATCCTTGCGCGTCAGCAGGACGATCTTGTAGGCAAAGTATGGGATGCTGAATCCAGCCGCCTTGGCCCGCTCGAGTGTGTCCGAGGTTGAGGCGACCGCAATATCCGCACGATCTGATGAGATCGCCGGAATGCGATCCGGAAGCTGGGTTTCGACTATCTCCAGCTTCACGCCAAGGATCTTGGCCAGATCGCCGCAGTAGTCCACGTCAAACCCCGCAGGCTCGTTGTTCGCATCGCGAAAGCCATTCGGCGGAATGTCGAGTGTGATGGCGCAACGAAGTGTGCCGGAGCTGATGATGTCGTCGAGTTTGTCGGCCGCGGCTGGGAGTGCGGTAACGGCCAGGCAAAGCGCGGCAGCTCCGAGCAATTGAGTGGTTTTCTGATACATGAGGTTCCCCTTTCGTTGAGCTTGAGCCCGGCGCCGGCATTCTGAAGATGCCTTGTCGCCGTTGAAGCCAGTCGAGCACGGCCGCCGCTCTCTGTCAACACTATAGGAAACTTTGTTTCGATTACGAACTTATATGGTGTATCCGTAATTCGTTTGGAGCTCACGAAATATTGGCGCTCACGAAATAGTGGGGCGTTCGATTAACCAGCCATACGGGTATCTAAGACAGCGCTTCCTCGTGGATGGGGTTCAGTCCGGCCTTGCGGAAAATTGCATAGACGCGCTCATGCAAGACACTGATGGGGAGGATAACCGTGCTGCTCATTTCTGGCCCTCGAGACTCGAATGGATCATTTTCGATATCCGAAGGCACGACTGCGCGCCGTCACGAAGGCCTCGCGCCAGTTGCGTTGTGCGCGCAGAGCCTCGGTCGACTCTGCGGTCGACACAGGTGAGAAACGGAGGCGCGCGCCGACCGGCGCTTGCGCCAGCCGCCAGAGGTCGGCTTCGATCACCGTGGCGATCTTCGGATAGCCGCCGCAGGTGTTGGCATCGGCAAGCTGGATGATCGGCTGACCGGACGGCGGCACTTGAACGGTGCCAGGCATGATACCATGGGACAGCAATTCCACCGGTGAGGCGAGGGAAAGCGTCGCTCCGGAAAGGCGATATCCCATGCGATTGGCGTCGTTGGTGATGCTCCATTCGCTACCGGTGAAAGCCGCCTGGGCCTCCGGCGTGAAGGCGTCGAACTCTGCCGCCGGCAGAACCCGCAGTCCGATGGTATTGGTAAGGTCGTCGGCCGTGCCTCGTCGCTCCTCCAGCGCCGCGCCAACGCCGCCTGCTGGAAGGGGGCATTGCGCGAGGTTGAGCGCAAGTCTGTCACCCCGGGACAGACCACGTCCCGCGAACCCGCCAAAATTGCCTTTCACATCCGTCGCACGCGAACCCATGACGGGCGGCAGATCGAGCCCGCCGGCGAAGGCAATGTAGGAGCGAGCGCCGACGCGCGGCGCTTCGAGGACAAGGGTCTCGCCCGCGCGGATCGGTGTTGCCCACCAGGGCGGGCAGGACCGAACGCCGACGCTGACGGTGCAATCCGCACCGGTGACGGCGACGGCGGTGTCGACATGCGCACGCAGCCGGAATGGATGAAGCGCGACCTCGATCCCGGCGGCCGAGGGATCATTGCCCAGCAGGAGATTGGCGATTGTCAGCGCTTGCCTGTCCATGGCGCCGCCATGGCTGACCCCCAGCGCCAGGTGACCGGGGCGGCCGAGATCCTGGACCGTGTTCGGCAGGCCGGTGGTGAGGATCTCGATCATGCCTCGATATCCGCGATTGCGAACCGAATCTCGTCTCCGGGCCTGAGCAGCACGGGTGCTTCCGCCCTAACATCAAAGAGCTTCACGTCGGTATGGCCGACAATGTGCCATCCGGACGGCGCGGTCATGGGCATGATGCCGGCCTGCGCACCGCCGATGATAACCGCGCCCTCGGCGACTTTGAGGCGAGGCGTACCGCGCCGCGCCCAGGCAAGCCGCGGGTCGAGACCAGACAGATAGGGAAAGCCCGGCATGGCGCCGATGGCGGCAACGGTGTAGGTGGCCGCCGCGTGGCGCCTGACCATCTCGTCGACAGACAGGCCGCAATGCGCTGCCCAGCTGGCGAGATCCTCGCCGCGCGCGCCGCCGTAGCTGACGGAAATGGTATGATGCGTGCCGGCAACCGGATGGGCGTTGGTGCCGGCCCAAAGCGTCTTCAGCTGCTCGCCGATGTCTTGTGCGTCCGTGGCGAGCGGGTCGAACAGCACCAGCAGGTTGTTCATGCCGGGAACGGTCTCGCGCACCCCTTCGAGGGTCAACGCGGCGTTCCCTACCGCCCAGACCAGTTCCTGGGTGGCATCATTGAAGGCGCCCTGCGCGCCATCGAGCAGCAGCGCGCCTGATCCGGCAAGACTGATCTTGGGCGTCTTGACGGCCATGGGCGCTCAGTCCTTCACCGGCATCGTATAGTTCAGGATCAGGCGACCGCCATCCGGATAGATGGTCTGGCCGACAATGTAGGAAGCGTCGTCGCTGGCCAGGAAGGAGGCGACGCTGGCGATCTCCGATGGCTCGCCACACCGGCCGCTCGGCGTGCGCGACAGGATTGTCTGGCGCTGCGCTTCGCTGGCCATGACCGAGCTCTTGACCATGTCGGTCAGGATGGTGCCGGGGCCGATGGCGTTGACGCGGATGTTGTGCGGGATCAGGCCGACCGCCATCACCGCCGTCAGCTGCTTGATGCCACCCTTGGAGACGGCATAGGCGACGGAATTGGGAATGGCCAGAATGGCGTTGATCGAGGACATGTTGATGATCGAGCCGCCGCGCCCTTGAGCGATCATGGCTCGTGCCGCGGCCTGCCCGAGCAGGAAGGGCGCCTTGAGATTGACGCGCTGAACCAAGTCGAAGGCCTCCTCGGGGAAGTCGACGAAATCGTCCAGATGGATGATGCCGGCATTGTTGATGAGCACGTCGACACCGCCGAAGCTTTGCATGGCCTTGGCAATGATGCCGTCGGCCATGTCCCTGCTGATTTCGGAAAGGTCGGCGGATAGCCAGACGGCTCGCTCGCCAAGACGTTCGGCATGCTCGCGCCCGCGATCGGCCTGTACGTCGACAAGCACGACCTTGGCGCCGTCGGCGTGAAAGCGCTCGGCGCAGGCAAGGCCCAGGCCCTGTGCCGCCCCGGTAACGATCACGACTTTTCCTGCATGCTTCACGACCAAATCCCTCTTTCACGACTGCGGCATTTATGGATATGTTATCCAATCTATCTTGACCTTCGACGCCATTGCAAGCCCGAGTGAATGGCGGCTAGCTGACCGCATTGGCTTACACTATGTGGTTTCGAGCGGTTCTTGCTCTTTCGAAGGTCCATCCGCAAGCCGGTTGACTCTGCCGAAGAGGTTATGATTGGATACTATATTCACAAGAAGCGCCGGCAAGGGGGAACTGGAGATGGCAGATGGGCTTCAAGCAAGCGAACTGATAGACGCGTTCCGCGCGCTTGCTACGCCGTTGATCAGCGACAATCTCGCTCGTGTCCCCGGGGCTGTCGGGTTGCGGCCATTTCATCGTGTGAGCGGCGTGATGGCGGGGAGGGCGCTGACGGTCAGGACTCGCCCCGGCGACAACCAGTTCATCCACCGCGCGCTCGATCTATTGCAGCCCGGAGACGTCATTGTCGTCGATGGCGGTGGATACGAGGGGCGCGCGCTGGTCGGCGAGATCATGACGAGTGTCGCGGCGTCACGCGGCGCCGCCGGCATTGTCATCGACGGCGCCATTCGCGATGCGGGCGCCATCGGCCGCAGTCCGTTTCCATGCTTCGCACGGTCGGCCATCCATCTCGGCCCTTACAAGGATGGCCCTGGCGCCATCAACGTTTCGGTCTGCGTCGGCGGAATGGTCGTCGGTCCAGGTGACATCGTCGTCGGCGACGAGGATGGCGTCGTGGCGTTTCCAATCGATGGCGCCACGGCCTTGCTGGCCGCCGTTCGGGCGCAAGAGGCGCGTGAGGTCGAGATCATGACCAGCATTCGCGAGAACCGCTACCAAGGCGCCTATGCCCAGAAGGCTCCAGCCTCCAACGGCGGTCATATTGAATGAGGGCATTATAAGGTTGTTGACGATCGTATAAAATATGATATGGATCGTATTAAATATGCCTTGTATCAAACTGAGAGGCAAGAAGACCTCGCCTGACCTGCAAAGCGGTCCGGAAGCAAGGCAAATAAACCGCATGCGGATGATCGTCCGTCTGCTCAACAGGGGAAAATGGAGATACCAATGATCGTGTCCTTCAAAAGGCTTGCCTGCACCACGGCACTCGCCGGGCTTGTGCTGACCACCGCGGCTTCGGCCGCAGAGATCAAGATCGGGATTATCGCTCCGATGACCGGCCAGCTGGCGAGCGAGGGCCAAGATATGGAGAATGCGGTCAAACTGGCCATCGCTGATATCAATGCCAAAGGCGGGGTCAACGGCGATACCATTACCACGGTTACCGCTGACGATGCATGTGATCCACAGCAGGGTGTGACCGCGGGCAGCAAGCTCATTTCCGACGGTGTTACAGCCATTGTTGGCGGCTACTGCTCGGGCGCGGTGCTGCCGACGCTGAAGATTTACGGCGACGCCGGCATTCCGTTCGTCATCATTGGCGCGAACTCGACGAAACTCGTTGCCGCGAATGCAGGCAATGCCTTCATGATCAACTCGACCGGCGACATGCAGGCCATTACCGCGGTCGAACTCTTCAAGAAGAACGGTTACAAGAAGATCGCGGTTGTTGACGAAGGCGACGCATACTCGTCCGACCTCGCCAAACTGACTGCGGAGGCGATCAAGAAGGATGGCGGCGAGGTTGCCGCAAAAGAAACCACGACCGCGGGCGAGCAGGACTACTCGGCGGTCGTTACCAAGATCAAATCCAGCGGTGCCGACGCCGTGTTCTGGACCGCCTATCATGCCGGGGGCGCCTTGCTGACCAAGCAGCTTCGTCAAGCCGGCTTCCAAGGTGGAATTGTGCTTGGCGACGGCAACAACTCGCCAGAATATCTTCAGATCGCCGGTTCCGCCGCCGAAGGCGCCTTCCTTCTCTCGCCGCCGACGGTCGACCTTCTTCCGGGTGCTGCCGATTTCAAGAGCCGCTACAAGGCAGCCTACGGGCGCGACGCCGGTGCGTATGCCGCGCTCTCCGACGATGGCGGGAACCTGATCGCCGACGCAATCTCCCGAGCCAAGTCCACCGATGCGAAGGCGATCATCGAAGCGCTCAAGGCCTCGGACTTCAAAGGTCTCGCGGGCGAGATCAAATTCTCCGACAAGAACACGCTTCAGGGCTCCAACTTCCGGCCTCTGGTCGCCAAGGGCGGGGCGTGGACCCTAGTCCAGTAGTAGAGATCGGAGGAGGGCAGGCAGCTTCTGCCCTCCTGATTTTCCGGCTGCCGTCTGGTTGCTACGCCTGGCGTGGCGCGCAAACCCGCAAATTACTCGATCTCGTTGCAGAACGGGCCAATGACATTTGATCTTGTTATCCAGCAATTGGTGAACGGCCTCATCGTAGGATCGTTCTATGCTTTGATTGCGCTTGGCTACAGCATGGTGTTCGGCGTCATCAAGCTTCTCAATTTTGCCCATGGCGACATCTACATGAGCGGGGCCTTCGTCGGCCTCATTGTGTTTTCCGTCGTGGGCCTATGGGTTGGCAACGGCTGGCTGGGCGTTGTCTGCGCCCTGCTGGTGTCGATGCTGGTTGTCGGCTTGCTCGGCGTCGTCATCGAGCGTTTCGCCTATCGGCCGATGCGCAACGCGCCGCGCCTGTCGATCCTTATCACGGCGCTCGGCGCCTCCATGGTGTTGAACGGTTCGGCGCTCGCTTTCACCGGCGGAAAACATTACGCATTCAACACGGATCTCGGTTTTGCCGGCGTTGATGTCTCATCGGTCCACATCACCTACACGCAGATGGTGCTTGTCGCCGCTTCCATCTCCCTGATGGCGGGCATGCAGATATTCATCTCGCGCACCATGTACGGCAAGGCCATGCGCGCCGTGTCGATCGATATGGGGGCCAGCCGACTGATGGGCATCGATGTCGATCGGGTCATCTCGCTGACCTTCTTCATGGGCTCGGCATTGGCGGCGGGCGGTGGCGTTATGGCTGGCGCATACTATGGCAGCGCCCACTTCTTCATGGGCTTTATCATGGGGCTGAAGGCCTTTACAGCGGCAGTCATCGGCGGCATCGGAAGCGTGCCGGGGGCCATGCTCGGCGGGCTGCTGCTCGGGCTGTTGGAGGCATTCGGGTCCTCCTTGCCCTTCGTCGGCTCGGAGTGGCGTGACGTTTTCGTCTTCGGTGCCTTGATCCTGTTCCTGGTCTTGAAGCCAACCGGAATTCTCGGTCGCTCTATCGTGGAGCGCGTCTGATGTCGGACGGAACAAAAGCCATGACCGCCCTTGCGCCGTCACGATCGACGGACCGTTCCCTCACCGTGCTCGCGCTGGCGTCGCTGGCCTGCGCACTGGTCCTCCCGCATTTTGCTAACGCCTATGTCACGGAAGTGGCAACGAATGTGCTGCTCTATGTCACTTTGTGCCTCGGTCTCAACATCGTCGTCGGCTATGCGGGGCTGCTCGATCTCGGTTATGCCGCATTCTTCGCTGTCGGCGCTTACACTGCCGGCATCCTGACGACGGAATTCGGTTTCAACTTCTGGCTCACCATTCCGGTCGCCATGATTGTTGCCTGTATTGCAGGTATCATAATTGGGGCTCCGACGCTCAGACTGCGCAGCGACTATCTCGCTATCGTCACGTTAGGGTTCGGAGAGATCGTGCGAATCGTCGCACGCAACCTTGACATAACAGGTGGAGCAAGCGGTCTCGTCGGCATCGAGCGCCCGGAGATATTCGGCCTGAAACTGGTGCAGGTGCAGCACTTTTACTATTTGTTCCTGGTGCTGGCGCTGATTACCATCTTTGTGTGCGTAAGCGTGGAGCGCTCGCGCATGGGGCGAGCCTGGCTCTACGTTCGCCACGACGAGGACGCTGCCGCCGGCATTGGCATCAACCGCGTCTCGGCGAAGCTGCAGGCCTACATGATGGGCGCGGTGATCGCCTCGGT
Organism: Mesorhizobium sp. M0019; assembly: GCF_040323975.1. Taxonomy (NCBI): domain Bacteria; kingdom Pseudomonadati; phylum Pseudomonadota; class Alphaproteobacteria; order Hyphomicrobiales; family Phyllobacteriaceae; genus Mesorhizobium; species Mesorhizobium sp. M0019. Next base: position 28,561 of record NZ_JAMYVK010000059.1, on the reverse strand, counting down.
CGCGGGATGTCTTTACGCGGCCAAGATGACCGCCATTTCGCCGGAGAGCTTCACCTTCAGCCAGTCGCTGCTCATTCTGCTTGGCGTTGTGCTCGGCGGAATGGGCCGCATTCCCGGTGTTGTTCTCGGGGCAGTCTTGATCGCGCTCCTTCCCGAAGCGTTGCGCGGAGCCGGCACGTATCGTCCGCTGGTGACCGCCGTTGCGTTGCTCGCGATCATGCTGTTCAGGCCGAGTGGTCTTTGGCCGGACAAGCGGGTTTGACCATGGCACTGCTTGAAGTGAATGGATTGCAGCTCAGCTTCGGCGGCCTGCAGGTTTTGCGCGACATCTCCTTCTCGGTCGAGAAGGGCGCGATCGACAGCCTCATCGGACCAAACGGTGCGGGCAAGACTTCGCTCTTCAATTGCCTTACCGGGTTTTACAAACCGAAGGCGGGATCGATTACGCTTGTTGGCGAGGCTGTTGCCGGCCTGCCGCCGCATCGTATTACTGCTCTCGGCCTTGCGCGCACGTTCCAGAACATCCGGCTCTTCAAGGAGATGACGGTGCTGGAAAACGCAATGTCGGGGCAACACTGCCGGACCCATCATGGCATCGTCTCCGCCATTTTGCATTTGCCTTCTCAACGGCGCGAGGAAGAGGAGATCCGGTCGGTCGGCATGCGCTGGCTCGACTTCGTCGGTATCCGGGACCACGCCTCGCGTCTCGCCGGCGGGCTGTCCTATGGAGATCAGCGTCGGCTGGAACTGGCCAGGGCACTGGCGTCGAAGCCAGAGCTGGTCCTGTTGGACGAACCTGCCGCGGGACTGAACGAGCGAGAGAAGGCTGAGCTTGTACAGCTGATCCGCCGCATTCGGGACGAGGCCGGCGTGACCGTGCTTTTGATCGAGCATGACATGAGTTTGGTCATGCAGGTCTCGGAGAAAATCGTCGTGTTCGATCACGGCGTGAAAATCGCGGACGGAACGCCGGAAACAGTCCGCTCGGATCGTAAGGTCATTGAAGCCTATCTTGGTACGGAGGAGTGACCATGGACTCCGAAATCGTCCTCTCGGCCGACCGCATCGTCGCTCGCTACGGGAGCATCGAAGCGCTTCATGGCGTCAGCCTCACCGTCAAAAAAGGTCAGATTGTGGCGCTTCTCGGCGCCAACGGCGCCGGCAAGAGCACGACATTGCGGACCCTGTCGGGCCTGCTGACGGCTTCGTCCGGTACCGTGCGTTTTCTCGGCGAAGACATCACCAGGGTTCCCGCGCACCGCTTGCCCCATAGCGGCTTGGTTCATGTTCCCGAGGGGCGCCGCATATTCGGTGGCATGACGGTTAAGGAAAACCTCGATCTGGGATCGTTCACGTTGGCCAATGACGTCGAGCGCCGCCGCCGTATGGACCATGTCTTCGAGATCTTCCCGATCCTGGCCCGTCGTCAGAACGGCGACGCGAGTAATCTTTCGGGTGGGGAGCAGCAAATGCTCGCCATCGGAAGAGCGCTCATGGCCTCGCCCAAGGTCCTGTTGCTCGATGAGCCTTCAATGGGTTTGGCGCCACAACTGATCAAGGAAGTGATGAACATCGTGCAGCGCCTCAATCGCGAGGGCGTCACCATTTTACTTGTCGAGCAAAACAGCAAGGTCGCCCTGAAGTTTGCCGACTACGGCTACGTGCTGGAAGCGGGCCGCATCGTGCTCGAGGGGCCAGGAAGCGTCCTTGCCAATGACGACGCCGTCATCGGTGCCTATCTCGGCAATGCGGCCTGAGGTTCGGTTCCGCGCAGCGTGGCAAAACCGCCGTCGCCGCAAACCAACCTAGGTTGCGTCAGTCGCCGAGCGACGTTTCCAGCCGCCCTCAGATGCGCCTGTCGCTCACCATTTTTGTCCTGAGATAGGCCTCGAGGCCTTCTACACCGCTTTCGGCGCCATAGCCGGACTCGTTGATGCCGCCGAAAGGCGTTTCCGGCTCGTGCACCGACGTATGATTGATGCCGACAACGCCCGTCTCCAGCGCATCGCTCATGACGGCAGCGGTCGAGCCGTTGCTCGTGAAGACATAAGAGGCCAGCCCGAACGGAAGTGAGTTCGCCCGCTCGATCACCTCCTCCATCGACCGGAACGGCGTGATCTGTGACAAAGGTCCGAACGGCTCTTCGTTCATCACCCGTGCAGTGTCGTCAACGTCGCGAAGCACGGTGGGTGCGTAGAAATAGCCTGTCTTGTTCAGCCGTTCGCCGCCGAGCGCGATGGACGCGCCTTTCGCGACCGCGTCCTGGACGAAGCCGTCCATGATGTCGAGGCGTTTTGCGGTAATGAGCGGGCCCATCTGCACGCCAGCGTCGAGCCCATTGCCAACCACCACCTTTTTGCTCCGCTCCACGAAGCCTGCGATGAAGGCCTCGTAAACGCCTTCATGAATGTAGAAGCGGGTAGGGGAGGTACAAACCTGTCCCGCATTGCGGTACTTGGCGGCAGTCAGCACAGCTAGTGTGTGGTCGAGGTCGGCATCGTCGAACACCACGACAGGGGCGTGTCCGCCCAGTTCCATCGTACAGCGCTTCAGCGTTTCCGAAGCCAGCCGTTGCAGGAGCTTGCCCACTGGCGTCGATCCGGTCAGGGAGACCTTCTTTGGTATTCTTGACGCAATGAGATGCTCGGAAATCGGCGCGGGCGGGCCGAACACGATGTTGAGCGCTCCGGCCGGCAGACCGGCGTCCTGGAAACATCGTCCGATGGCAACCGCAGTGCCAGGCGTCTCGTCGCTTGGCTTGACGATGATCGCGCAGCCAGCCGCAAGCGCGGCTGCGATTTTCAGCGTCACGTTGCCGGCGGGGAAGTTCCAGGCGGCGAAACCGAGGGCAGGGCCGACCGGCTCTTTCAGTGCGATCTGCCGGATGTCTGGGCTTCTGGCGGGGATCAGGCGCCCATAGGCGCGTTTGCCTTCCTCGGCATACCAACGTGTGGCATCGGCGCAGAACTGCAACTCTCCCTCGGCTTCCGCAAGCGCCTTGCCGTTTTCCATTGTCAGCGTGCGAGCGATCTGCGCCTTGCGCGCTTCGATGAGGTCCGCGGCCCGGCTCAGAATCTCCCAGCGGAACGCCGCCGTGGTTTTCTTCCAACTGAGAAACGCCAGACGCGACGCATCGAGTGCGCGGTCAAGATCCTGCCTGGCTGCGCATGGCACACTGCCAATCTCCTCCTCCGTGGCGGGATTTATCAGCGGCAGGGTGCTGCCATCGCTGCCGCGTGTCCACTCGCCATCGATGAGAAGCTCGATCGTCTCTTGGTACATTTGCCAACCTCTGTCCGGCTCCGTCGCGTTCCGGAGCGTAGCCCCGCACACACATGGGGCAGCAATTTTTGTATCGCGTAACCGTGTGCCATATTGTATAAATCCTGTCACTATAATATGCAATTGACATTGATCGCATAAACTCGAAGCTGCCAATTCCCGACACGGGGAATTTCGATCAGCGGTTCAGATCGCGGCTGTTTGGAGGAGGCACGATGAACAGAAATGATGTCCAGGTCGCGGTGATCGGAGCAGGCAGCATCGGTCTCGCCGTGGCGTACTATCTTATCAGGAAGTATGGCGTTTCGAGGATTGCTCTCGTCGATCCGCGCGATCCGATGAGCCTTACTTCAGCGCAGTCTGGTGAGAATTATCGCAACTGGTGGCCGCACCCCGTCATGACGGCCTTCACCAATGACAGCATCAGGCTGCTTGAGGAAATCGCCCGCGAGACCGGCAACAGAATAAACATGACGCGACGAGGCTACGCCCTGGTGACGCGCAGGAACGATCCTTCCGATCTCATAGCGGATCTGTACCAAGGCTACGCCGACGAATCCGAGACACACATTCGTATCCATAAAGGCAATGGTCCGCATGTCACGTACAAACCTGCGGTGTCGGCAGCCTGGGAGGATGCGCCAAAGGGTGTTGATGTCCTGTGCGACCAAACCCTAATTAGGCAAACATTCCCGGCCTTCGCGACGGATGTGGGAACGGTATTGCATGTCCGCCACGCCGGCTCGATCAGCGGACAGCAACTCGGCCAATATATGCTAGAGATGATCAGGGCAGCGGGCGGCCAGCTCATTCGTGGCGAAGTCGTCGCCATCGACGGTGCTTCCCCGTTCGATCTGTCCATCAGAACCCATGACCAGGTGATTTCGCTTCGCGCTGACCGCATCGTGAACGCGGCCGGTCCTTACCTCAAGGATGTGGCGAAGCTCATGGACGAGGATTTGCCGGTATCCTGCGTTTACCAGCAGAAGATCGCATTCGAGGATCAAGAGGGCGCCGTGCCGCGCAACCTGCCGTTCTCGATCGACCTCGATGGCCAGACGCTGAACTGGACCAGCGAGGAATGCGCGATCCTCGCTGAAGACCCCGCCACGGCGCGGCTTACCGAATTCATCAGCGGCGGCATCCACTGCCGACCTGACGGGGCGGAAGGCGGCAAATGGATCAAGCTCGGATGGGCGTTCAACGAACGGGCGTCGGAACCGCGCGAAGCGGAGCCCAGGGAAGACTATTTCCCGGATATCGTTCTTCGCGCCGCGAGTCGTCTCCAGCCGGCATTGCGAGCCTATGTCGGTCATCTCCCCCGAGGAGCCCATCACTATGGCGGTTACTACACCATGACAGAGGAAAACTGGCCGCTGATCGGGCCAATGCGGACACCCGGCGCATTCGTGGCTGGAGCACTTTCCGGCTTCGGAACGATGGCCGCGTGCAGCACCGGGCTGATCTGCGCCGACTGGGTGATGGGAGGCCAGCTCGTTCCTTATGCGAGGACGCTTTCTCCTTCGCGCTATCAGGATCCGGCGATCATGGCGGATCTGGCCGCTGCCCAGAACCGCGGCGTGCTGTGATGGACCGCGCTTCCGATTGGGCAGGCCGGGCGCTGCTCCCATTTCTGGCCCTGGGGGGCGTGAAACGGGTCGCGCGAGCAGCGCCATGAAGATCGGTTTCATCGGGACTGGCGTCATTGCCGAGGCGATTGTGACCGGCCTGCTGAAGGCCCGGTTTCCCGTTTCCGAAATCGTGGTCTCGCCCCGTTCCGAGAGGACGGCGAGGAAACTGAGCGAGGTGTCGCCCCTTGTCCGGATAGGCACAGACAACCAGGACGTTGTCACGAGTTCCGACGTTGTCTTTCTTGCCATCCGCCTGCAGATCGCTGAGGCCGTTCTTCGGCCACTCCATTTTTCGTCCGGCAAGAAGGTAGCAAGCCTGATCGCGACCGTTCCGATCCCGGTGCTGAGGGAGTGGATCGGCCAAGACATCGAGATCGCCAGGGCCGTCCCGCTCCCCTTCGTTGCGGACCTAAACGGCGTTACCGTGGTCTATCCGCGATCGGAGGTGCTCACCGAAATCTTCTCCGCCATGGGCGCGGTGGTAAATTGCGAGACGGTCGACGAATTCGATGCATTCGCGGTCGCCGCGGCCCTGATGGGCACGTATTTCGGGGTCGCAGAGACATGCGCCGAATGGCTTTGCTCCACCGGCGTGCGTTACGACAAGGCCAAGGCGTATCTTGCGCCATTTTTCTACGGCTTGGCCGACAGCGCGCTTCGGGCGCCCGAGAAGAGCTTTGAGGATTTACGCATCGGCCACACGACGGTTGGCGGGCTGAACGAGCAGTTGTTCCGCCGCTTCGATGAGGCGGGGGGTACCAAGGCGCTAACGACAGCTCTGGAGGCCGTTGCCGAATGCATTCGCAGCGCGTGCGAGGAGACGTGAGATCGGCATTGCGGAAAGGCCTCAACAGGCTCTTTGCGTAGTCCGATCGCGGTAAGATACATAGGAGATGACGTGAAGACGGATGTAGTGGTGATAGGTGGCGGCGCCATCGGGTCGGCAGTCGCTTACTTCTTGAAGCTTTTCGACCCCAACGTCGGTGTTGTTGTCGTCGAGCGCGACCCCACTTATGGAGAGGCTTCGACGCCGCGTGCATCGGGGGGGGTGCGCAGGCTTTTCTCCTTGCCGGAGAACATCGAATTGTCGAACTTCAGCATACCTTTCTTCGACGCGTTCGAAGAAACGATGGCGGTGGACGGCGCGAAAGCGCAGATCGGACTCAGGAAGAACGGATACCTTTTCATCGTTCCTCCTTCCGCCCGTGACATGCTAAAGCAAAATTTCGACATCGAACAGCAGCTTGGCTGCAATGTCGTCTGGCTCGAGCCTGACGAGATCCAGCACAAATTCCCTTCGATGAACGTCTCGGACCTCGGCGCTGCCGTCTATTCTCCAGATGACGGTTGGCTTGATCCGCACAGCGTGCTGATGGGCTTTCGGAAGAAAGCAAGGTCAATGGGCGCGGAATTTCTGGCCGATGAGGTGACAGGGCTGGTGCGGCATGGGAACAGCCTGACCGTCGCCCAACTTAAGTCGGGCGAGCAGATTGAAGCGAGTCACTTCGTAAACGCCGCCGGGGCATGGGCGAAGGAGATTTGCGCCATGCTCGACATCAAGGTTCCGATAGAACCGCTTCGTCGTTTCGAGCACTATTTTGAGTCGGAAGATCCGATCGAGCCGCTGCCCTACCTCAAGGACCCAGACCGTCTGGCCTTCAGGCCCGAAGGGAAGGGCTATTCGGGCGGTGTTCCGACGCTGGCAGAGCCGAGAGGCTACAATTTCGAGGTGGATCACGATTACTTCGAGAATGTCGTGTGGCCGGCGCTTGCTCACCGCTTTCCGCAGTTCGAGAAAACCAAGTGCAAGAACACGCTTCCCGGCTTGTACGATCAGAATGATTTTGACGGCAATGTCATCATCGGACCTGGAGCCGACGGGCTCGGCAACTTTCATATGCTGGCCGGGTTCTCCGGCCACGGCCTCATGCACGCGCCAGGGTGTGGGCGCGCCATGGCCGAGCTCATCCTGAAGGGACGCTACGAAACCATTGATCTGACGCGCCTTGGTTGGCAGCGTCTGTTGGATGGCTCGCCTCTACACGAGAGGGGTATCATCTGACGCCCAAAGATGGAGCGCTTTTTCCTGGCGACAGGGCGAGTGCTCCGGATGTCAGGCAGCGAAGTCTTGCTGGAACGGCTTTGGAGCGAGCGTCGTAACGCTCGGCGACCGTTAGGTCTAGCGGGCCGCTTCCATCCGGCGGCTGCTTGCCCGCACGGACTTTTGTGTCTGCTCGATATGCCTTTCGAGCAGATCCACGGCCTGCTGGACCTTGCCCTCTCTGCAAAATTCAAGCAGTTCGTGATGCTCTTTCTGGGGCCGAGCCTTGCCTGTGGCAAGTGATACTTGCGCGCGAGTAAAGCGATTGACGTGGCCGTAATTTGCTTCGATCATAGCCAGCAGCTTGGGCTTGTTGCACGGCGCGTAGAGCGTCCAATGAAAGCGCCAGTTCATCTCTCCCCAGGATTCCGGGTCCGATGTCTCGTCGTACCGGTCGAGCGTTTCCTGGGCGGTGTCGAGGTCTTCGACTGCCATATTTGGTATCGCCAGTTTCAGCGCCCGTGTTTCGAGCGCGACGCGGATGTCGAGCATTTCGAGAACGTCTTCCAGGGAGAGGCCCCTGACGACGGCGCCCTTGTTCGGATGGAAGATCACGAGACCTTCACTTTCCAATTGACGCAATGCTTCCCTGACGGGAATACGGCTCGTGCCGAACTGCTCGGCCACCTCGTCCTGACGCAACTGATGCCCGGCCTCGAAAGCGCCGGCAAGGATAGATGCGCGCAATCCGTCCCTTACGAGATCCGGCGCGGGTATACGGGTGGAAATCTGTTTTGGTGCCATATCAACCTGCCAGCAAATCAGCGCATATTATATGCAGTAGCGGGAAATTGCATACATTTGTCAATCCCTTGGCCTTGTAGGCGAAGCCCTCGACTGACGGATTCGATGTTCTTGGACCGAACAGTGATCAAGAGAAAAGACCTTTCCCTCAGGCTGCGGGATGATGGCTTCGGGGCACATTGGCCTTCAGGCGAATCGGATTGACACCACTTTATGCAATAGCATATGGATTGTATCCAAATGCGGTGGCTGTCGTCAGCCTGTGGCGCCAAAGGGGCACTCAGCGTCAGACATGGCCGTAAGACAGCCTGGATCGCATGCAGCAGTTCGAAAGTCTCGCGAATGAAGTTCGACTACATCATCGTCGGCGCTGGATCGGCAGGATGCATTGTCGCATCGCGTTTGAGCGAAGATCCATCGATCAAGGTTCTGCTCATCGAGGCCGGAGGCTCCGATCGCGGTCCGATCATGTCAATGCCGGCAGCCTTGCCCTTTGCCTATCAAAGTAAGCGGTTGGGCTGGGGATATGAGTCCGGCCCAGAGCCTCATCTCGCAGACAGAATGATCGATGAGAAGCGAGGTCGGGTTATCGGGGGAACGTCTTCGATCAACGCGATGATATTCAATCGCGGCAATCCGATGGACTTCGACGGATGGGCGCAACGGGGTCTGCCCGAGTGGGATTATGCGCATTGCCTGCCCTACTTCCGCCGGATGGAGACATTCGCCGATGGCGCCGATGAATGGCGCGGCGGCAACGGACCCATGCGCATCAGTCGCTGCCAGGCGAAACACAAGCTTTATGACGCCTTCCTGCAAAGCGGAGAGCAGGCGGGTTTCGCTTTGACGCCAGATCACAACGGCCACAGGCAGGAGGGCGTTCACGTAGCTCAAGCGTTCATCCACAACGGTCTGCGCTGGAGTTCCGCGCGCGGATACCTTCATCCGGCCCGGCATAGGGAAAATTTGGAGGTATTGTCCCACGCTCTGGTCAACAAGGTGGTTATCGAAAACGGGGCGGCGATGGGGGTCGAGATCTCCCAAAAGGGAAACCGCCGAACGGTTGTCTGCGAGCGGGAAGTCATTCTTTGCGCTGGCGCCTTCAACACCCCCCAACTGCTCATGCTCTCGGGCGTGGGCGATGCCGACCAATTGCGCGAGCATGGGATTGAGCTCAAGGCCCATGCGCCCGGGGTTGGCCGCAATCTGGAAAACCACCCAGGCGTGAACCTTCAATATGCAACGCGTTATGAAGATTCGCTCGTATCGGAATTGAACATCTTCGGGCAAGCGAAGCTTGCGGCAGATTGGGCACTTCGGAAGAAAGGTCTCGGGACCAGCAATTTCTTCGAAGCGGGCGCCTTTCTTCGAACCCGTCCGGACGTCGCTTTTCCCAACATGCAGTTCGAGTTTCTGCCGCTCACGCGCCAGATAAGGAACGGAAAGCTGGTTGCCATTCCCGGCTTCCAGTTCTGGATGGACCTGTCGCGACCAGAAAGCCGCGGCGCCGTGACATTGAAATCAGCCGACCCTGCGACTCCTCCGTCCATTGTGTTCAATCATCTCGAGTCACGGCAGGACGTCGAGGACCTTGTCGCGGGTGTGCGGCTCGCTCGCGCGATGATCCGTCAGCCTGCGTGGGACAGATACAGGGGAACGGAACTGACGCCTGGAGCCGACGCTCAAAGCGATGCGGACATCGAGAGGTTCGTTCGGGCAAATCTGGGCACGTCGTATCATCCCTCGGGGACGTGTCGCATGGGAACGGATCAGGAAGCGGTGGTCGACAGTGACGCGCGGGTGAGAGCCGTGGGCCGCACGCGAATCGTCGACGCGTCGATCATGCCGAGGATCGTGACCGCCAACCTGAGTGCGTCGATCATGATGATGGCCGAGAAAATCTCGGACCGCATTCTCAACAAGCCGCCGCTGCTGCCTGCCAGCGCGTCTTACTACCGCGCGCCCAACTAAGCGGCACGAAAAATGTCACCGAGATAAGGGAAAGCCAATGAAAATACTCGTCCCTATAAAGCGGGTTGTGGATGCGAATGTGAAGGTTCGCGTGAAAGCTGATGGTTCGGCGGTCGAACTCGCCAACGTCAAGATGGCGATGAACCCGTTCGACGAGATCGCGGTGGAAGAGGCGCTCCGGTTGAAAGAAGCCGGCAAGGCCGAAGAGATCATCGTCGTTTCGATCGGCCCGCAGCAGGCGCAGGAAACCCTGCGCACCGCGCTCGCCATGGGCGCCGACCGCGCCATCCTGGTCAAGACCGACGAGCAGACCGAGCCGCTCGGCGTAGCCAAGGTGCTGAAGGGCGTCGTCGACGCCGAGCAGCCCGGCCTCGTCATCCTCGGCAAGCAGGCGATCGACGACGATTCCAACCAGACCGGCCAGATGCTGGCCGCTCTGCTCGGCTGGGCACAGGGCACTTTCGCCTCCAAGGTCGTGCTCGACGGCGACAAGGCCAAGGTGACGCGCGAAGTCGACGGCGGCCTGCAGACGGTGGAACTGAAGATGCCGGCGATCATCACCGCCGACCTTCGCCTCAACCAGCCGCGCTACGCCTCGCTGCCCAACATCATGAAGGCCAAGAAGAAGCCGCTCGACGAAAAGAGCCCGGCCGATTACGGCGCCGACGTCAAGCCGCGCCTGAAGGTGCTCAAGACCGAGGAGCCGAGCGGCCGCAAGGCGGGCGTCAAGGTCAAGAGCGTCGCCGAACTGGTCGACAAGCTCAAGAACGAAGCCCACGTGTTGTAAGGCTGGGAAGGGAAAAACATGACCATTCTCCTCATCGCGGAACACGACAACGCAACCCTTTCCGACCAGACCGCCAAGGCGCTCTCGGCGGCCCTGCAGATCGGCTCCGACGTGCATGTGCTGGTTGCCGGCAAAGGCGCCAAAACAGCTGCCGACGCCGCCGCCAAGTTGAAGGGAGTCGGCAAGGTCCTGCTCGCCGAAGCCGACGAACTGGCCGAGCGTCTCGCCGAACCGACTGCGGCACTCATTGTCTCGCTGGCCGGCGCCTATGACACCATAATCGCCCCGGCGACCTCATCGGGCAAGAATGTCGCGCCGCGCGTGGCGGCACTCCTCGATGTCGCGCAGGTGTCTGAGATCATCGAAGTGGTTTCGCCGGATACCTTCAAACGGCCGATCTATGCCGGCAACGCCATCCAGACGGTACAGTCGACCGACGCCAAGAAGGTGATCACCGTGCGCACCGCTTCTTTCTCGGCGGCACCGGAAGGCGGCTCGGCCTCGGTTGAAACGGCCAACGCTGCTGCCAACCCCGGCCTCTCGTCCTTCGTCGAGAACAAGCTGTCGGAGACCGACCGTCCGGAGCTGACTTCGGCCAAGATCATCATCTCTGGTGGTCGCGCGCTGGGTTCGGCGGAGAAGTTCCAGGAAGTCATACTGCCGGTCGCCGACAAGCTCGGCGCCGCCGTCGGTGCATCGCGCGCCGCCGTCGATGCCGGCTATGCGCCGAACGACTGGCAGGTCGGCCAGACCGGCAAGGTGGTCGCGCCCGACCTCTACATTGCGGTGGGCATCTCCGGCGCCATCCAGCATCTGGCCGGCATGAAGGATTCGAAGGTCATCGTCGCCATCAACAAGGACGAGGAAGCGCCGATCTTCCAAGTTGCCGACTATGGCCTCGTCGGCGATCTCTTCGTCATCCTACCGGAGCTGCAAAAGGCGCTTTAGTGGCGATCCGAACCGAAAGGTCAATCTATGGCATATATCGTTCTTGTAGGCGCGGGCAACATGGGCTTCGCGATGCTCAGTCGGTGGCTCGCGAAAGTTGACGACACAGGTTCGGTCGTCGAGCCCGCAGTGTTGCATCGATGCACGGTGCGAGCTCAGAACACATTCGCCGTTGTCGAGCCTGCTGACGCCCTGCGTGAGCGAGCCATAAAAGCCGGCGCGCACGTCTATGCCAGCGCCGATGAACTACCGGCTGAACCGAGGCCGGACGTTATCATCATTGCTACCAAGCCGCAGACGGTGGCGGAGGTGGCGGAACTCTATTCGTCCCGCCTTGCCCCTGATGGGTTATTCATCTCGGTGGCGGCCGGCGCTGGTATTGCGACAATCGAAAAGCGGGCAGGCCGGTCTCTTGCCGTCATTCGCTGCATGCCGAATACCCCAGCATCGATAGGTGAGGGGATGACCGTCTGCTGCCCCAATACGAGGGCCACTGCCGCTCACCGTGCTGTTGCGCAGGAGCTTCTAACCTCCATCGGCAGAGTTGTCTTCATTGAAGACGAGCAACTTATGGATGCTGTGACAGCTATTTCGGGATCTGGCCCAGCGTATCTTTTTCTTTTCATCGAGGCGCTTTCGCAGGCTGCAAGAGCCGCTGGCCTCGAACGTGAGCTTGCCCTGCTACTTGCCAAGCAAACAATCTACGGCGCTTCCAAACTAGCGCTCGAGAGCGCTGACGCTCCTGCCACGCTAAGAAAGCAAGTCACCAGTCCGAACGGCACGACAGCAGCCGCAATGACTGTCCTTCTGCGGCCCGGCAATGGATTGACCGCGCTGGTCCATCAGGCTGTCTCGGCGGCTAAAGCCAAATCTATCAAACTTAGGGAGCCATAGCGTTCTCTTGCCAACTCCGGCCCACGCCTCTCGCGGTACTTATGCCCCGGCGTCATCAAAGAAAACCTTGGCGCTCGGTGCTCCGCCTAAGCATGCTTCCAAATTCACAAAGAGCAGACCGGTGGGCAGATGAGGTTGCCTGACATTGGATCACCGACAGTAGGGCATCGCTGCGCAGGTATCGGCTTCGAAGTTGCGGATACTGTTGCCGCGGAGGCCTCCGCGCTTCCGGTGCTGATGCGGGGCCGGCGCGACAATGGAACCGGTTTCAACTACTACGACACTGCCGAGCCTGCCGGTGTCGTCCTGCTCACACGGTGGACGCCTCGGTCGAATAGACCGCCGGAACCCGGATCGAAGCATGAAGAACCAGATCTAGCAGTTCCTGGTTGGCAACTGGGGCAAAGCGTCACGCGAGCGGTTGACGCTGATCAGCATGCGCGGGGTTCGAGTATTCAGCTAGGATGGGACCTGTGACGCGTTCCGAACGGCAGCCGGCACTAACGGAAACGGCTTCTCAACTACGACTTTGACAAGGACCGGGGTGAGTTCCTCCTTCAGCGGACTTTCACATTGTACACCGCTCCGACTATGCGATCTGCTAAAACGTGCAAGATAGGCCTGCTTGACGGAAGCGGAGGATAGCATACAATATTAGATATCTCGGATACAATAAGCTAAGCTCCAGGCCGGCCGCCACAGAGGAACAAATCGTGAGCCGAATTTCTGCCCTTATCGTGTGGCCTCGCGAGGGTCGTCATCGTCCACCCTGCCGATGGGTGCTTGGGAAGGTCTGGATGTCGATCAGCACCACTCCAACTGGCGGCAGAACCGGCGCTTAGAAGGTTGAGCAGGATCTAGCTGCTGAGAAGATTATGCTCGCACTCGAACGTCATGCTGAAAGGATAAGGACTGCGGTCGAAGCCGGAGACGCAACTCGTTCCACGTTGGTAGCCTCTTGGAGTAGGTGTACTCATAGCTACGGTCTTGATCCGACACATGAGCAACCAAGGCGCGTTCTTACGGAAGTGGAGTTGAGAGAAGCAACTGAGCCGGTGGAGGCAATTCTGTTCTCGGCGCAAGCGGTGCTGGATCGTCTTCACACTTCGACTGAAGGAAGCGGTGCTTGCATCCTATTCGCGGGAATAGATGGGGTGCCAATTCGTTGGTATGGTCAGCGAGGGGACGCGGATGACCTGCGGCAGTGGGGCCTATGTCCAGGCGTGGACTGGAGCGAGCAAGCCGGAGGAACAAACGGCATTGGTACCTGCCTCGTCGAGAGAACCCCCCTTACCGTCCATAGGGAGCAACATTTCTATACACGCGACATCGATATCAGCTGCGCCGTAGCTCCAATCTTCGATCATGCGGGACTTGTGGCAGGAGCGTTGGATATATCGCTTTACGGAACGGCCGCGACCGGTATTTTCTCGAGTTTTGCTCTTGCCGTGGTATCGGAGGCCGCGCGTCAAATTGAGATTGATCACTTTCACCACAAGTTCCCCACCGCTCGGATAGTGTCCCTTCCTGACCGGCAGCGTTCGGGAACCGGACTGCTAGCGGTTGATGCTGATGACGTCGTTATTGGTGCGACACGTTCGGCGCGGCTAACACTTAAGCTGACGGACAAGCACTTGCGTGAGGGCGTCTCTGCCATGGACCTTCTCGGTGACCGAGAGGACGGTTTGGCAAATGCCGAGCGTGGGGCCATTCGCCGTGCACTCGTGCGAAACAAAGGCAACGTTTCTGGAGTAGCTAGAGCGTTGAATGTCAGCAGAGCCACAATGAAGCGGAAGCTGAACCTGTATGGACTGAAGCGGAAGCCATGAGAGTATTGATACCCAGAGGGCTTCAATCAGTTGGAACATTTTTTCCAATGGTCGGAGGCGAATTTCTTCCGCAAAATCGCCCTTAGAATAGTCCCGACGAAGAATGGGCGTGTGGTCGTGAGCACGGACAGCGGCACTTTGATGCGCGTGTCCAACTGCGGCAAGGTGTGGCAGCACGCATGTGTCCCTGGCGGTCCCTTCACGCCAGGATGACTCTTAGAAACTAGGCTCTCGCACCAGCAGCCTCTTGGTATGAGAGCGATGGCTCGCTGGTGAGCCACTTCGTCATCGGAAATTTGGCCTGGCCCATGACATCGAAGCGAAAGCAAGTCAGCCTACTATTCAAGATAGGGAGTGAACTTGTTCACGCCAACCCTGCTTAAGGGAGAAATGCATGTCGGTGCTTAGTGAAACACGCGCGCCTGTCGAAGTTTCGAAGGTTGGGCTGCGTGATTATCGCAATTTCATCGATGGAACATTTGTTGAAGGTTCGTCTCGCTATATTGAGGTGACCAATCCCGCGAACGGCGCTTCGCTCGGGCGCGTTCCGGAAAGCGGCCCGGACGTAGTGGACGCCGCAGTCAGAGCCGCCCACAAGGCGCAACCTACTTGGGAGAAGCTTCCGGCTGTGCAGCGAGCCGGATATTTGCGGCAAATCTCCGCCAATATCCGCGGGCGCCGCCTGGAACTTTCCGACATTATCGTCAGGGAGCAGGGGAAGGTCCGAGGGCTTGCTCAGGTCGAGGTCGATTTCACTGCCGACTATATTGACTACATGGCCGAGTGGGCGCGGCGGCTGGAAGGCGAAGTGCTGACCAGCGATCGTCCGAATGAGACGATGCTCCTCCTGCGCAAGCCGATCGGGACGGTGGCGGGCATTCTGCCATGGAACTTCCCCTTTTTTCTGATCGCCCGAAAGCTCGCACCCGCGCTCGTCACGGGCAACACGATCGTCATCAAGCCAAGCGAGGAGACGCCGATCAACGCGTTCATGTTCGCCGAGCTTGTCGCTGAAACCGACCTTCCGGCCGGCGTTTTCAATCTTGTCGGCGGCCGGGGAGCGACAACCGGTGAGGCGCTGGTCGCCCACACGGAAATTGACCTGGTCACATTCACCGGTAGCATCGCCACCGGCGCACATATCATGCAGACCGCCGGAAAGAACCTCACACGCGTGAATCTTGAGCTCGGAGGCAAGGCCCCGGCCATCGTTCTGGCCGATGCTGATCTCGATCTAGCGGCGAAGGCCATCTATGATTCCCGCGTCATCAATACTGGGCAAGTGTGCAATTGCGCTGAGCGTGTCTATGTCGAACATCGGCTGCACGATGCCCTAGTCGAGAAGCTTCAGGCGCTGTTCCGGGCGACGCGATATGGGGATCCTTCGGTGGAAGAAGATCTTCATATGGGGCCACTCATCAACCAGGCTGGTTTGGACAAGGTCGGACGCGCGGTCGAGCAAGCACGCAGCGACGGCGCCACGGTCGTCACCGGTGGAAAAATCGCAGACCGGCCTAGCGGATTCCACTACGAACCAACGCTGATCGTCGGTGCGCGCGCCGAAATGGACATCATGCGGCGTGAGACATTCGGACCCGTCTTGCCGATACAGGCGGTTGGCAGCCTGGACGAGGCGATCGACCTTGCCAACGATTCCGACTATGGGCTCACGTCCTCCATCTACACGAACAACATCAATTTCGCGCTGCGCGCATGTCGTGACCTGAAGTTCGGCGAAACCTACATCAATCGGGAAAACTTCGAGGCCATGCAGGGATTTCATGCGGGTCGTCGCAAGTCCGGGATCGGCGGCGCCGATGGTAAGCACGGACTTTACGAGTTCACCGAAACGCATGTCATATATATCCAAGCTCGCTAAGCTTCGAACCTTCGCCAGCCGTTCCCCCCACCAATATATGGTAAGATAGTGCCAGCTACAGATCCACTTCTCCAGCCGTTCCAGCTGAAAAACCTCCGGCTCAAGAACCGTGTAGTCAGCACTCCGCACGCTCCAAACTACGTCGAGGACGGCAAGCCTAAGCTCCGTTACCAATTGTATCACGAGGAGAAGGCGAAGGGCGGCATCGGGATGACGATGTTTGGCGGGTCGTCATTCATCTCAGCGGATACACCGTCGGTTTTCGGGCAAATCGACGTCAGCACTGACGAAATCATTCCCTACTTCCAGGAATTTTCAGAACGCATCCATAGCCATCAGTGTGGCATCATTGGCCAAATCTCCCACCTTGGCGGCCGCACGACCTGGAACGCTGGAAACTGGTTTCCGGTGGTTGCCCCCTCGCGGGTTAAAGAACCGAGCCATCGCGCAATTCCGCGTGCGATCGACACTCACGACATTAAGAGAATTGTCGCGGCCTACGCCGCCGCTGCGAACCGTTGCAGGGAAGGCGAACTCGACGGCGTCGAGATCCTGTCCCACGGTCATCTGCCGGGGCAGTTCATGTCTCCTGCCACGAACTTGCGAAGTGACGAGTACGGCGGATCGCTGCGCAACCGAATCCGTTTCACGCTCGAGCTTCTCCAGGAAGTCCGTGAGAGAGTTGGCGATGACTACATTGTCGGGATCAGGTTGGCTGCCAGCGAAGATTGGGACCAGGGATACGGCCTTTCCGAAGGTATCGAGGCCGCTCAGATGATCTCCGAGACGGGCCTCGTGGACTACATGAACGTCAATTTCGGTCATATCGAGAGCCACTACGGGCTTGCGCTGCAAATTCCTGGCATGTGGTCCCCCTTAGCCCCTTGGCTTGCGACGGTGGCCGAGTTCCGGAAATTCGTGAAGACGCCGTTGATCCACGCATGCCGGGTCGCTGATGTTGCCACCGCAAGGCACGCGATTGCCGAGGGTATTCTCGACCTCGTCGGCCTGACCCGTGCGCACATCGCCGATCCCCATATCGTCAGGAAGATTCAGGAAAAGAAGGAACATGAAATTCGCCCGTGCGTCGGCGCGAGTTACTGTCTCGACCGCGTGTCGCAGGGGTTGGACGCTTTGTGCCTGCACAACGCGGCGACAGGGCGTGAAGCCACAATGCCACACGTCATCGAGCGGAGTGGCGCGTTGAAAAAGATCGTCGTCATTGGGGGTGGACCGGCTGGCCTGGAGGCCGCACGCGTCAGCGCCGAGCGCGGCAATCAGGTGACGCTCTTTGAAGCAGGAAGCAAGCTGGGCGGTCAGATCAGGATTGCCGCGCTGGCGGGTTGGCGCCGTGATTTAATCGGCATCGTTGATTGGTATGGCGAGCGACTTCAAGACTTGGGTGTCGATATTCGTTGGAATACGATGGCGGGCTTGGCCGAAATACGGGAACTCAACCCGGATATTGTCATCATCGCCACAGGCGGTATACCAGACACCGATTTCGTGCCGGGTGGCGAGATGGCTCAAAGCGTTTGGGATGCGCTGACGGGTCCGCCTCTGGTCGGTGACATTCTCGTATATGACGACAATGGGCAGCCGGCCGCGCCATCATGCGCGGATCATCTGGCGGGGCGGCCTGACACGAAGGTCGAATATGTGACGCCTGACAGGTCTGCCGCCTACGACATGGCAGCGCAGAACTTCTCGATCTTCCTGGAGCATTTCTATCGAAAGGGCGTGAAGATCACTCCGGACTCCCGGATCAAGCGTATCGAGCGTCAAGGCAACAAGCTCAAAGTCACGTTCTCTAACGAGTATGGCGGGCCTGACATCGAGCGCTTGGTCGACCACGTCGTTGTCGAGCGCGGGACGCTGCCGGTCGATGAAGTCTATGAGGAATGCCGCCAACACTCGCGCAACGACGGCGTGACGGACCAGGACGCCCTGCTGAGCGGTTCGCAGCAAAATCTCGAGCTCAATCAGCAAGGCGAATTCATGCTTTTTCGTGTCGGCGATGCAGTCGCCAGCCGAAACATCCATGCCGCGATTTTTGACTCGCTGCGGCTTTGCAAGGATTTCTGAAAGTGCGACCCGAGCTTGGCCAACCATCCGGATGGCTTTCGAGGGAAGCGATCCGCAAGAGAAATAACAACCAGAGAGACATCATAGGGGAATGATCAAATGAACAAAACGGATCTTTCAAATCTCGTCGTCCAAAGCAAGACAGGTTCTCTTTCGCGGCGTCAATTCATGCAGGGCGCCCTTGCGCTGGGCTTTAGCGTGCCGTCGGCCACTGCCTTGTGGAGCACCCAAGTGGCAGCGGCGACGCCCAAGAAGGGCGGCACCTTCCGCGCGGCCGTGGGCGATGCCAACACGACGGACACGCTCGATCCCGCACAAGCCCAAGGCGCGTTCGCGATCCAATCCCCGCACATCTGGGGCACATACCTTACCGAAGTGACGCCCGACAATAAGATCGGACCGGACTCGGCCGAATCCTGGGAGGCCACTCCCGATGCTAAGAGTTGGAGATTCACGTTGGCGAGAGGCCAGGAGTTCCACAATGGGAAGTCGCTGACTTCGGATGATGTCGTGGCCTCGCTCAATCACCACCTTGGACCCGATTCGAAATCGGGCGCGAAAGGGCTTTTGAGCGACGTCGAGTCGATCAAGACGGACGGAAAGGGCGTCGTCGTCATCACCCTGAAGGTTGGCACGGCGGACCTGCCCGCGATCCTCGCTGACTATCACATCGCGATCATGCCCGCCGACGCCTCAGGCAAGGTGAACGCGACGTCGGGAATTGGTGCAGGGCCTTATAAGCTGGCATCGTTCCAGCCCGGCGTCCAGGCGAACTTCGTTCGGCACGACAAGTATCACCGGGAATCTTATTTCGACGAGGTGCAGCTTCTCGGCATCAACGACGTCACTGCCCGGATGAACAGCCTCGTGAGCGGCATCGCCGATGTGATCGCGGATCCGGATCCAAAGGTGCTGGACATGCTGAAGAGCGCGCCCTCCGTCGTCGTGGACGAGGTCCCCAGCGGCACCCAGGTTACCATCGATATGGACTGCTCGGCCGTACCCTTCGACAACGTCGATGTACGGCTAGCACTGAAATACGCTTTGGACAGAAGAGCGGTTCTGGAAAAAATCGCGCTGGGACATGGCACGATCGGCAACGATCAGCCGATCGCGCCCAACATTCTGTATTACGCCGAGTTGGAACAGCGCGAGTATGACCCGGACAAGGCTAAGTTCCACCTCAAGAAGGCTGGCGCTGAAGGTCTCGCGGTAAGCCTGTCCATGAGCGATGCCGTCTATGCCGGCGCGATCGATATCGCAAATATCTATCAGCAGAGTGCAGAGAAGGCAGGCATAAAGCTCGATGTCGTGAACGAGCCGACCGACTCCTATTGGTCGAACGTGTGGGGCAAGAAGCCTTTTGCTGGCGGCAACTATGGCCAACGGGCGACCCCCGACATGGTATTCTCGACCTTCTTCAGACAAGGAGCGGCCTGGAACAATACGCGGTGGCAAAACGACCGGTTCCAACAGCTTCTCCTGTCTGCCAAAGGGGAGCTCGACGAAAAAAAGCGCGCGCAAATGTACAAGGAGATGCAGCAGCTTTGCCACGACGATTCTGGTACGATCGTTGCGTTCTTCCAAAGCTTCCTCGCTGCGCGCAATGAGCGCGTGCAACATCAATCGAACGTGTCTTCGGAATGGCAGCTTGATGGTGGTCGAGCCTATCAACGCTGGTGGTTCGAAGGCTAAAATGGCGAGGCTGGCGTCGCCAAGGCGACGCCAGCCTCTTTGTATTGGACTGGATCCTCGACTCCGGAACGTCACTGTTTCATCGGCCGCGCCAATGATCGCCTCCCAAGGTATGGGTCACCGGTTCAGCCGAATTGGATTCACACAGAGGGATAAGGGCGAGGATGTTCGTGACATGTGTCCGTAGATGATTGGTTGGAGCTTGATGCATCCGGTTTTGCGGACAGTGTTGCAGCGTATAGGGCTGGGCCTGCTGACCTTGTTCTTGGTAACCATAATCATCTTCTCTTCGCTGTCGATGTTGCCTGGCGGCTTCGCCGAGGCCGTCCTGGGCCAGAGCGCGACACCCGAAACAGTCGCGGCATTTAACCATCAGCTCGGGCTCGATCGTCCAGCCTTCGTGCGCTACGTCGAGTGGGTCGCAAACGCGTCGCGGGGCGATTTCGGTGACTCCTATGCCGGCGTTGACGGCAGCATCAAACGCAGCGTCACCGATGTGATTGCGCCACGCCTTTACAACACTTTCTTCCTTGCGATCATGACTGCCGTTGTAGCGGTCCCTTTGTCGCTGTTTCTTGGCGTCGTGACGGCGCTCCACCGCAACAGCTGGTTCGACCGTATGATCAACGCCGCCACGCTGACCACCATTGCGATGCCAGAATTTTTTATCGCCTACGTGTTGATTGTATTCTTCGCCATCAAGCACCGCTGGTTCTATTCGCTGTCCACTGTCGATCCCTCGACACCATTCTGGGAGCACGTATACCGCGCCACGCTTCCGTCTCTCACGCTTATGCTGGTCATCATCGCCTACATGATGCGTATGACGCGAGCCGCGATCATCAACCTGCTGGCCAGCCCCTATATCGAAATGGCCCGCCTCAAGGGCATTTCGCCCGCTAGAGTGATCTTGCATCACGCCTTGCCGAGTGCCTGGGGACCGATTGTCACCGTCATCGCTTTCAGCCTCGCCTATCTGGTTGTTGGCGTCGTGGTGGTCGAAGTCGTCTTCGTCTATCCTGGCATCGGACAATTGATGGTCGACGCAGTCTCCAGCCGCGACGTGCCTGTTGTGCAGGGTTGCACGTTGATCTTTGCGTTGACCTACATCCTCCTGAACCTGATCGCGGACATCATCGGCATCGTGACCAACCCCCGTTTGTTGCATCCGAAATGAGCCTAAGTCGATCCAGACAAATGCGTTCACGCCCCAGTCGCGTCATGACGGTGCAGCGCGAACTCGCCAAGGCACCGGTCAGCGCGTGGTTCGGCATGATTGTAATAGTGATCTATGCGATCTGTGCGATTTTGGCGCCATTGATCGCCCCGCATGGGCAAGCGGAAATCGTCGGCAGAGCCTACCTGCCGGGCGGACTGCATGCGGACTTCCTGCTTGGAACGGATCAAATCGGTCGGGACATCTTTTCGCGCTTGATCTACGGCGCCCGCAACACCATTGGCGTAGCCCTCATCGCGACGCTCATCTCCTTTTTCGTAGGGGTGACCGTCGGCGTGCTTGCGGCCCTCAACCGTGGCTGGTTCGATCAGATCGTGTCGCGCATCGCCGACGCACTGCTGGCAATGCCGGCGCTGATCTTCGCGCTGATGCTGCTTGCCATTTTCGGCAAAGGCATGGCTAACCTCATCGTCATTCTGGCGATGCTTGACGCCACCCGCGTATTTCGTCTGAGCCGCGCTAGCGCTCTAAACGTGGTGGTGATGGACTTCGTGGAAGCAGCCATACTGCGCGGCGAAGGCATTGGCTGGATCATCTTCAAGGAAATCATACCCAATATCGTCGCGCCGCTCATAACCGAGTTCGGTCTCAGGTTCTGCTTCGTGTTCCTCACCATCTCCGCGCTGTCGTTCCTGGGCGTCGGCATTCAACCGCCAACGGCCAATTGGGGCTCGATGGTGTCGGAGAACAAATCGCTCATCACCTACGGCAACCTGACGCCGCTCTATGCGGCCGGCGCGATCGTGCTCCTCACCGTGGCTGTCAATTTCGTCGTAGACTGGCTTCTGAACAAGACGAGCGGGCTTCGCGATGGGCACTGACATCACGCGGGATGCGGGCAAGAAGCGCGTCAAGGGTCAGACCCTTCTCGAGATTCGCGGTCTTAAGATCGATGGCGAGTCGGACAATGCCTGGCATCCCATCATCAAGGGCGTCGATCTTACCCTGAAGGCAGGCGAAGTGCTGGGCCTCGTCGGCGAATCCGGCGCCGGCAAGTCGACGCTCGGTCTGGCAGCGATGGGTTACGCGCGGCCCGGCTGTCGCTTCGTCTCCGGTTCCATCGTCTTCGACGGCATCGACCTCCTGAATGCGAGCGAAGCCGAGAAGCGTGCCATCATGGGCTCCCGCATCGCCTATGTGGCGCAGAGTGCCGCCGCTTCCTTCAACCCGGCGCACAAACTCATCGACCAGACCGTTGAAACCGCCGTCGACCACAAGATTCTGGCGCGCGAAGAGGCGGAGACCGACGCTCGTAATCTTTTCCGGCTCCTGCAGCTGCCGCAGCCCGAGACAATAGGCGATCGCTATCCGCATCAGGTTTCGGGCGGCCAGTTGCAACGCGCCATGACGGCCATGGCGATGTCTTGCAGGCCGGATCTGATCATCTTTGACGAGCCAACGACGGCGCTGGATGTCACCACGCAGGTGGAAGTGCTGGCGGCGATGCGCGATATCGTGGAAAGGTTCCATACCGCCGCGATCTACATTACCCACGATCTCGCCGTGGTCGCGCAGATGGCGCATCGCATCATGGTGATGCGCCACGGGCTTCCGGTCGAGGAGGCGCCCACCCGCGAAATTTTGACCGCGCCGACCCAAGCCTACACCAAGAGCCTCTGGGCGGTGCGGAAGCTGGCGAAGTCCGAGTCGACCGGTGACGACCTGCTGGTCCGGATGAAGAACATCGATGCCAGTTACTCTGTGGTCAAGGTCCTGGACGATGTGACGATCAACCTGCCGCGTGGGCGCACCGTGGCTGTGGTAGGTGAGAGTGGGTCCGGCAAATCGACTTTGGCGCGCGTCATTACCGGCCTTCTGCCGCCATCTAATGGCGAGATCGTCTTCGACGGCAAGATGCTGCCGACGACACTCAAAGATCGTGAAAAGGATATGCTGCGCAAGATCCAGATGATCTACCAGTCTGCCGACACTGCCCTCAATCCACGCCAGCGGGTTCGCGATATCATTGGCCGACCAATCGAATTCTACCTTGGTATCCGCGGCCAGGCGCGCGACCGCAAGGTGGTCGAACTGCTCGAAATGATCGAGCTCGATGAGAGATACATCGATCGCCTGCCGAGCGAACTCTCGGGCGGGCAGAAGCAGCGTATTTCGATTGCCCGGGCGCTTGCCGCCGAGCCGCAGCTTATCATCTGCGATGAAGTTACGTCGGCTCTCGACCAGATAGTGCAAGAAGAAATTCTCACCCTCCTCATGCGCCTGCAGAACGAGACCCAGGTAACCTATCTCTTCATAACCCACGACATCGCGACGGTTAAGGCGATCGCTGACGAAATCGTCGTCATGTGGCAGGGCAAAGTGGTCCAGCAAGGGCCAAAGTCGCAAGTGCTGTCGCCACCTTATCCGGCTTACACGGAATTGTTGCTCTCGTCGGTTCCGGAGATGGACCCCGACTGGCTCACGCGCCTCCTCGCCAAGCGCACAGATAGGACACCAGAACAAGCATAGGTACTACTTCAGTCGAGCATCGAGATTTTGCATCTAACGTGCAGCATCGTGCCGATCGCGCACCCGTCAAGCCAAATTGCAATCAGTCATTTTCCCGCCTAGAGTCTTCCACGTTTGACGGAAACATATCCGTCGCTTGTGAAGTAGTTGTTGCATTCGGCGCGCTCGATCGTTGTGACGAGGTGGCCAATGTGGCGCCAAGTGTCCTCAACGGTACGCTTCTGAGCTTGGCGCATCCAGTGTTTGATCGTAAGCGGTGTTCTGACGTTGACTATCCTAGTGAGGACGTCGGTGAGGTAGCCGCGGAGCCTCGACGCCGTTGGGTTTGCAGGTTTCGATCAGTGAGGTGACCACGGCCCAATGCTCGGCGCCGCCGTCGGAGCCTGCGAAGAGTGCGTTTTTGCGGTCCAGCGCGACGGATCGAGCGCTCGACGGTGTTGCTGTCGAACTCGATGCGACCATCGTCGAGGAAGCCCGAGAGGCCGTTCCCAACGCGAGAGCGTGTAACGGATCGCCTCGGCGAGCTTTGTCTTCTGGCTGATCAGACCGAGCTTCTCGCGCAGCCAGGGTTCGAGACCGACGACCATCGGGCGGCTCTTTTCCAGGCGAATGGTGCGGCGCCGCCGACCACCGTCCTTGCGTCGGGGGCACGGCCGGCCCGCATGGCGATGCCGTTGATCTCCAGTTCGATCGCGCCGGCATCCCGGACGGCCTTCTGCTTCCGCGGCCGGCGCGGCCTTGCCGCTGGTTCAGGCCTCGGCGCTGCAATCACCGCCGCAACAAATAGCGGTTCTGGTTCTACTGCCGGCGGTCGTATGTCGAAGCCCTCAAAGGCTCCGAACATCATCCCTCAAAGCCGATACGAAAGATGGCGCTTAAGTCCAGCGATCCTGAGCCTGCGCGACGGTTCGAGGTTTTCACGGGCACCGGCCGGCGGCGCGAATGGTTGCCGGAGGAGAAAGCGCGGATCGTGGCGGACAGCTACGAAGCCGGCGAGACCGTGAGCGCGGTGGCCCGGCGATACGGCTTGTCCCCGCAGCAACTATTCGCCTGGGTCGGGCCGCTCGTCTGCCGTTGACGGAAGCGAGATCGAAGACCTCCTGCCCTGAGCCTACATCCACACCCCGAGTTCAAGGACGTGGCCTGAAAACAGCGCTCACGCTTTGCCGTCAAAAGTTGCATATTATGCAGCCCCAGATCTGGTAGCTAAACCGTGCCCTCTGGAGCATTTGGATATAAGTCTGCAAGGCGCGCTACTGAAATTTAGCCCGAACAGACGAGCATCTAGTCTTAGTAACGAGCTAACGACCTGCGCTTTGAGCCTGGCGGTGCTTCGCGAAGCGTTCAGCCTATAAGATACGGACATTCGTGCATTCAGCGAACTTGATAATCCCTGCCAATGTGAATGTGAGATGCCGCGGCGGCGCCTGGCCGGCTGGACATTGAGGTCGATTGGCCTTTCAGCCGAAACGGTGCAGGCGGAAGCTAGCAAGCATGGGATGCGGATTGCCGGAGGCGATCTCCCTGGCAAGCAATTCGCCGGCGATCAGTCCAAGCGTGGCGCCGCTGTGGCTGAAGGTGACGTAAATGCCGGCGATTGTCTCGATAGCGCCAAGCACCGGTTCGCCATCGCCGGGGATTGGCTTCGGGCCTACACCATAGCTGGCGAGTTGGAGCCGGGGATTGCCTTCGAGCACGGCACTGGCTTCATCGAGCAGACCTTGGACGGTCTCATCGTGAACGGTATGGGTGCCGTCGGAGTTGACGATGACTTCCTCTTCCGACCATGCCGAATCCAGGACAAATGCACCGTCGGGCGTTGGGCGCACGGCCACGCGCGGCGTGTTCAGCACCGCGCGGAGCGCGCTCTTGACCGGCTTGGTCTTCAAGAGCAATGAAATGGGGGTTGCGTCGGGGACATGGACGCCTATTTCGGCGAGCATGGTGGGCGTGGCCGGCCCGACGGCAAGCAGCACCGCATCCGCGTCGATCTTCATACCATGGGCAGTGACGACGCCGCATGCGCGACCGCCGCCGATATCTATCCGCACGAGACCCGCGTCCTGAATGAGCTTGCCACCGCGAGCCCGGAATTCACTGAGCAGCAGATCGATCAAGGATGGCAGATCGACCCATCCTTCTCCCGGATTGAAAATGGCGCCTTGCTGGGTGATTGCACCAGCGTTCACGCCAGGTGTCACCGCGGCGACTTCTGCGCGACCGAGCAGGATCGCATCATAGCCGATACTTTGTTCGAGCTGACAGATCGACGCGATCTGGTTCGCTTCGTCATCGGCGTCCCAGGTCAGGCCGCCGTCGAAGCGGAGCCACGCAGCCGTTTCTGGGCGCGTGGCTGCTAGCGTGCGATAGCGGTCGATCCCGGCCATCCGCAGGCGAAAATACGGCGTATCTTCTCGCCGGGCAGAGTTCAGCCAAGACAACGAGCGCCCGGATGCTCCATTGGCAGGCGCGCCGTCGTTGACGATGGTCACGTCCAAACCGAGCCGTGCCAGATGCAGCGCCGAGGAGGCGCCGAAAATGCCTGCTCCGACAACGACGACGCGGCGAGGCTTGGGGGATGAAGTCATGGGTTGTTTGTTCCTACTCGGTTCAGGTTTGACCGCGGAGCTGGGCAATGCCGGCATCGCCTAATAGTCGGTCAGCTTCTTCATGTAGCGTCGGCCTTCCAGCATCGGCTGGTTGCGCAAGTCAGCCAGCTGGTAGGCAAAGCGCCACAGCGTATCGAAGAAGACCAAGGGCACCAGATACGGCTTGAAGCGATCGACCATCCCGGTCAGGTCGAGTTCTGCGCCGTCGAGCGTGAGGATGTTCTCGGCGCTGCCGTGTTTGAAAAGGAAATCGCGGGTGCGTTCGGAGAGCCTCCGCGTTTCGTCCAGGCCCAGCAGGACGATGAAGCAAGCATCCCTGTCCACAACCTCGAATGGGCCATGAAAGAATTCGTTCGCGTGTATTGCCTGCGAATCGTACCACTGCATCTCCATCAGGACACAGATGGCGTAGGAATAGGCCGCACCATAGCAGGCACCGCTGGCAAGCGTGTAGATTGCCGTTTGGGGGGCGAAACGAGGGGCAAATGCCTCGAACCGGTTGGCATAGGTTTGGTGCGCGCGCTCGATCGCCGGTTGAAGACTGCCGAGGCTGATCAGCAGGTCCGCGGCCAACCCAGCTTCTTCCTGGGCATCGATGAGACCCGCAAGCAGCATGTAGAGCACGCCGTAGTTGCCGTAGGCAGCATCGATCGGCTTGCCCGTGGTGTAGGAGGCTTGGTAGACGACCGCATGGTCGACAACCTGCGCCAGGGCCGATGTCAGATCGAGCGTCATGCCGATCGTCGTTGCGCCTCGACCTTTTGCATGACTGGCCGCCCGGACCGTCTCTTTGGTTGTTCCTGTCTGCGAGCAAAGGACAACGAGCGTATCAGGTCCCAACCGCCGCGGATCGCGGCAGACGAACTCATCCGCATTGTAGACGTCGCAGGCCAGTGTGCCACCGTGTCGATCGACGAAGTATTCGCCTGCCATCATGATGGAGAGCGAGCCGCCGCACGCCACGAGGAATACGTGCGAAAACGCTTTGCCAGCAACAGCGGCCAAGGCGCTTTGAACATCGGCGGGCGGGGCAGAAATCATTGGTGATCCTTTCAAGCGATGAAGCTGGCGACGGCGCCTGATTGACAGGCAGTCACCGCATATGCGAACGTTCTCACACTATTTCTAATCCGAAAGTTCCTTGATGGTCAAGATTGCCGCGATGGGCGACAACGTGGTCGATTGCTACCTAACACGCGCCGAGATGTATCCGGGCGGAAACTGCCTGAATGTCGCGGTCCATATAAGCCGCTTCGGTGGGCAGTCGGCCTATGTCGGAGCGATCGGTAGGGACGGGGCCGGCGATCTGATCCACCGGGCGCTGAAGGCGGAACACGTAAACATTAAGCGGCTGCGCCGCCTCGACGGCCCGACCGCCTATTGCCTGATCGGCCACAGCAGCGGCGAACGCGTTTTCGTGAACTTCGATCTCGGCGTTTCTATGTTCGCCCCGGTGCAAGAGGATCTGGACTTCCTGTCGGGCTATCAGGCTGTTCATATCGGCCAGTCCAGCGGCCTGGACCCCTGGGTGGCCGCTGCATCGAGTAAAGCCCTACTATCTTATGATTTTTCCACGCGCAGGGAGCAGGAACATCGACGGAACATTGGCCGCCATTGTTTCCTGGCGTCCATCTCGGGCGAAGGTCTCGCCGACGCGGAGCTCAAAGCGATCGCCTCCGAGCTGCTTGAACTCGGCTCTCGGTGGGTCTTGGTAACCTGCGGGAGGGCCGGTGCTGTTCTCCATAATGTTTCCGACTCCTTCTACACCCCGGCGCCGCTGATCCGCCCCGTCGATACGCTGGGCGCCGGCGATACATTCATTGCCCGAACGCTGTTTGGGCTGCTCAAGGGAGAAGCGCCTGCGGACGTACTGAGGCACGCAGCGGAGGCTGCTGCGGTCACGTGTCTGCACTACGGAGCGGTGGGTTATCCGGCAGCAATCGACATCGGAAAGGCCACGTTGGAGATAATCCGCGCTGCGGCCCTTCGGCGTGAGCCGATGCCATCCTCCAAGAAATTCACCTGCAATTGACGAAAGGAGGAGGCGGTGTTAGGTTTATGAGAACGTTCTCATTTGTGACGCAAGACGGTGGTACTCCGGCGGGAGACGCGTCAGTCGGTCGGAATGAGGCGTTGAGTTGGGAACGCACGCCGAGGTTCGGCCAAATCCAATGGGAGATAACATGCAAATGATTTTGAGCAGGCGCCATCTGGCAAAATGCAGTCTGGCCATGGCAGCCGTCATGATAGCCGGCGTCAGTCTGTTCGAGACGTCTGGGCCGTCCCGGTCGGCCGACAACCCCTACAATCTCATTGACCCGACGATGATCAGCGTCGGAACCATGGGCGATGCGAAACCCTATGTCTTCACCGACGCCAACGGCAACTTCACCGGCTTCG
>NZ_JAMYVK010000058.1:0-41131 GCF_040323975.1 Mesorhizobium sp. M0019 | reverse complement strand
AAGCATCCCAGCCACGACCGATCTCGAATCCGCCCGCAACGGGGAGAAAGTGTGCGTTCTGCCAGTAGCAACCCTGATGGCAGCCTGTGGCGCGACTGCGCCCATTACCGCGGTCAGCTTCAACGGGAGAGCCGGCATCCGACCTATTGAAGTACCCCTCATTGTCGGCTCCGGAGGCGCTACAATGCGCGAGCCCGCATCGGGCGCTTCGGGCGGTTATCGTACAGAAGAGGACAGGGCGGCCAGTGCAGTTCGAGATCACGGAGCAGACACGCGCAGCCGTCAGTGCATGGATCGCAGGCCGAGGCCTGACCGAAACGGATTTCCTTTTCCCGAGCCGGGTTCGCGCTAAGCCGCACATGTCTACGAGGCAGTATGGGAGGATCGTAGGCAGATGGGTATCCAGCATCGGTCTCTATCCAAAGCGATACGGAACACACTCAATGAGGCGGACAAAGGCATCACAAATCTACAAGAAAACGGGCAACATCCGCGCCGTCCAGCTGCTACTCGGTCACACGAAGCTGGAGAGCACCGTCCGCTACCTCGGGATAGAGGTCGATGACGCGCTGGCGATTTCCGAGCAAGTCGAACTATAGGCTACGCGGAGCGGCGCCGGCATGAAGCGTCGCTCCGTGACCCGAACCGGACCTTGCTGACACGCAGACAGTGTCCGCCGCGCGACGTGGCCGCAGTGGTTGCCGGTTCCAAGAAGACGCCCGCCGCAGAGTCCGCCTGCGATCCGTTCCGACATCACACACCAATTGCAGAGCCTATTACAGCGGTATAGCCAGCGAGTGGGCGAGCTTGATGAGATCGGCCTGGCGGCTTGCTCCCGTCTTGAGGAAGATGTGCTCGAGATGTGTCTTAAACGGTCGTGCGCCGGATCCCAAGCGCCGCTGGCGTCTCCAGCGTCGTCCTGCCGGCAGCGATCTGCTCGAAGACGTGCGCCTCGGCGGCGGTAAACCCGCAGCATGCTCACCGAAAAAGACGATCGCTGATCACCCCTCACCATAGCGTCATGGTCCAAGACAGCGGAGATCCTTGTCCAACGCGTTGTCTGAATCGATAGCCGCCAATCGATTCACGACATCGATGGAAATCTGAGATGTCGTCCCAGCCTTGGAAGGGCCGGCATCTCCCCGTCACCGACCCGCCAGGTCCACGCACCCATCTCTGGCCGGTTCGCGATCATGTCCTGCAACGAAGCCTCGAACGCTTCGTCCGCACCGGCCGGGATGACAAAGAGTGTCGTCGCTGGCTTGGAATGCCTCCATCCCCACAGGAATATGCCCGAGGGTTAAGAACGGCCTCGATGACCGACCGTCTTTCGTCCACCAAATCGGCATAGGTCGAGCTGACGAAGATCTGGTATTTAACGTCCATGCGGCTTCACCCTTCGATCCGCCCTTGTAAGTCTGCAAGCAGGCTGGGGATAACGTTCCGTGCCCGCATCAAGAAGCCGAGTCATGATTCTTGCAAGGGGTGAAGTGATCAAAGCCCGACCCGCGCGCTGGCACGCTAGGTTGCCCGGTTTGCCGGAACGAATAATCACTTGCGGCCGAGGAGTATGAAACGTGCGGTGCCCCCCGCCGCAGCGACAGCCTTCGCTATTCCTTCTTGTCGACCAGCGCCCGTAGTGCCGAGACGTCATGCAGCAATAACCTGCTGCCGCGCTTTTCGATCAGGCCTCTCTTGGCGAGGTCGCTCATTTCGCGCGAGACCGCTTCCCTGTGCGTGCTCATCGTTGCCGCCAGCTCGGAATGCGTCGGTGCCGGGCTTACGGACACCTCGCCGTCCACGAGTGCGGCTTTCTCCGCCCGATGCAGGAGCTCGACGATCAGCCGTTTTCGCACCACCAGAGTGCTGTATTCGAATACCCGCTCGGTCATGCGCCGGAGCTGGGCAGACAGATGCTCAAGCAGCATCCAGGCAAAAGTCGGGTGGGTCATCACGATATCCCGGAATGCTGTGCCGGACAGCCGTGCAGCGCGGGTTGCCTCCAGCGCGACTACGCTGGCAGAGCGTGCAATCCCGTCAATGCCTCCGAGCTCCCCGAAAATGTCACCCGGTTCGACATCGCGATACGCTATCTCCCTGCCGTCCGCTGAAACCAGTGTCACGCGAGCCCGTCCTTCCAGCAGGAAGAAGACATCGCGACCAGTGTCGCCGTGGGAAATGATTAGCTCGTTGTGTCGATAGCTGCGCTCGTGCCACCGTTTGGTCAGCGCGGCGAGGTCGGCATCGCAAAGTCTTGAGATGAAGGCCAGAGAGCCTGTCACAACGGTCTCTTGTTCAATCAAGTGTACTTCACCTTACTCCCTATCCAAGGAAATTTGATGGCCGGCAGGCCCCGCTTTCCGGGATGCAAACTGGGAGCGGATTTCGCCAATGTTTTCCCCGGTGTGGGAATTCCCACAGCCGAGCCTGGTTCGACTGTCATATCCTTGTTGCAACGTCAGGCCCGCCGGCTCGTGTGCAAGCCGGCGAAGGGAAAGGGAACAGTCATGAAATTCTTGGCTCCCGTCACAAAACTTGCTGCGGGGTTTCGCAAATTCGTCGCGCCGCGCTACCGCCCGGAGCTTTATTACATGCGTGGCCCGGGGCCAGCCACCGCCCGCCGTATGGGCACGCCGCGGCAAAACCAATCCATCGACCACTACGCCTAATTTGCCTCGCGGACGGCTGACGCTCTCGCCCGGAGTGCCGTTCGCGCCGTTCCGTACCGGTCAATTCAGATCAATGAAGGGACGATCTGATCATGGTTATAATTCATGCTGCCGCCATTGGTCCATTTCGCAGGTGGTTACGCCTCCGCGCCGAGCGAAAAGCTCTCTTGTCGGCAACGGACCAGTTGAGCCGTTTACCCGATGACGTCCTTGGCGACATCGGCATCTCACGTGACGAAATTATGTGCGATTTGCGAAGCCGCGCCATCCGTCATGCGGAGGCAGGCGCGGCCGGCACGACGATCGAGCGCACCAGGATCGTTTCGGCCTCGATCCCGAGACGGTTGGCTGCCGGCAGTGGCTACGCCTCGGCCGAGATCCCCTTTGGCTGGTCCACGAGCGCGCGATCGAGCCTTACATCGCGGCTTCGACAAGCAGCGGCGCGCGGACGGGACCTTCGAACGGCACTACACCTGCGACCCCAAGGACTGAATGTTGACCGACGGGAGCTGGGGAGGATCTCAAAATGATCATGTCAGTTGTTAAGTCCCTCGCCTGTGACGCTCGGCACCGTGCTGATCGCAATCAGTCCGGCTTCATTGTCGGCTTCTGACGCTCGGGATCTCGCGTTCGCTCACGCTGACATGCCAATCAAACAGCTGAAAGACGTCTATTTGGATTGCGAGCGGGGAGGCCGCCGGTGCGCTGGGGACGGAAGACGTGATGTACTGTTCGATGCGCGAGTTCCGACTAGGCGCGAGATAGCAGTTTGCGCATAATCAACGATGCATGGCCTTCTGCACCGTGCGACGCGGCCCTGCGATCGATCACTTCGAACCATGTTTGCGGTAAAAGGCCATTGCCCGGTCGTTTCCCTCGAGCACTTCGAGTGCGATGCTCGGGATGCCGGAATGGGCGGCAAAGACAGCGTGCAATATATTAGCGGCTAGCCCGGTGCCGTACTCGCTTTGATCGATGTGGAGCCCGTCAAGCATGACGTCGCCGGCTTCATTCAGCCATCGCGTAGCCGGCAATCGAGCCGTCTGGCCGTTCTGCCACGAACGACATTTTGTTGGTGTCTGTCAGTTTCGCCGCAATCCGCTGCAGCGTGTGATCTTCATCCGAAATCCGGGCCGCGGTCTCGGCACCCATGATTGGCGAGTACGTCCTGCGCCAAGACTCTCCAATGAGCAGCGATACCGACGGCACGTCCTGCTCAGTCATGGCTCTGATTTGCGTCATCGATAATGTCCCCTGCCGGTCAATTATAGCGTTGCCGGACGGGCCGCTCAAATTCGGAGCGGCGGCCTACCGCCGCTTCATCGCATGGGGGTCACGCCGTTCCCTTACACCTACCATCAGGCATGGTCCGCAGGTCGACTCCTACCGATGAGCTAACGTCCGCTCTGGAGAAGCACCGCGAATGTCTGAACATGGCGCTCCTTGCCCGTTCGGGTGGACAAAACGAACAGCCGCTGTCCACCTCTGAGCGGCAGTTTAGTTGGGTGCCAAGCGTTAGATTTTGGCAGGAAGCGGCCGGCTTTGCGACCGCCAAGCCGACCGCGGTCGATCAGCCCGCGCAGTTCTGGAACAGGTTCGGTAGCCGGTGGACCTCGTCGAGCATAACCAGCTTGTCCTGATGCTCGGCCAAATAAAGCTCCGGCTCGGCAAGCCGTGCGCGGTCGGCGTCCGACTCGAGGTCAAGGTAGATCGAAGGACGCCGTTCGGCTATTTCCGGCGCCAGGGTTGTCTTGCCGACCTGAAGCGGCCCGAGCAGCGCAACAGCGGGCATGCTGTCCAGCGTCTCGGTGAGTTCTAGGCTGATGCGGCGTCCAATTATCCTTGCAATTATGGAGTACAGTTCCAGTTTTGCAAGGAAACCGGCAGCCCAGCCGTGCAAGACGCGCAGAGGCAAGGGCGTTAAAAGGCGCCGACGCCTTAGTTGTGAGATTGGCCCGGAACCGATCCCGCCGATGCTGACCCGGTTCATCACAATAAACAGAGCATTCGCCAAGGCACGACGGACTCTGAAACCGGGTTGATTGTCCGACCATGACGGTCGGATAACTGTCAGGACGAATACCGATCGCGCAGGAACGCGACGAAGATCGGTAAGGCAGGATTGGCGTTGTCGGGTCGCCAACGGGCTAAACTGGAGATCTGAATTGGTTTGCCCCGATCCGCAGCTTACGACAGATCGCATCTTTAAGAACCCTGTCGGCATCTCGGTCGTGGATCAGAGCGACTACAAGCCCGTTTCCGACGAGGCGCAAAGATGCCTGCACTGACGTGATGTTCGAGGATTGGAGGATGCTGCACGCCGCGTCCAACAGCGTCGGCGAGCAGAAATGCTTCGCCTCTGCGGACGAGCAACGTCTCTTGCTCCAGATCCTGCCACTCGATCACGGAATGGCTTGCGAGAGAATGATTTGAAGCAAGAACGACAGCCAGAGTGTCTTTCCACAGTGTCAGTTCGCATGCGCCGCCGGTGAATCGGGAGGAGAAGGACACGACGACGTCGGCCTGGGTGGCACCCAGAGCAGCCTTCGGCGAAGGATAAGAACTCTCTATCAAGCTGACGGTCACATTTGCATGAGATTGCCCGAACTCGATGACTGCATCCAAGCCTCGCCCGGCGAGGATGATTCCGTTGGAGCCGATGGAAAGCTTTCATGTTCATCTTTGGTGGCGGTCCTGGCCAGAGTGAGAGTATCATCAAGCTCGAGCAGCACGGAGCGCGGACGCTCCAGGAAAGCGCTCGCCTGCCGGGGTTGGGCCGATGTCGCGGGCATGGCGGCGAAATCCTCGTTCCCATGGCGTATTCGAGATCGCGTATGCGCCGGCTGACGGCGGAGTGATCGATCCCTGCGCGTCGCGAGGCGCGAAGAAAGCTGCCCTCCTCCGCGACCACAAGTGCATAATTGAGGGTCGCGAGTTGGACGGAGCTCCGCATCTCTGCTCAAAGTCAAGTTGGCGACAAAACGCGTTTGAGCGCTTTTGGCCGCTGCGGACTATCGCCAGATCTCAGTATTGACAAAGGGTGGGCAGTCCAACCCTCCTTAGAAGAACAATACTGAAAACACCGTGCATGGCCGCACTCGTTTCGGATTGCTTGGCGCATGGCCAACCGTTCCCGAAACGAGTGCTGCTGTGTTTAGTCCAGTATTGGAGGCTCCAATTGGTGGGTAATCTTGTCCGTATCTTTGCACGATGTGCTTGCCAATGGCACTACCAAGATTTGGCGAGTGACAGCACGGGTCAGTCGCACGCATCATCGCCCAATGCCATGGTGAGGAGATGATGCGGTGATACAGACAAGCACACCGAGATCCGGCCAGCAGACACATTCGAGCAACATCAACAACGAGACTGTCGCGTGGCCTCTGGTGGTAGGAGTCGGTCGGGCACACGCCCATCACGGGGAATTCCTCCAAGGCGTCTTTGAAGCGGAAAACGGACGGCTTTGTCGCGGACTCGTCACGCTTCCGCTGACGTCGCAAGAGTCGCTAGTGACCTTCTGGCCGGATGAACAAGATGGCATTCGGCCGCGACCCGCAAACCGGATCAAAGCGGCGCGCGCGGCGGCCCTCACGCTCGAGCATGTCGGGGTAGCTGGAAGAGGGGGAGAATTGACGATCGAAAGCTCTATCCCGATAGGGCACGGCTACGGTTCCTCTACGGCAGACGTCATTGCGTCGATCCGCGCGGTCGCGGCTTCGGCGCGCGTCGCGCTGCGCCAGTCAACTGTTGCGCGACTGGCGGTGGCCGCGGAAGGCGCAAGCGACGCCATCGCCTACTGCGACCAAGCTCTCCTCTTCGCTCACCGGGATGGCCGTACAATCGAACATTTCGGAGGCGAGTTCCCGCCCTTTCTCGTTGTGGGTTTCAGGGACGGCAGTGCCCGGCCCATCGACACGCTGGGCATGCGACGAGCACGCTACGATAGTGAGGAAATCGGAGTCTTCCGTGTTCTGCGCGGATTGGCGTGTCGCTCAATTAGGCAACAAGATCCCCGCCTGCTTGGACGTGTCGCAACCATCAGCGCCAGGATAAGTCAGAGGTATCTGCCGAAGGCAGCTTTCAACACTGTTCTGGACATAGCGCGCGGGCATGACGCATGCGGCGTGCAAGTGGCTCACAGTGGCACTTTGATCGGCATCCTCCTGGATGCTGCCGCACCGCGACCCGCCATGCGCGCCGTCGAACTCGCAACGCAGTTGAGGGGCGCAGGCTTCACAGATGTTCATACATTTGGCCTTAACGCCGAAACGAGAGTAATCCAGTGAGCGCAGGTGAAGACTACTTACGCGCCTATGAAACACCGCGATTTGCCCAGCTCGCGCCTAACCTCAACGCCGCCTGCTTTTCCCTCATGAAGCTGCTGCCCGCCCGATTCATGGTGGACCGTGCAGAAGCATCAGGACGCCTTAAGCGCGGTGGGCACATCATTGAAACGACGTCGGGCACGTTCGGCCTGGCCATCGCCATGCTAGCTGCCGCCCGTGGGTATGGGCTTACGCTCGTCACGGCCTCCAGCCTCATCGACGTGAAACTCAAGAGACGGCTGGAACAGCTCGGTGCCAAAGTGATGGCCATCGATGATCCTCAGGGAGACGGCAATCAGCGTGGTCGGCTCGAGTACCTTCAGAAGACCTTGCAAGATAACCCGGACACGTATTGGCCACGACAGTACGACAGTCCGGAAAACCGGCTTGCCTACGCGCGCCTGGCGGATCTCGTTGTTCGTTCACTCGGCCGCGTCGATTGCCTCGTCGGCTGCGTGGGAACAGGGGGATCGCTGTGTGGAACCGGAGGTTTCCTTCGTGAGCTCTTTCCAGATCTCAGGATGATTGCTGTCGATACCCACAGAAGCATGCTCTTCGGCCAGCCTGTCGGAAGGCGCATGCTGCGCGGGCTCGGCAACAGCGTTTTGCCGGACAATGTTCGACATGAGATGATCGACGATATTCATTGGGTGGGCGCATTACCAGCTTACGCCATGGCGCATGGGCTTTTTCGCGATCACGGGCTGTTCATGGGCCCGACCAGCGGCGCCGCAGCCCTGGTCGGCGCATGGTTCGCCAAGCAAAATCCCGAAGCCTCCACCGTCGTCATAATGCCAGATGAAGGGCATCGTCATTCCGATACAGTCTATAACCCGGATTGGCTCGCCGGCTTGAAGGACTGGCCAATCTCAATTCCACTTGAGCCAACAGTTCTCAAGCGAATTCACCCGGCCGAGGAGACGGCATGGACCAGATTTCCTTGGGACCGTAGAACTCTAAGCGCCGTTCTCGCAGAGTTTGAGGGCTCGTCCCCGGCGGAGCGACAGGTCTGAATTCAGAGCTTTGACGCGACAAGGCAGCACCGGCCAAGAGTCAGACGGGGTGCATCACCCGGTGAAGAAAATCCCTAGTGCGTTCGTGCTTCGGGTGTCGAAGGAGGTCCTTGGCCGGACCTTGCTCGACGATCCGGCCGCCGTCGAGAAAGAGGACACTATCGGAAACCTCGCGGGCGAACTGAATTTCGTGCGTAACCACGAGCATGGTCATGTTCTCGTCTGCGAGCGCGCGCATGACCTGCAGGACCTCGCCGACCGTTTCCGGGTCAAGTGCGGAGGTGGGCTCGTCGAAAAGAATGGCCTGTGGGCGCATCGCCAGGGCGCGGGCGATGGCCACGCGCTGCTGTTGGCCGCCCGACAATGACGCGGGATAGGCATTCGTCTTATCGGCCAAGCCGACGCGATTGAGCAATGCCGTGGCCCGCTCCCGGACCTGCTTCCTATTTTCCTTCAGCACGTAGAGCGGCCCTTCCATGACATTTTCCAGGGCTGTGCGGTGCGGAAACAGGTTGAAACGTTGGAAAACCATGGAAACGCGGGTGCAGATGGCGTGAACCTGGGGCGAGGCGGCATCGACCACGGTGCCGTCGATGCTGATGCGACCGCGCTGATAGGTCTCAAGCCCGTTCACACATCGTAGAAGCGTCGATTTGCCGGAACCCGAGGGCCCAATCAGACATACGACCTGTCCTTTGGTGATCTCGGCGTTGATCCCCTTGAGGACTTCGTGGGCACCGAAGGACTTGTGCACGTCGTCGAAGGTGATCATCCCGCCGCCCCAAGATAGCTTTCGACTCTACGCATAAACAGGTTCAGCGGAACCGTCAGACACAGGTAAAGCAGTGCCACCAAGGTAAAAACTGTCATGTTGTCGAATGTGGACGACGCAAGCATCTTGCCCTGCATGGTCAGCTCCTGAACCGAAATCACCGACACAAGCGAGGAGTCCTTCAGCAGCATGACCATGTTGTTGGCGTAAGGCGGCAGGATAATCTTGAATGCCTGCGGCAGCACGACGCGGCGCATCATCAACGGACGCTTCATTCCGATCGATTTTGCCGCTTCGACCTGACCCTTATCGACCGCCTCGATGCCAGCCCGGAAAGTTTCCCCGAGATAGCAGGAGTGAGCCAGCCCCAGCCCGATCGTGCCAGCCTGGAGCGCAGTCAGGTTGATGCCGATCTCGGGCGCGACAAAGTAGATATAAAAGAGAACCACCAACAGTGGTATGCCGCGCACGAAGTCGACAAGGAGCCGCGTCGGCACGGCGACACAGCGTATCCCCGATGTCCTGAACAGCGCCCAGACAAGGCCGAGCGCCGTCGCAAGACACAGCGCAAGAAAGGTTATCATGACGGTCAGCCAAACGCCGTTAAGAAGAAGCGGCAGATATTCCGTTGCATGCGCGATGAATTTGGTCATGGCCGGCTTCCTCTTGGCACGTACCCCGGCCGTCAAAGCCGGTCATTCCGATGCGATCCCTTGGTCCTGCCAGCCGGCGCTTCTGTCGAGGTCAGTGCGGGTTGGCCTCAAAGGCCATATTTGGCAAATATTCGGCTTAATTCGCCGCTTTCCTTCAGCTTGGCGATGGAGGCATTCACCTTTTCGAGAAGCAGTGGATTTTCCTTGGCAACCGCCAACGCGACCTCGCCTTTTTTCATCGGCTGGTAGCCGTCGACGAGGCGAACACCCAGGTCGGGATTCTTTGAAAGCTGATATGCGACGATCGGGGCGTCACCGAAACCGGCCTTGATGCGGCCCAGAACCACATCGCGCATCATGTCAGCGATTGAGTCGTAGAGCTTGACTTGACCGAAGACGCCAAGCGCTTCCAGAGCGTCAGCGTAGGTCGAGCCGATCTGCGCCCCGACGGTCGCACCTCTGAGCTCCTCGATCGTGTAGTTTTTGCTATCGCCGGCAGCAACAAACATCGCCTCGCCATACGCGTAAACCGGCGTGCTGAAATCGATCACCTGCTTTCGTTTGTCCGTTATGAACATGCTGGCGGAAATCAGATTGATTTTGTCGGTCGTCAATGCCGGGATCAGGGCTGGAAAAGCGTTTATTTGAAAATCGGCGGTCGTACCAAGGCTCGCGGCAATCGCACTTGCCAGATCGACCATCGCGCCTGTCGGCTTTTGGGTTGCGGTGTCGACAAACGTGAACGGCACCCCGGTTGGCGTGACGCCGACCCTGAGGGTTTCCTCAGCCATCGCCTGAGTTGCCGTTGCGACGCCGAGGGCTGCGAGCCAGCCGATGAGTGTTTTGCGAAGCATGAAAATTCCCCTTTCATGTTTGAATCGAGGTTCCACTCGCTAAGCGAGTTGAATTTGCCTCTCGTGGAAAGCTTTTGGAAGTCGCAATGTCGTCCGGTGGCGGACGGGATCATCAGTCGATCAGAAATCGCATCTGTTCATGATCGTCTCTATCTTCTCTTCAGGATATCTTGGTCGCGCGTTGTTCATGAGAGGGCGTGAAATAGTCACGGCCCTCGCCAACGTATTGCCACGCTTCGGCAACTGACTGAAACGATGGTTGTGCTTTGTTCGGACCGGTCGAACGATCCAAATCTTTGAGGCCGCTCGCTGTCACGATGGCAACGACGCTGTCCGACCGCGCGATGGTGCCTTCTCGCCTCAAGGATTCGATAGCTGCAAATGGCGTCACCGAGGCAAGCTCGGCAAAAACACCCTCGGTGGCCGCAAGCTGCTGCTGCATCGCTATCAAGCCGATATTGCCGACCGGCATTGCCGTGCCGCCAGATTCACGCAGGGCGTTGAGCGCCTGAAACGTGCTTCGTGTGGTGCCGATCGAGATGGCAAGCGTGTCGAAGCTTGCGGGGACTTCGGCAACCAGATCTCCCTTGCCGGCAAGGGCTCTGGCCAAAGATCCATGCACTTCCGCCGCCACGAGTCTCGGCAAGCGCTCGATCTTGCCTTGGCTAAGAAGGTCCTTAAATCCGGCCCACAGCCCGGCAAGCGCGTCCCCATAGCAAACAGGCAAGGCGCACCAGTCCGGCACGGCACCGTGCATTTGTTCGACGATTTCGTAAGCCAGGGTCTTGTAGCCCTCGATCCCTACAGGATGACTGCCCACCACGGGGCTGTGAAACGGTGATGTTGCAAACCATCCGAGGCGCTCGGTACCAGCGGCAAGCAATGGCCAGCGATGGGACTTGTCGGCCAGGGATACGACGCTTGCGCCGTATTTGCGGATCTGCGCCAACATTGCGCCGGCGGTGCCTGAGAATGTGACAACGACGCATTTCAGGCCCGCCCGAGCAGCATAGGCGGCAAGTGAGGCCCCGGCGTTCCCCGACGAAGCAGTCGCCACCACGCGTGCGCCACTCAAACGTGCCATCGACACCGCCACGGTCGAGAAGCGGTCCTTGTGGGACCAGGTAGGGTTTGCGCCCTCGTCCTTGATAAGAAGCTTGGGGACGCCGAGCTGCCTTCCCAGCTTCTCAGCGCTCAGCAACGGCGTCAGGCCCTCGCCCAAGGAGATTGCATCGCTGAGTCCACAAGGAAGCATGTCGGCATAGCGCCAGAGCGAGGGCAGGGCGGCACCCGCTGCGGAAGCGGCCGATGTAGCTCCGGATGGATCGTAGGCGACCTTAAGATTGGCCGGTGCTTCGGCACAGCATATCGGGCAGCCGCGTGAGTCGATTTTGGTATCGATCCGGAACAAGGCGCCGCATCGAATACAGGAAAACCCTGCCGCGCGGCTCATAACGGCACCCGGGTGATTGCATCGTGCGTCTGCGTCAGCCGCTCCACTCCGCGCTGGCGAACAACCACCATGTCCTCCACCTGGAGTCCCCAGCGGCCGATTTCGTAGTAGGGGGTCTCCACGCACAGCACCATTCCTTCTTCAAGGATGTCTGTACTGCGCGCCGAGAGCGTCGGCGCATCATAACCATCAAGGCCGATGCCGTGTCCGACGTGATCGCGCTCGTAGTGGGCAATTCCTTCGCGCTTCACCACACGCACGACCGTCTCGAAGAGCTGTGCTGCTGCCATGCCCGGCCGGATAATGTCGCAGGCATGCTGAACGCCGCGCAGCAGCGCCTGCTGAAGCCGATGCGCCTGCGGCGGCGGCTCGCCCAGCGTGGCGATGCGGGCAATGTCGGCGCGGTAGTGCCGAAACCGGCCACCGACGTCGAAGCGGATGATTTCTCCAGCGCGCAACCTGCGGTCAGACGGCTGGACGTTCATGAGCGCGCTGCGCTCGCCAAAGCCGATGCATCCCAATACGGGCAGGGCGCCTTCCTCAACCGTCCTGACATGAAAAGCGCGCGCCAGATCTGCTTCGGTGGCGCCTTCCTGAGCAACGCCGAGTGCTGCTTGAATGGAGCGTTCGGCAATCTGGGCAACTTGGCCGAGCCGTTCGATTTCATCTGCCGTTTTTACGGCACGAACCTCGCGAAGCAATGCGGTGGCTGGTAGGAACGACGCATTGGGAAAATGGGCTCTGAGGGTTTCCTGGTATCCTGGCGCGAGTCCCGCCTCGTCTATGCCGATCCGCCCACGGGTGAGCTTGGCTTCCTCCAATGCGGCGACCAAAGCCGCAATGGCATCGCCATGCCTCGGCAGGTCTCGAAGCTGGAGGTGTCGTTCATTGGCGAGGTCCACGGTGGCCGAGGAACCGACATTGGCGTAAAAGTCGCCATAGCGCCGAACCTTGCTTACCCACAGTTCCTGATCGGCAACGAGGTCGAGGGTGCTGGAGCTGGCGATGATTTCAGGCGTGCCCTTGTCGGGAGCTGGCCACACCACATAGGCCTGCGGACCACGACGGATCCATTGCGGCAGAGCCCAGAAGCCGCTCATATAGGTCACGTTTTCCGGCGTCGTCGCTATGACGGCATCAAACCCGGCTGCCGACATGCATTGTTTCAGGCGGGCCTCGTTAAGCAGCATGGTGGGAATCCCGAGCCTGTTTTGCTTCCAGAAAGCCGAGGCCTGCTGAGATGCGCGCCGCAGCTGCCATTACTGCCTCTCCAACCTCGGCGATCTCCACATGCGGCCCCACAGACCGGGGGTAGGCCACACTTATCGCAGCCATGATTGTGCCTGATGCATCGCGAAGCGGTGCGCCGACCGCAATCAGCCCGGTAAAATTCTCGTCCAGGGATGTTGTGTAACCAATGGGCTCGGACGCTCTGATTTGAGCAACGAGCTTGTGCGGATCGGTGACTGTGCGTACGGCAACCTGCTCCAGTGGACCGCGTCCAAGAATCCCAATGACCGCCTCGCCGCTCAGCTCCATCAGGAGCGCCTTGCCCAACGCGGTGGAGTGCAAGGGGAAGGTCTCGCCAGGTGAAGAACGAATGACGACCGGACTCTTGCTTTGCACTGTCAAGAGATAAATTCCGCAGCTGCCCCGCCTGATACCGAGGAATGCGTTGAAGCACCCTTCGGCGGCCAGCGCCTGCAGTTCGATTTCAGCCAAACCAACCAGGCGATCTCTGCCCAGGACCTTCCGCGCCAGCGCCAGCACGGAGTGACCCAGCCGGTAGCGCCGCGAGTCTGGCGACTGCTCGACATAGCCCTGCTCTGCCAGGGTATTCAGAATTCGCTGCACGGCGGGAGCACTCTGCTCAAGCCGGCGGGCTAGTTCGCGCACCCCGACAGCTTCGTCCGCTTCCTTGAGGACATTGAGAACCGCAAGCCCACGTTCCAACGAAAGATTTCCTGTCACTGACGTTCCTTATATCGGAATGGTGTTCCTTAATATGATGAGAAAAGCAGCAATGGCCGCGCCTGTCAATGACGAATGTGCATTATAGTGTGTCGTCCTAAAGTGTGCCCAGCGACGACCATGCCGTCATGGACCTACGGTTGGTTGTCGGCCTCAACGTACAGAGGATTCGGCGCGCACAGGCCCTCTCTCAAGAGGAACTGTCGTTCCGTTCAGGATTCACGCGCGCCTATCTGAGTGGTCTCGAGGCCGGCCGTCGCAATCCCACACTCCTGTCGCTCGCAAAGCTTGCCACCGCATTGAGCGTCGACATCGAGGAGCTGACGAAACGGCCCGGCAAAAACGCCCGAGCCCCAGCTGGTGATTGTGCTGTGGCGTCGCGTGAGCGGCGCAAGGGAAAATCCTGATGCTCTCGGCGGCCTGCTGGCCAGTGCATCATGGCGAGTTGCGACGGATGAGCTGCTCCACGTCAACTTGCAATGCCAACGCCAGTACCTCCAGCGTATCGACGGTCGGTGAGTTTTCCTCCCGCTCGAGCTTGCCGACATAGTTGCGATCAAGGCCGGCAAGGTCCGCGAGCTGCTCCTGCGACAGGCCCGTGCCTTGGCGTAGCAATCTCAGATTGCGAGCAAAAACTGACCTCAGCCTCATGAAGCGAGGCAGTCAGAATGCGCCCTTTAGTGCCACCTACTATAGTAGTCAAAAGTCATGCCGGACGTTGCGGTCGGACCTAAGTT
The DNA here is from genome assembly GCF_040323975.1 of Mesorhizobium sp. M0019. Lineage (NCBI taxonomy): Bacteria > Pseudomonadati > Pseudomonadota > Alphaproteobacteria > Hyphomicrobiales > Phyllobacteriaceae > Mesorhizobium > Mesorhizobium sp. M0019. Next base: position 26,684 of record NZ_JAMYVK010000058.1, on the reverse strand, counting down.
ATTTATTGTTTTCTTTGTCTCAGTACATTGAAAGGGCCTACAATGGCGGCGGTTCACGGGAGCGTCTTACAGGATCAGCTAATACAAATCTTTGAAGCAACCGCTCGGATTGACCGTGCAACCAGCGCCGCCGAGATCATTCGGCAACTGCGCAAGAGCATCGAACGTCACGGCTACGCAGCCTGTCTCGTCACCGAATTGCCACGCCAGGACACCGGATCGCTGGATGGACACATCCTTGTCAACGGTTGGCCGCAGGAATGGTACGACCACTACAGGGCTGTCGGACACTACCGCCACGATCCTTGCGTTGCTTTGTGCCGTGGCGCGATCGGGCCCTTCCTTTGGAGGGACGCCAATCACGGCTTGACGAACAGCAATGCCAGGAAGGTGATGGATGAAGCGAGAGAATTTGGGCTTTGCGACGGAATCTGCATCCCAATCCAGGATGCGTTTGGCGATCCGGCCTGCGTAACGGTTGCTGGAAATGAAATTGATTTGGCGCCGACGGTGCGCTGCACCATTCATGCCCTTGCGCGCCATGCCTATTCGGCTGCCGAACGCCTCGTTGGCAACTCGCGCAGGCGGCCGAGACAAAAGCTTTCCCAACGAGAGCGTGAAATCCTGCAGTGGGTCGCGGGAGGAAAGACCGCATGGGAGGTTTCCCGAATACTTGGCATCTCGGAAAACACTGTGACTACCCACCTGCGCAACATCAAGCAGAAGCTCAGCACCGCCAATGTTGTGCACGCGATCGTCGAGGCTTTTCGCAGGCACGAAATCGAGCTTTGATCCATCCTCAGATCTGGGTATTTCACGGGCAATCGTCGCGTGGTCGGATGGGGTTCCATCTCGAGGAACCACAATGATTCAGGTCCATGTCGTCGACGCGTCAAACTGCTTTGCCTATCGAGAGGATCTCGACAGCTACTTCCGCCTGAGACATGAAATCTATGTCGATGAACGTGGCTGGCATGAGCTGAGGCGCCCCGACAGTCGCGAGATCGACCCGTTTGATACATCCGAGGCGATTCATCTGCTCGGCATCCAGCCGGGAAGAGGTGTCGTTGCCGGATCCCGCCTGGTGCCGAGCCTCAGACCGCATCTGATGAGCGAAATCTTTCCGCAACTTGCCGATGGTGGCGTTCCGCGCCGACCCGATATCTATGAGTGGACGAGATTTTTCGTGGCCCGGGATTTTCGCGAGCCCGGCCGGCCCTGCCAGGCCGCCGGCGTGATCTACTGCGGAATTCTGGAATTCTGCATTCAAAGAGGCATTAGCAATCTGACGATTGTCTGTGAGGACTACTGGTTCGACCGCTTGGCATCGATCGGGTGGTGCCCGAAAAGGCTCGGCGCTCCATTCAAATGCGATGACATGACCATCATCGGCGTGATGGTCGACGTCGGCCCGTCTGCCTTGGCCGCGACGCGACAATTCTACCGCATAACGGACCCAGTGCTTTGGGCCGACACGCCAATCAAGCAGCTGGCCTGACCTTAGGCCGTCGCTGGGCGTTACGCCTCGAACGACCATGCTGCCTGGCGGACAAGTTGGTGCATGCCGGCGAATGCGCATCCACCTTTCAGCCATAAACGCTAGTCGCAAAACCGGCCGCTCCAGTCACCACCGGGCGAAATCGTGCTGTTCGAAACCGAAAACTAAGCGGTTGACTTGCCAACGTTTGGAAAAAATCATGTCTCGACCGGCAGCCGGTTCGACCGCTTGATCTGCGCAAGCGTGAAGCTGGACTCGATGGAGGAGACGCCATCGAGCCGCGTCAGCTTTTCCTTCAGGAAGCGCTCATAGGCGTGCAGGTCGCGCACCACCACACGCAACAGATAGTCGCGCTGGCCAGTCATCAGATAGCAATCGACCACCTCCGGCCAGCGTGCGATCGCCGCGTTGAACCGCTTCAGCTCGTTCTCGCGCTGGCGCTCAAGCTTGATTGAGGCAAACACCGAGATCGGCAGATCGACCATGTCCTGGTCAATCAGGGCGGCATAGCCGGTGATCACGCCCATATCCTCCATCAGGCGGACCCGGCGGGCGCAGGGCGAGGCCGAAAGGCCGACCCGCTCGGCAAGCTGCTGCGCCGTCATCCTGCCGTCGACCTGCAGCGCGGCAATGATCTTTCGGTCGATATCGTCCAGTCGACTTTTTGGCATCGAACGTTACTCCATTGGTCGATATTGGCGAAGCCAGCTAACGCAGCTGCCAATCTCATGCAACTTTAGCGACAATTGGTTTTTGCTCAGCCCTATGATTGCGACATCGCAACCGGGAGTCTTGCAGCATGGACAAACAAAAACTGGAGGCACTTTCGGCACTGGAGAAGAAGGTGCTCTGGCTGTCGACATGGATGATCCATAACGCCAATCACCTGCGGGAAAATACGGACGGCTTGAAGGTTGGCGGACACCAGGCGTCCTCGGCGTCGCTCGCCACCATCATGACCGCGCTTTATTTCTCGATATTGAGGCCGCAGGACCGTATCGCGGTGAAGCCGCATGCCTCGCCGGTATTCCACGCCATCCAGTATCTTCTGGGCAATCAGACCAGGGAGAAGCTCGAAGGTTTTCGCGCCTTCGGTGGCGCGCAAAGCTATCCGTCGCGGACCAAGGATGTCGACGACGTCGATTTCTCCACCGGTTCCGTAGGCCTCGGCGTCGCGCAGACGCTGTTTGCCTCGCTTGTGCAGGATTATCTCGTTGCCCGCGATGAAACCCTGTCCGAGGGCCGGATGGTGGCGCTGATCGGCGACGCCGAGATGGACGAAGGTAATATCTTCGAGGCGCTTTTGGAAGGGTGGAAACACGGCCTGCGCAACTGCTGGTGGATCGTCGACTACAACCGACAGAGCCTCGACGCCGTGGTTCGCGAAGGTCTTTGGGAGCGCTTCGAAAACATTTTCCGGAATTTCGGCTGGGATGTCGTGATCCTGAAATACGGCTCCTTGCTCGATGCCGCTTTTGCCGAACCGGGCGGCGAGGCGCTGAAGGTTTGGATCGACGCCTGCCCCAACCAGCTCTATTCGGCGCTGATCTTTCAAGGCGGCGGCGCCTGGCGCAAGCGGCTGTTGGTCGACATCGGTGAAAAACCGGGACTGACATCGCTTCTCGAGCGGCGGTCCGATGCCGAACTCGCCGCGCTGATGACAAATCTCGGCGGCCACGACCTGCCATGCCTGATCGAAGCTTTCGAGACCGCACGCGGCAATGACCAGCCGACCTGCTTCATCGCCTACACTATAAAAGGCTTCTGCCTGCCGCTCGCCGGCCACAAAGACAATCACGCCGGATTGATGACCAGGGATCAGCTGGAAGTCTTTCGCGCCTCGATGTCGGTCGGGGAAGGGCGCGAGTGGGATGCCTTCGAGGGGCTCGATATCGACGAGAGGGACTTGCGGCGCTTCCTCGATGCCGTTCCGTTCGCGGCAAAGGGCCAGCGGCGCCGGCACGCCCAGCGCATCGTGGTCCCTGGTCGTCTCGTCGCGGAAGCCAAAGGCAGCGTCTCCACGCAGGTCGGCTTCGGCAGAATTCTGGACGAGATTGCGCGGGCTGGCGGCCCGCTCGCCGACGCGATCGTCACGGCATCGCCCGATGTCACGGTTTCGACCAATCTCGGCCCCTGGGTCAACCGGCGCGGCCTGTTCGCGCGTCGGTCACTCGCCGACACTTTCCGCAGCGAACGCATCGCCTCGGCGCAGAAATGGGAATTCGGCACCTCCGGCCAGCACATCGAACTCGGCATCGCCGAGAACAATCTGTTCATCCTGCTGTCGGCACTTGGGCTGTCGCATTCGATTTTCGGCAAACGGCTACTGCCGATCGGCACGCTCTACGATCCGTTCATCCAGCGCGGTCTCGATGCGCTCAATTACGCCTGCTATCAGGACGCGCGCTTCCTGCTGGTCGCCACGCCGTCCGGGGTCACATTGGCGCCGGAAGGCGGGGCGCATCAGTCGATCGCCACACCGTTGATCGGCATAGCGCAAGACGGGCTTGCCGCCTACGAGCCGGCTTTCGTCGACGAGTTGGGCGTCATCATGCGCTTTGCGCTGGATTATATCCAGCGCGACGGCGACGCCGTGCAGTCGGAGCGCACCTGGCTGCGCGACGAGACCGGCGGCTCGGTCTATCTGCGGCTCTCGACGCGCCCGGTCGAGCAGATCATTCGTCCCATGACGCCACAGCTCGAGCAGGACATTGTCGATGGTGGCTATTGGCTGCGGCGTCCAGGTCCCAATGCCGAAGTGATCGTTGCCTACACCGGCACCGTCGCGCCGGAAGCCATCGAGGCGGTCGGCATGATGGCCGAGGACCGTCGGGACGTCGGTCTTTTGACCGTGACTTCGGCCGATCGCTTGAACGCGGGCTGGACGGCGGCAAGTCGCGCGCGCGAACGCGGCCTCGTCCATGCAAGGAGCCATATCGAAAGGCTGTTTGCCAATCTCCCTGCGCATTGCGCGATCGTCTCCGTCACCGACGGTCATCCGGCGGTGCTCGGCTGGCTGGGCTCGGTGTACGGCCACCGCACGCGCAGTCTCGGCGTCGAGCACTTTGGCCAGTCGGGGACGATCGGTGACCTTTACCGCCACTTCGGCATCGACGCCAATTCCATCGCCACGGCCGCAGATCGCATTGCTGTTGGCCGCCCCATCCGCTACCTGCGCGCGCTGGATTGATGCTGCGCGTCGCCGTCCGGGATCGTCGGCGTGGCCAGCCGCCAGTCCCGTCCGCGGCGAAGCGAGGGTCACCCGCCATGGGTGGTGCCGGACATCTTTCCCGCACCAGCCTGCGGGAGGTTGGCATCTCGTGTTCGCTAACAGCACAGGCCAATTCGTGTTCCTTCCGCACGGTTCGCTGCCTCCTTCAACGGCCGTGCTGCGTTGAACATGGCTATCTACTTCGCCGTGATCGCATTTGGGGTCGACCGTCGAGAGCGGGCCGACCGATCTCATTTTTCTTCTGAGCCAGGCGTCAGTACACCGAAGTCGGTGCTTGGAGCAATCCAGCGTCGTTGTTTTGCAATTGCGCAGGCCGAATTTTCCAAATAGGAACCCCGGAGATGAACAAGGGAACGATTTTGATGAAGGAAGCAATTGGGCAGAGAAATGCTGATCTGCTAGGGATGACAGCAGATATCGTCGCAGCCTATGTCCAGAGCAACGCAACGCCCGTGGCGGATCTGCCGAATCTGATCGCCAGCGTTAATTCTGCGTTGTCTGGCCTGGCTAGGCCGGTCGCTGCACCATCGCCAATACTTACGCCTGCGGTAAATCCTAAGAAGTCGATCTTTCCCGAATACATTATAAGCCTTGAGAACGGGCGCAAGTTCAAGTCGATGAAGCGCCACCTGGGCTTGCTTGGCATGACACCTGATGAGTACAGAGCCAAGTGGGGTTTGGCGTGGGACTATCCTATGGTAGCGCCCAGCTATGCGGCTCAGCGGTCTGCGCTTGCCAAAGCTGCCGGTCTCGGCCGCAAGGCGGTTGACAAAACGCCGCCAAGGAAAGCACCAGCAAAGCGCAAGGCCAAAGCCTGACAGTGCACGACGTTCGGGCCATGCCGTCAGGATAGATGGTCTAGGTGGCCTGGCTGGGAATGAGCTGCCTGGCTTCGCGGTTCAGTAAGCGCCGCTCACGCCACAACACCAGCTTCAGCACGGCTTGCGTCTTCACGTCCTCGTATCCTGACGGGGCAGGGGAGGTCGATCAATGTGCGATCGACAAGTCGAGCCGATACATCGTCGCCCTCGACAGACAATCAAATCATATCGGTAAAATCGCACTACATCGATACATCTCGCTCTGCTCGATGCCACAAAGCAACAAAGCCCGCTGAATCCAGCAGCGCTCCGTGCTTCAAGGGCATGGCCATACGGGTGCTGGGTAAGCCTAAATTTCTTCCCCGAGCAATATCCTGGCCTCCTTGGCAGCAGTGATGAACGCCTGGCGCGCTATCCTTGGTGGTTTTTCTCCACGGATTACGGCAAGGCATGCTTCGATTGCGGCGAGCCGCGCCTTGCCATCCGGCCTCGGCCAGTCCCTCAGCAGAAGTTCGGCCGCGTCGGATACCGACGTAACAACTCTGTCGCGATCGATCCGGCCGGGTTGAACGACGACGGGCTTTCTGAAACGTCTCGTACGCACGACAGCCTCCAAGAACAAGTTATGTTAGCTTCTGCGGATCCTTTGCGCCACATCAAACGTCCGCAAGTAACTGAAGGCATCCGCTTGGCCCAGAAGCTGCCGCCGCGATGGACGCTGGCCAGTGCTTCAGCACGTCGGGCTTGGCCCCGACTTTCGAAGAGCGCCTCGCCAAGAGCGGCGTTACCCAATAAATGATCCACAAATACCCAGTGAAGGGGAGTTCTCCGAACACCGCGAAATGGAATCTCGGGGCTGAATTTACTCCATATCCGGCACGTCACCGCAGGTGAATAGCACGGTCGGCGGGCCATAGTCGCCAATAGCCGGGTCGGCGTCGCGGCTCCATGCGATTACGCCAACGTGCTTCCCTGCGAGCGCCTGACCGGTGCGGATGGCGCGTTCCTCGCTTTGCTGATCGGCGGGACCAAAGGCGGGAAACAGTTCGCCGTCCTCGCCACGATCGAACGCCACAACGACGATTAGCTTGGGCTTCTTTTGACCGGGCAGAATATGATCAGACATGGCGGGAACCTATCACATGACCGAGGATTGAGTCGCGTTTCGACACTCGGGAGATGCGCGTGCAAGACCACCGTTTTGAGGAGCCTGTGCGCGTTGCACTCGGCAGGTCGCGGAACACTGCCCACTGTGGAGCGGGTTGCCCAAGCCGCCGATATCCTTCTGAACAGATGGCCGACGACGACCAGCAAGAAGCACGTCGCGGCCCAGAAAGCCTGTCTTGGTGCTCTCAAAGGACTGAAGAAAGCTCACCTTGCCCGTAAGGCTTTCGTTGAGGTCGCGAAGGAGGCGGACATCTAGGTCGGCGAGTTGTGCTTCCGGGTTGGTCGGCAATTCCAAATCTGCGGCAGCCGGCCTTTTCTCGGCAGACCAACCAGCGCAACATGCCTCAAGCGCCGCTAGCTGGGCTTCCATCCAGATTTGAGCGGCTTTGTCTTCTTTTTCTGTCGGCTGGCCGTCATCGGGAAAACCACTTATGTCCCAGCCCTCGAGCGCGAACATGCCTTCTGCTGCTTGCCTGCTGTGATGCCGGCACACTCCAATACAGCCTCGGCGGCCAATACCCCACGCGAAATCTCCTCGCCCGAGGCACCCTTGACGCGCAAAAGCAGGTTCATATCTGCCTCCTGTTGCTGTTGACGTTGGAAGTGAACAAAAACAGAACAAAAAGTCAAGAGCGCCTTGACGGACGAGGAAAATGTTCCTCATTTCTAGGCATGCCAGAACAACCCGAAAAGTGGCCGAGGGGCGCGCCATGGACGTTGATGCATGCCCACAATACGGGGCAGGTGGCCCGCATCAGCTGCGGCCACTGCAACATCAAGCGTTTTTACAAGCCGCTGGAGCTGCGGGAGGTGATCGGCAACGTCACCATTGACCAGGTGCGGGCAAAGGTCCGTTGCGAAAAATGCGGTCGCAACGAATGGATGAGAGCCGAACTTTTCCATCCTATCGGTCAGGAATTGGAGACGATCCGCTTCCGCCGGCTGGTTGAAATCAGATGGGAGCGGCGCGTCGTATGGAGAGACGAGTGAGGGCATTTTTTCGATCCCACCCGGCTGCGGGAATGCGACCGTTGGCCGGTACACCGCTGGGCCGCCAGGGCCGGGCGCGTCTCGGCCGTCGCTGGCGCCGGCCACCAATGGCAGCACCGGCCAGGCGAAGGAAGTTTTCCGGCAGACTTCGGCATGCATGTAAGATCGGCATGCGCACCAGATAGACCGCCGCCAGAATGTGGGCGCAACAAGCTAATGGTTGTAAATGTTTTCCTGTTGCCCTTCCCTAGGTGACGCCCGAAACAAAGCACGTGCGCTTTGAATGCAGCGCCTTGAAAGACGCGGAAATCGGTCATCCGTTGGACGTCGGAACTAGCAGACCTTGTTTAGGCGCTCCCGTCAGTCTCGCTTTCCTCGTCGATAGTCCGAAACGGCAAATACGCGTTGGCCTCAAGCCATTCTCGCAAAATGATCTGGATAAGCTCCGGCCTGCCGATTTTCATCTCGGCTGCTATGGAATCGAGTGCGTCTGCGGTTGCTGGCTCAAGCGGCACGCCACCGACGTTTCTTAGCATCAAAGCAGCGCGACGCAGGATAATCTGCAAATCCGCGCGAGGCATATCGGCTATGCGCTCAGCGGCGCTTTCGAGATCTTCCGCGAAAGATCGGCGTGTCATTGGCCCCGGTCCGTGGTGGTACTCAATTGCTACTGCCGCAAAGGTTTTCGCAGGGTGCTCCGTCGCCATCGCGGTCGAGATTGCCTCCCCACGGGCAATTCTGCAGGTACCAGATTGCCTCCGCACAGGACCGAATCTTTCCGCACGTCAGTCGCGGGCTACAGCTGCACGATTGAGCGATGTGTTCATTTGACGAAGCGCTCATCGGATAAGTTGGATAGGTTGTCGCGCTGGCAGAGAAGCAAACCGCCACGAAGAACAGCATTTTCAGCCCTCCCAGGCCCCATCCGAACATGCGGCAAGCTAAGCGGGCATGCAATACGCCCAAGGTAGCGACGCAGTTGCCAGTCGTGCCGGGTGGGTTTTTGAAAATCGGCCAAAGTCTCGGCTAGACCGTTCGCCCACGGAGGGCCGCAGATGCTGTCGAGATGATTGCCTTGATGTCGACGACAGACGTGACGGCGATGATCGCCTCAACCAGCGCGTTAGCGCAGTGTCGATCCATTCGCCCAGTGGCTCTCGTGCGTTTCCCGACAAGCCGGATGGCTGCCCTTTGACACGCTCATTGACTTCCATTGGCAGTCGCCCGGCCGCTTCTGCATCGAGCTTGTCCAATTCACTTCGGTTGGTGGGACCAATTGCAACAGTACCGATTATCGGCACCATCGGCGGCTCCCGATCTTGTACTTTCTTCTTTGCTTTTAGATCAGTAATTTCCTCGTCACGTCTGGCAATGCGGCTTTCCAGATTCGCGAGACGTTCGGTCAACAAATAGCGGCCGACCACAAATCCGCCTCCTCCGAAGAGAACGGCAAAACTGGCAAAGACGGCCGGGTTCGCCAGCACCAGCGTGGAGTTCGCTTCCAAAAAACTGATAACATCGTGCATCGTCAACTCGACCCCGTCGTGCCGCAAACAAGATAGCGGTCATGACCGGCTGGCTCGGCCTCGAATTCTCCGCCCGGCATTTCTTGTTCCGGACCGTTTGGGTTCCTTGTAAGTCAAAAGTCCCGGGTCGCTCGCCGTCATGACAGACGTCCATGGCTCATTCCAAGGTTGGCGGCGTGTCGTCATACCCGAGGGTCACCAATCCAGGGTGCCGGTGAGCGAGAGCCAGAATTTGAGTCTCAAGCTCGCACTTATACGCCATGAGCGCCTTTATCGTCTTTAGGGGGCTGCCGTACCGGGCGATGAGCTTAACCGCTTCAGAATGCAGTTCAGCTTTGATTTCGCGATCCAGGCGAATGATGCCCATTGTCGTTCCTCTTAGCGGACCGCCCGACGCGGTGTCGAGAGTGCGTCAAGACGGCCCTGAAGATGGCCGTTGAGGACGATCATTTACTTGAGCGCTTTCGGAAACAGGTGAGCAGGAATATTATCGGCAGCTTGGCGGCATGAAGAAATCTTAAAAAATGCATTCCGAGATACGTTTCTGGATGTGAAGCTAACGACAATCTTCAATTTGATTCGTATAGAATCGCGTGTTGTGAACGCGTAGTTGAGGAGCCCCCGAAATGAACGCAAAGCTCAAAAGCGAAGCCCGTCGCAAGGTAATTCTTCATGGATACCTTAATAACGAACCGTTGAAAGATATTGCGACCAAGATCGGATGCTAGTTTAAGAGTCAGCGCCAGTAAACTCGGTTGAACTCGAACCCCGACGGAGGCGGCGGAATTTCGGCGTGGCTTTCATATGCCGGAACACAAACGGGAAGATTACAACCAGTTGATGATCTCTGGACGGTATAAATCTCGCGATTGCGCCCAAATGCTGGGAATCGTAACAGTGTAATCATCAGATTTCCAGTAAGATTATTACGGACGGATATTATAACTTGAAGACTTTCTGTAGATCACGAATAACTTTATTCTGGTTGGTGAAACTTTGGGTGGGGATAGAAAATGACTCTGATGGATAGACACAGTGATTCTGTTTCGGGTAGCCGATACATTGCGATAACGACCAAGTATAACCATGAGGCGCATACGACGCGGCCCTCTTATGTTTTTCCTCCAGATCGTGCATCGGGCGCAGGGGTCGGGGAGCCAGGAGCACGCAGCCTGGAATCCATAACCGGCATGCTTGATCGCATCGGCTGCGGCTATCTCGTGCTGAACCGCGAGAGGAAAGTGGTCGAATGGAACGCAGCCGCTCAAACCACGCTGGAGCGCCAGGGAGAGGTGGCCGATACGGCCAGCGGTCTTTCGGCGGCCTTGAGGCGGCTGATCGCGAATGTTCCGGCCCATTTCCTGCCGGGCTCACTATCGTGGGTGGTGATCCGCAGCAACGGCGACAGGCCGGTGATATTGAACGAGAACGGGTTTATCGCTCCTGACGGAACGAGCATTGTGGCGTTACTGGACCGCGAGAACAGGTCGGGGCCAAATCCTCAGACACTGCAAAAGATGTTTGGCTTGACGAGCGCGGAAACGCACTTGGCGTTGCGCTTGGCTCAGGGCGATGCGCCGCTGGAGATCGCCCGCAGTTGGCGCCTCAGCCGCACCACGATCCGCTCCCAGCTTGCCTCGCTGTTCGCCAAGACCGAAACGAAACGTCAGGCGGAACTGGTGGCTCTTCTTGGGCGCATTTCAGTCTTGCCATAAGGGCCGTCGTTTGGATCCATCTCAGCAGACAGCCAATCCCGAAACGCTTTGATTTTCCGCTGAGCGATGGCGCGGGGCGGGCAGAGGAGTATGAATCTCGAAAAAGAGAGTCACTCGCAGGCACCAAAGCCGCAATGGCGTCTACGGACAAGCACACAGGCAGGTGGTTGATAGCTACTGCTGTGCTTGGGGATCGCCTACTTCGTAGCCTATTCATATTCCCCTGGTTTGATGCGCCTCATCGGCATCGCGTTTGTAATTTGCGCCTTCTACCGCACGCAGAATCCTTAGATATCACCGGCCTTGTGGTTGCCCTATTATGCCCCCGGCCGCCTGTTCTTGACGTAGTCCAAAGCCTCGACGTGCGTCCCGTCGACATCTGTGACGAGCACAAGTTTCGGCGAGAATGCGCTGGTGCCGTCGGTGCCGACGACCTTGACTATCCGTCCACTTTCCGGGTGGATGGCATCGAATTGGTGGTTAGGGCGATCATGTCGTTTTCTATTTTCTCTCCGCAGATTGAACCGCCGGTTGTCACGTTGTGATTATGCTTTTGCCTGCCTGTCTGTGCCCCTCATAATGGCCAAAGAACCGGATTCAGAAGCATGCTCACAACGTAACAACGAGAGAAAACATATCTTCCACATGGTCATCAGCTCTTCTGGAAACGGCTTCATGAGATGTTCCGGGTCGGGGTCGTCAGCCAGGTCATGTAGTCTTCGGGCGTCAGAATCACCGGCATAGGGTTGTGGATCGTCGCCATGAGCGGATTCGGCTCACAGGTCAGCAGCGTGAAGGTGCGGATGTTGTCGCCGGTAGCGGGGTCGCGCCAATCTCCCAGAGCGCCGCCAAGGCGAACGGCTCGCCCGACTTCATCGCGATGGCATAGGGCTGTTTGTTCTTGCCCGTGCCGGAGATGTCCTTCCATTCAAAGAAGCCGTCGATCGGCATCAGCCGCGGCGTGACTGATAGGCGGCTTTGAACATGCCGTTGGTCTTTACGGTCTCGCTCTTGGCGCGCTGCGCTTCGAGCTGATGATAAACGCGGTCTGCATGGGCAGCCACAAGCATCAGAAGGGAGAAGCGCAGCATGAATCATTACGCGGGATTGGATGTGTCAGTGAAAGAGACCGCCATTTGCATTATCGACGAAACAGGCCAGATTTGCCGCCAGATTTGCCGCGAGATAAAGGTGGCGAGCCATCCGGAGGATCTGGCACGGGTGCTCAAGGAGCCCAGCTGGTGGGTTGAGCGGGTTGGGCTTGAAGCCGGGCCCTTGTCGCAGTGGTTATTCGAAGGCCGGCCAGGGCCGGCCTGCCGGTGATCTGCAACGAGACCCGCCACACCAAGGCATTCCTTAAGGCGCAGGTGAACAAACCGACCGCAATGATGCCCGCGGCATTGCGCAGATGCGCAGATGATGCGGGTCAACCTGTTTCGCCCGGTGCATGTGAAGACCCTGACGAACCAGAAGCGCCGGGCGCTGCTGACCGCCCGCAAGCTCTTGCAGGAAAAGGCCATTGCCGTTGAGAACGATCCCCGCGGCTTGCTACCGAACTTCGGAGCGGCTGCATCGCGCGTTCGAAGCCGCGCGGCTTGCATTCGGCGTACGGGACACGCACATCGCGGATTCCTGCCTACATGCGTGAGCCGGTCGCGGGGCTGCTCGACAAGGGCTTTGCGAGGAAGCTCGCGAAGTTGCTTGATCCCGGCAAGCGCGTGCCACTGCCGAAGTCGCCCGCGCCGTCGAGCGACACGATCTATCTCACGGTCGTGGACCGCGACTGCACGACGCCACGCTTCTGACTGCGCAGCGACGGCTGATCGGCACAGGCGGCCCGACATCCCCCCAACCCGGACGCCTGCCGCCTGTGCCAGCCCCCGCCAAGCCATTGCGAGCATCTGCGCACGTGGCCAAATTGTCGTTAGCTTCGCATCCGAATACTTATCCGGGCGTACATATCTCGCTCTTGCAGCGCTCTTGCACGCCCTCCTTTGGCTAATTTCGGACGACCTTCGTCAGTCCATCAAAAGCACCACAGCGGGATGCAGCTTCTTCAGATTCGGCAATGATTTCGATTGCCAGGGTATGTCTGGCGTTCCACGCACGACGAGTCGAACATCGGGATGCTTGCGCACCTCGATGGCAAATTTCGCGAGCAGGTTGATGCCGGAAGAGTTTAGAAAGTGAAGATCCTTAAGATTGAGCGTAATGGAAGCGGGATTACAGGCAAGAACACTGGTCGCCAACGCCGAGATAGGCGCACCGGCCTCGGAACTGGCAAGCCGCATTGCACCGTCGAAGAAAATTTCGCTTCCTTCAGTCCACACACGGTAGTCGTCTGTCTTGATTTCCATAGCCGGGCTTCGTTTCTTCTAGTTGTGAATTTGCGAGATCGGAATAGAGGCATATGTCTCCACGCAAAGCCGATCGCTTTCGTCGGCGGCGCTGAATATCCAAGCCAGGCGTGCGCCGTAGTCGCTCATCAACGTCAGCAATCCAAGTCCGGAGCCTGCCAGGTCGGGGTTCGCGGCATTCTCTTCAATTCGCTGTATCAGCAGATCCATGGGGTCGCCAACCGTGAGATCTGCCAGGAGACTTTGGAACTTAGAGGCATCTTCACCATCGACGTCGTTCGACACTTTGAGCTTGAAGCACTCCGAATCCATCGACGCCTCGATCAAGATCTCACCTGGTGCGCGAAACTTGACCGCATTTTCGATGAGTTCGTTGACCAGATATCCGATACTGTGCCGCACTTCTATGTAGTCATTGCGGGACGACCGGAAGCGCAACGCGAAAAGATCGGCGATGAAGTCCGAGGTCGTGGCACAATGACGCCAACTCAAGTCGAGAGGTCCGTCGAACAGCCGCACGCGACTGACGCTCTCCTTCATCCCGATTGCAACGTCAGGGGTCCCGAACAGCGTTGTCATGGCTATGTGTGCCTTATGATCACGAGGGTGATGTCGTCGTGGATCTTCTGGATCCCGATATGGGCCATGAGATCCTCGATGATCCCGGTTTTGATATCCTCGGCGCTGCTGCCGTGACGTTTTTGTGCGCTCTGGCAGAGGCGCTCGAACCCGAACAATTCTCTGTCTTGGTCTTCGGCCTCGGTCACACCGTCTGTGTGCAGCACGATCACGTCGCCACTCCCGAACAGGATGTCGCGCGTAGCAATGAACTTCGAGATGTCATTCTCCAAGCCAACCGGCAGACCCAGATCAATTGTATCGATACGTTCAACTTCCCCATCCGCACGCACGACGAGAACGTCCTCATGCTGGCCGGATAGCGTTACCCGCTCATCCTCGAAGTCAAGAAAGGCCAACGAGAGATGCTTGCCGGTGTTCGTCCGCTCGATGTTCTTGTAGATTGCCCTGTTCAATCGATCCAGAAACTGGTGCGGGTCCCCATCGTTGGTCTCCTGCAGCGCACGTGCAACAGATTGGACCATCAGCATCAGCACGCCGCTCTCGAGACCATGACCGGTGACGTCGCCGATGCCGATCTTGACCCGGGACCCGTTCTGCAGGACGTCGTAATAGTCGCCGCCGACCTCGTCGGCCGGCCGCATGTAGGCCGCGATCTCCAGCCCCGGAATCGCTTCGAGTTCGAATTGTTTCGGCAGGACCATCATCTGGATCTGCCTGGCGACCGCGAGTTCGGCGCCAAGGCGGACGTTCTCGTCCTGCAGCTTTTCGTTGAGTGCTGAAATCTCCTGATTTGCGTCCCCAAGTTCCCTGGTTCGTTCGTCGACGAGTTGCTCGAGGTTTTCCGTGTGAAAGCTGATCTGCTCAGCCATGCGGTTGAAAGCGACCCCTGCCGCTCCAACTTCGTCGCGCGTTGGGATGCTCACTCGGACTGAATAGTCTTTGGACTGGAGCCGCTGGGCGGCGCTGGCAAGCGCCCTGAGGCCCGCGGTGATCCGCTTCGAAATTCCGAGCACGGCGGCAAAAACAATCAGAAGCGAAACGACGATCGCGGCGATCTGAAAGAGCAGGATACGGTTGGTTGCACGGGAAATACTCTTCTGCGCGGCGAACAGGGATGCATAGATCTCTCGTTCGGGAACGACGATCCCGACCGACATCATTTCGGACTTGATCGGTCCCGAACTCCACAGATTGGTCGGCTTTAATCTTTTGAGGACAACAATGTAGGGTACGCGTTCGCCCTTGTCGGCGAGCATGACATGCTGAATGACGCCGTCATTGTTCTGGTCGAGAGGCAGCGACGCGATAGCCGGCTGCGTACTTCCCCGCAGGGACCTCTCCAGGCCGGTGACGCCCTGGGTGCCCGCATCGCTCGATGAAGTCACGCCGATGATTGCCTGGCCTGACGGATTGATCGCCACGACGTTGCCAGTCGACATTGTGAGAAAGCCGAACCCGGTCTCAGCGATCTTCACACGTTCGACGACTTCCGCGAGTTGATCGAGAGTGATATCTGCTCCCGCCGTACCAGCGATACCGGTGCGATCGCGCGTCCACAGCGGGTGGAAAAAGCTGACGATTAGCTTTCCCGTGATCGCATCGGTGTAAGGCGCTGTCTGGGTGATATCGTCAGAGACCGGACGTGAGGCTGGATCCCTGGCCCATTGCTGCCATGACCCATAGATTCCCGGAAAGAAAAACTCCCAGAACTCTGCCTTGTTGTGGCCTGGGTAGAGCCGGTCGAAGGTCTGTGCCTGGTCCGTATACGGTACCGTCCTGAAAATCGGCCGTTCCTTTGGACCAATATAATACATTTGCAGCTTGGACGACCCGCTGGCCATGAGCGTCGGCGCAACGAGGTCCAGCACGGTGCTGTCTTCTATTTCCTGCTGAACGCTTGGCAGCGGACTGTGGTCGGCGCCCAGCAGGTAGCCCCAGACGCTGACCACGGAAGGCGCTCCCGGCAGGTTCTGCGCCCAATCGCCCCGCGAGTCGTAGACGACCTTAACGGAGCCCGGCGCCTCCTGCGAAAGCGTGGCTCCGACCTGTTGTTGCCTGCTTGGATCGTCGATCTGGGCCTGCAGCACGCCGGCCAACGCCTTGACGTCCCCATGGACTCGATCGAGCAGCAGGTCGACGCTTAACGCTGTCGATTCGGCATAGGAACGAATGTATTCCTGGTTTGCGATCGTCAGGCCCTCACCGACTTCGGAGGTTGCGTCGCGCGACAGCTTTTGAACATTCCAAAGCGCCAGGCCACCGCTCAAAAGGAGGTCGAACAATACCGCGCCGCCAACGACCAACACGAATTTCGCTCGAAAGGAGCGCAGGCCGAATCGCGGTGTAGGCTCATCGTCGGCTTTCATTGCGGCCGTCGCCCCGATGCGACCCAGATCGGCCAACCCGCATAACCCTTGGGGTGGAGCGCAGCGAAAACATGATCCTCGAAGCCCTGCCGGAAGCGTGCGACGAACTCCGGTCCATCGCCGCGTCTGGTCGCCATCTCGCCCGCATAGACGTCCGCCCAGGCCGCAATGACATCGGCGAAGTCCTGCGGATCCCCGTCCAGGTTAGTGACCATGAAGGTCTCCACACGGATGTCTTCGAATCCGGCTTCGATCAGGTATCGCCGGCTCTTGGGCCCAAGCTCGACATCCATCTCGAAATGCCCGAACAGCTTCGCCACCTCGTTGTAGGTCCAACGAATGCTTTCGGCGCGCGGCTCGCCGAGGCAATGCGAATTCTTCTCGTTGGTGATATAGACCCGCCCGCCTGGCTTGCAGATGCGGTAGAGCTCCTTGAGAATGAGTTCAGGTCGATTGAAGATTTGAAGGGAATGTCGGCAGGTGACCAAGTCGAACTGCGCTTCGTCGAGCAGCATCTCCGAGGCATCGCCATAGGTATATTCGATGCCCCGGATGTCGAATTCCCGCATCACTTGTCGAGCATAGTTCAGGCTTGATATGGAGTGGTCGAGGGCGACGATCCGCGATGGCTGGAACTCCTTCTGCGCGAGCACGGCAAAATCACCGATCCCGCAACAGATGTCGGCCATGACGATCCCGGGCCTCATGCCGTGTCGCGGCAAGATTGTGCGCTCGTGGCGCCAAGTCATCTTTGTCTGAGTGCGCAGGATTGGTACGAACCCGCCTTCCTCAAGAAAACCCTGCCCCGGATAGAATTCAGTGTCATACTCCTCGACCGTGATGTTCGGTTCGATTCCGCTCAGGCGACCGAATTTTCGCGAGGTCCATCCGACGACGCTTGACGTGATGACCACGAATTTGAGATCGGGTCGAGCGCGACAAGCGTCGATGATGATCCTCGAAAAGCTGTGAAACGCAGCGTTGTTCATCTGCGTCAGGCGCCTGACATTGACGTAGAGAACGCCGCGCACATGGCCGATCGCATCGCGGAGCAATGCTATGCTCGGCCCAAGCTCATCGATCGCCTGAGGCCGGACCACTCCCGAAATGGAGAACTCCTGGTTGTTGGCGTCGTATTGCGCCTTGAAGCGCGGGAGAAGGTCGTAAGGGCTCAATGTTGCAAGCCCTCAAGCGGAAGGTCCACTACAAGCTTGATTGCATCGCCGTCGGCGTCCTCGATCCAGAGTGTCGCGTTGTAGTCAACAGCCAGTTCCAGGAGTACGACCTCGCGGCTGGGCGCGAGATCCCCCGACACCGAATTGAGATACCGCTCTCTGGCCTCCATTCCTACGAACTGCGACACGGCTTCTTCGTAGAATTGGCGCTCCTCTGGCACGCAAGGAAATGTTAACTCGATCCTATCCGTCGCGCCATGGCGAGACACCCTGCATGCCAGTTCGCCGTCGGCATGGCGAGTACGAAAGGCGACTTCCAGCAATTCGTTGAAGGCAGAGGAAAAGAGATTTGAATGGTGGACCGAGTCTGACCTGTTTTGACTGATCATCCGGGCCACGTATGTCGAGACATAATCGCAATGCTTCCAAGCGGAGACAAAAGCTTTGATTTCCATGTCGATCTGGATCATCGGCTCAAAAGTCGGCTCGCCAGCCAGGTCATGATGAACAGGTCCCATCGGCATCCTCACTTGTTCCATCAGTATTGAGCTCTCGCGGGGTGATGGCCTCCGCCATGAAAAATTTCTCCGCGCCCCGTAATGAGTCAGTCTCGAACCGACTCGAAGAATTGCGCGATATCTGCCTCGATCGTTCTAGAAATCTCCGCCTCACCGTTAACGAAGGGCGCAAGGCGCTAGAGCGCTTGTTTTGATTCCTCCATCGCGCGTACCACCCTCAGCGGGGACCGCCTGATGAAACCGCTGATCGCCTCGGCTCCAAGCGGCTTACCCAGGAAGTTGCCTTGCAGGCAATCGCAATTCTCCTTGATCAGCCACCGTGCCTGTGCCGGGGTCTCGACCCCCTCGGCAGTGACATTTATCCCGAGGCCGTGCGCCAGATTCATGATCGATCGCACGATCGTTTGGCTTTTGAGATCGGTCTCCAAGTCCGCAATAAAGTACTGATCTATCTTCAACGTATCGAAGGGAAAATTTTTAAGGTAGCTCAACGATGAATAGTATGTCCCAAAATCGTCTAGCGATATTCGTATTCCCAAGACGTTCAACGTATTCAATGTGTCTATATTGTCGATCGTCTTCTCAAGTAGAACCCTCTCGGTTATCTCAAGTTCAAGTCTGTCGGCTTCAATCCCAACTGCGTCGATGACCTGAGCGACGGTGTCCGTCAGCGAACCGCTAAGGAACTGAGCCGGCGACAGGTTCACTGCGACTGTCAGCGAGGAAGGCCACGTCAACGCCTGGCGACAGGCTTCCTCGAGCACCCATCGTCCAATCTCGTCCATCAGACCGTCGGCTTCGGCGATCGGTATGAACACGTTGGGTGGAATGATTCCGACCTCAGGGTGCCGCCACCGCAGCAGCGCTTCGAAACCGGTCACTGACGAGGGAGGCCGAATGAGCGGCTGATACTCCAAATAAAGCTCGCCGCGCTCCAGCGCGGTTCGAAGGCTGCGCCTGAGATTCTCGCGTTGCTCGAGCAAGAGCAGCATCGAACAGTTGAATGTTCGAGCGCAGCCGCGTCCATCTGTCTTGGCCGCGTAAAGAGCAATGTCAGCGGCTTTCATCAACTGTTCGCCATCGGTCCCGTGCTCCGGCCCGAAAGCAATTCCGATACTCGAGCCGACGAACACGGGAATGCCGTTGATGACGAATGGGTCCTTGAACGCGTCGACTAGAGATCCGGCGAGGCGTTCAGCCTCTGCTGGCTGCTCCTTTCCCAATTGGATGACAGCGAACTCATCGCCCGCATACCGGTATGCGGATTCGCCGTCCTGCAGCGCGTCGCGGATACGACCCGCCGCGAGTTGAAGAAGAGTGTCGCCTGCTCCATGGCCGAGCGTGTCGTTGACCGCTTTGAAATCGTCAAGGTCGATTTGCAACAGGGCGGCTTTAGGCTTTGGTCCGCCGAGGGCCGCCAGTGCTTGCTGGAGCCGCTCGCCGAATTGCCGCCGATTCTGCAGTCCGGTCAGCACGTCGTGCGTCGCCTGATGGAGCAGAATTACATGCTCTTGCTCCTCCGCAGCGCTCCGCCCGCCGTGCGCCCTTGATTCGATGATTCCCACACCATTTGCAGTGGCGAAGACGAAAACGGACCGGGGCGCTTCGCCTGATGATGGCGGCAAGTCGATCCGCGCCGGAGAGCCGCCCTGGAACACATGAAGGAAATCGTCGCGATACCTCGCATTGAGAAAGCTCGGGTAGATCTCCCAGATGGCGGCGCCCAGCGCCACCGCGCCTCCGTACACGCCCTTGAGCCTGGTTGCATAGTGCGTCAGGCGGAAGTCGCGGTCATAGATCGACAAAAGTTCGGTCGTGTTCGCCAAAAGGTCAGCGAGAACCCCATCGCCGCCACGTAGAGCATCGCTCGAGGAGGGCCCCTCACTCTCCGTGCCGACGCCTGATGCCTTTGGGCGCAAGAGCCACCTCCATAGGCGGTGCAAATTCGCGCCCCCCAGTCTAGAAATAGCATAACTGTCAACCTTAGCAAACTTTCAACTCGAAGTCTTAACAAGCGCGGCATGCAGCGTAATTGCAATGTACGCTCCGCCGTGATTGGCGGCAAATTATCGGTAACGACGAACAGTCACAGTTCGTTAATAAATCGTGAATTGGCGGGAATCAGCTATGTGATTGATGGCGCGGTGGTCGCGACACGAAGATATTGTGCGGCGTGGCCTTCCCCGCTGTTTTGAGCCCGCTCGGCCGATCCTGTACTCAGCTTCCGAGCGCTTTGAGCCAATCTTCAAAGGAAGAGGCCTTCTCCTGTCCGGCAAGCGAAACAGAGTTGGCGGGGCGCGGCAACACCACAGTGCTGCGGCCTTCGCGGGGGCTGTAACCGAATTCCTTGCTGAATGCCCGGCTGAAATTAGCCGCTGAACTAAACCCGAAGGCTTCAGCAATTTCAACAATGCGCCGGCTGTCCGCCGGATCGCTTAGCGCAATATGGGCTGCTAGAAGGCGGCGACTTTGTATGTAATGGAGAACACCGCCGCTTGGTTCGAACAACTGATAGAGACGAGAGCGCGAGACGCCGAGCGCCCGGCACATTGAATCCGGTGTCAAATGAGCCGCATCCAGATTGTGGTGGACGTATCGACGCGCTCGCTCCATTAGCGCGACACTCGTCAATAGTTCGGCGGCCGCAACCTGTTCCGCCGGAGGCCCGAGGCAGGCAATGATCATGCTGCGTGTTGCGTGCACGATGCGGGGCAGATCGTCAGCCGTGAGGCTGCGCAGTCTTGCTTCGATGCTGTTGACGTAATCGAGCAAGAGGTTGGCAAAGTTGCCCGACAGAATTGAATTGTTCTTGGCGTCCAGGGTTGCCGCCGCATCGGCGAACAAATCGCGCGGCAAATAGACAAAGAGACTTTCGGAGTCCGTTGTCCTCCCGCGAAACGGGTAGCCAAGCGATCTGATCTCCAATTTACCCGGCTGGTTCTCCGCTACACGGCGATCGACCTCCGTCCACGACCGGCCAGTACGTGGCAAGGCGATATACCAGTGATCGATCGAGCTGGACCGAAGCTTCGCGGCAGAACGCATATAACTATGTGCCGGTGCGCACTGTTGAACGATCAGCATGCCGTCGAGGTTCCAAGCCGTGTGGTCGGCGGGAAAGCCATCGTCGAGCGATTTGTCATCCGGCAACCTGACCTCGACGAGCGGTGCCATATGCGCCTGCCAAGCGGCGAATTGATCCTCTGGCGCCAGTTCGAGCGTTGAAAAGGGCAAAGGTTCGAGCGCCGGCGCGAGTGACGGGGCACCCTCATTGTAAGGTTGAGCTTCGCGCGGCCAACGACGTCGATCACGCTCCAGCGCCTGCCTCGCAAGCGCCTCCTCTTGCCTTTTAGCATCCATCGCGTGGTGTCATATCCGATTCGGGTATGCCCATGCCCCTCTCAATCATGTGGTGTACCTCAGGCATCTGGCAAGACTGGCCGACTCGAGGCGACTGAAACGGCGATCACGCTGGATTACAGTCAGAAATGCATGCCGAGATAAGTTTCTGGATGCGAAGCTAACGACACTCTTCAACCTGGTGCGTATAAAATCGGGCATCGTGAAAGCGTAGTTGAGGGGACCGCTGAAATGAACACAAAGCTCAACAGCGAAGATCGTCGCAAGATAATTCTTGATGGGTACGGTAACAACGAACCGTTGAAAGACATTTCGGCAAAAATCGGATGCTCACTCGGGAGTTTGAAGGTCGCGGCCAGTAAACTCGGTTGCACTCGAACTCCAAAAGAGGCGGCCGAATTTCGGCGCGGATTTCACGTCCCGGAAAACAAGCGGCAGGATTACTATAGACTTATGATTACCGGACAATATAAAGCCCGTGAGTGTGCGCTTATGCTAGGATTGATAAAGGAGCAATCAGGAACCAAGTAAATTGATTCCTAGTCACTGCAGATGACAACGTCATTTTGACACGCCATCGCTTCAGCGGTTCATCAGCAAAAAGCCCGCCGCAAGCACGGTAGCGGGCCCTGAAAGGTTCGCACAGATGCTGCCTCGGCATTTCAATCGCACCTGCCTCAGCCCTCATGATCTGGCTATTTGCGAACGCGTGTTCGATCAGGTCTGCGCGGATGAGCATCTCGACCCTTTGGACCCGGCGGCCGAAATCTTGACAGTAATGGTCGTGGCCATTTTTCGAAATGCTCACACCAGCGAGCGCGAACTACTTGTGGCTGTCAAGTCTCATCGGCAAAAGGCTGCGGGAAGGCGCGTCGCATGAATCCGTTCAGTCGCGACGCGCTGTTGCCAAGACACCGGACTTGAAAACCGCCGCGGGCACGGGTTCACAGTGGTTTCAATACTACTCCCTCCAGCGGTTGATATTTGCTTCGGAAGATCGTTTTTGGTGCAAGCGGACCTTGCTGTCGCGGAAGTCTCGATTGCTGCCATCTTGGCGCAAGGGAGTGCGCCGATGGTTTCGCGGCTATCACCTAAATCCCTATTCGGTCGCGTCCGTCTCGCTTTCGTCACCGATCGAGCACCGGCAAATATAAGCTCGTTTCCAGACATTCTCGCAGAATGGTCTCACGAGTCTAA
Source organism: Mesorhizobium sp. M0019 (assembly GCF_040323975.1). Classification (NCBI taxonomy): domain Bacteria; kingdom Pseudomonadati; phylum Pseudomonadota; class Alphaproteobacteria; order Hyphomicrobiales; family Phyllobacteriaceae; genus Mesorhizobium; species Mesorhizobium sp. M0019. The sequence continues at coordinate 4,180 of NZ_JAMYVK010000058.1, read as the reverse complement.
AGGGGGTACAAATTCACACGGCAAGGCGGGCCGACCGGTGGTGAACATCAGCCGAGCCTACCGGCTCACGCCACTCTGCAGCCAGAGAGTTGCATTTACGCTCTTCAACATCGTTAAAAACGTACGGAGGTTTCCCGAGACTCGGCTGCCCGCGACGCGCATGGTCAGGGGCAGGGAGGAATAGACCATGCGCGAATTGCCCAACACCATCGACGCAGACGTTCTGATCGAAATCGGCAGGCTTTTAGATGACCGCGCGAAGTCGACGCCCGTGCCGGTCCACAAGCTTGCATTGTTAATGCGGCAGCGTTCAAACGCCAGCCTTCCGGTTGAATCGATGGAAGAGTTGATCGTGAAGATGGCCATGACGCGGCAATTGCCAATGATCTTCGATTTGCCTGATATTGACACGGACGATGTGATCTCGATTGCCTTGGCACGCACGTCTTGAGACTTGCCCTCGAGCGCAAGTTTTGTTGCTCCACCAGAAGCAGCAGGTGCTGCGGTTCGGCATGACGAAACTTGGCCCAGATAGCGTGCATCGCCTTGCGCCGAGCTGGTGAAGTGGAATGGGCTGTGAGTGCGTCCCTTTACGAGCCGGTGAACGTCTACAAACCTCAGGGACCCGATATCGGCGTCGTTGACGGTCCGTTTGAGTATCTGACGGTAGCAGGAATAAAACTTCCGCTGCCATTCACCACTCGGATGACGGTGGTGCGCCTATCGAACGGCGATCTGTTCCTTCATTCGCCCATCAAGTTTGCTTCGAGGTTGGCCGAAGAGTTACGGAACTTGGGCAGAATTCGCCACCTCGTGTCACCCAACCAGTTTCACTACGCTCATATCGGTGAGTGGTGGAAGGCTTTCCCTGAGGCAACAACATGGGCATCGCCCGGAGTCCGCCAAAGAGCACGCGCACGGCACGCGGATGTGACGTTTGCACGAGAGTTGAAAGCCGATCCGCCGGAGGAGTGGCGGCGGGACATGGACCAGATGCTGTTTCCCGGTGGCTACTTCAAAGAGTTCATATTCTTCCACCACGCTTCAAAGACGCTGATCCTTACAGACACGATCATCAATCTCGAATTGGACATGATCGATGAGCCTTGGCGCACGGTGACCAACCTGACTCGGATGGCTTACCCGCACGGGCGGACTTTCTTTGGCATGCGGCTGCCAATTCTCCTGCATCGACGGAAGACACAGGCAGTAATAAGCAAACTCCGGTCGTGGCAACCGCGGCGGGTGATTCTCAGTCACGGCCGCTGCTTCGATGCGAATGAAGACGAGATTGTCCGTAGAATATTCGGAAAGTCGGCTTAGTAACGCAGTGGTTTGGGGGAAGCCAAATGTCCATTTCGGGTCGGCTCCGCCGCTCGCCCCGATCGCTTTATGAGCGCTCCTGGCGCTCCTTGCTCGTTTCGATGGACGAGACGAACGGCAAAGTTCACACTCCCAGCCGACGTTGGCTGTCAGTGTAGCACGTGGTCTCTGCCGCATCTGGGCAGTAGTGACCTTGCAGCACCTCCTCGGCCCTCATCCTGCAATCTACGTCGATAATCGGATGGCCACTGGCGAAGCCTACACGCTCGAAGTAGTGTTGCCGCGTGCCGCTTATGGGACGAGCCGCCATGCCTCTTCGAAGCTGAATAACCTTCTCGGTGGTGATCGCACTGCTGCAGGCGGTAGTGGGAGTGCTTTCGGTTCTCCAGCACAATACCGTGCTTTAATTTCTGTCATCGCGCAGACGACGGCAACTTTCGTTCAAACCGATCATTTGACCTTCGCCTGTGTTGGAACATAGGGGATAAGCCTTCGCCCGGAAATGGCGCGACCGCGTCGGTCGCTGGCATGTTGAGGATTGGCTAAGGCGGTCTTTTCGTAAGCGCTGTTTTGGGACCACCTTTCGGGAGTGGTCGCGATCTGTGAGGTTGCCGGTTCAGTAATGGGATCGGAGATCGGCTTGTGTCTGGACTTGACCTTACGCTTGACCCGGGGCGGCAGCCTCGACGTTTCGAGGTGATCAACGGCGCTGGCGGTCGGCGTCATTGGTCGGTGGATGACAAGGCGCGGATCATCGCGGAGACGCTGGAGCCGAACGCAGTCGTTTCCGAGGTCGCCCGCCGGTATGGCCTCAGGCCGCAGCAGGTCTTCGCCTGGCGCCGCGAAGCGCGCAAACAGGCCGCTTCGGTGCAGCAAGATTCTCCTGCCTTCGTGCCGGCGGTTGTGACGGCGGCGGAGCCTGTAGCCAGGCATCCACCGAAGCAGCGGAAACGGCAAGCCACTCGAGACGCCGGAGTGATCGAGCTTGAGATCGACGGCATCGCCATGCGGGTCGGCCGTGGCGCCGATACCAGGACGGTGGCGGCGGTGATCCGCGCGCTGAAGGCGACGTCGTGATCGGGCCGACGGGTGCGGTCAAGGTCATGGTGGCGACGAAGCCGGTCGACTTCCGCAAGGGCGCGGAGGGATTGGCGGCGCTGGTGCGCGAGACGTTGGGCGCCGATCCGTTCAGCGGCGCGGTCTACGTCTTCCGGGCCAAGCGCACCGACCGGATCAAGCTGATCTTCTGGGATGGCACCGGCGTCTGCCTCTATGCCAAGCGTTTGGAGGATGGGGAGTTCCGCTGGCCGAAAGTGCATGACGGCATGATGCGGCTGACGGCCGCGTAGCTCTCGGCGCTACTCGAAGATCTCGACTGGCGGCGCGTCCGCGCTTCATCACAACGAGCTAGGCCACGAGCCATACGATCTCGATTCGTAGTCGGCAGTGATCGACGACCGTCGATGAGCGTTTGGAGATGTCCCTTCACGGCACCTCTATGCGAGCCGGGTCGAGACCAACACCGAGGGTAAGCTCTCGCTCATCTGGCCGGACGCGTTGCCGACTGATCGGCCTAGAACGAATCCCTGTCGCGAGGGCGGACCTTCGCCGGCACGCTATGTCGTGACAGATACCTTGCGCGCTTTCAGCAACGACTTGATGCCGTTGCGGTTGTTGTCGATGCGGCCGCGGCCGTGACCGACCGAAAGCTTCGACAACGCATGCACCGCATGCGACAGGTTGTTGTTCATCCAGGGCGACGGCGCCTACTCCACCGCAACCATGTCGCCCAGTTCTGTCACGACGCTCCGAAGCAGACCTGTTGCCGGCATCGGGTGCCGGGACCACCATGTGATTTCCATAATGCGTAAGAGCCGAAGGCCCATCGCCGGCAATAAGGCGCTCATTGCAGAGAAAGGTTACGATCGATCGGATGCCCGCGTTGGCTTCACGCGAAATGTTGCTGCGCGCCTCCTTCGACAGCGCGCACATGCGACACGTCCTGGCCGGGCGCGCCGCCTGTTGCCGAGAGCGACGATCGCGAATGCGCGAACGGCTGGACGGCAGGTGAAGCGGGGTCGCGATAGGCCCACATCGGACTTGCTTCACCAGTAGTCCGAAGACGCGAGCGACGCACTAGGCTGGACTCGTGCCCTAGCCGTCGGACTCCCGCTTATCCGTTCGTCCGCCCTTTATCCGGCTGGACAGCGCCGCGCCCTTGGGCGGTTCAAACTGCGCTTGCATCTTCCGTACGCGGACAAGCGCGGCCGTTGTATCGCCGTAGTGTCAACCCGCTGTGAGCAAACATTGGACAGAAGCATTCCAAGATTCACGATGTGCAACACCGACGCTAGATCGACATGAATCTTCAGTTCAAAGAGCGAGGATTAATGCTGCGGCAAACGAAGGGGGCACGGGGGGTCTTCGCGCGAGCCAGTTATCCGATCTCCCGCTCAGAAAATTCAGCCAAATATTCCGACCTCCTGATGGAACCCATTCGTTGCGGGCGAGTTGCGGCTCATTGGGACGGACTTCCCGAACATGACAACGAGCAACAAAGCAGACCATCAGTCTGTCTCCGAAGCGTTTCGGAAACTGATCCGTTCCGAAGGCTATCGTCATCACGTACAAACATTCTTAAATCTGGAGGTCGAACCAGAACTGCCGCCAACCCTACAGTCATTACTTGCGGCTATTGATCGGGCCAAACAGGGCCCGACGGAAGAAGGTCCCTAGCCGGCTGGCTGAGCGTCAGGTCAAAGAGTATAGAGGCTCGCTTCGTGGCTTGTCCCCCTGATTCCCACTCAGAAGTTATCAAACATTCTTCTTGATTTTTCTCGACAGAGGATCATGAATG
>NZ_JAMYVK010000057.1:0-41545 GCF_040323975.1 Mesorhizobium sp. M0019 | reverse complement strand
ACGAGGTTCGCGGAAAAGCGCCCAACAGCGGCCACATCGCCGCTTCAGGCCGCCAAAACCTCATCGCCGTGCATCAAGGCGGCTAAGTGACGCAACAATCCGTCGGGATCGGAAGGCGCTGGTCAGCGCAGGACGCGGCAGCGGCCGTTGTAGACCATCCAGCGGTCGAAGCCCGAGACGCAGAATTCGACATTGTCGCCGATCGAGGCAAAACCCTGGCCTTCCTCGATCAGGTACCAGATGGTGCGGGCGCCGCCGTCGGAGAGGCTGACGGTGGCGCCGCAATAACGGCGGCCGATCGGCCAGGTGTCGTCGGCCGGCAGATAGCGATGCTGATGGATGCGCTGGAAGTCGACGATCTGCACATCCGGCAGATGCGGCACGTGATGCACCTGATAGGAGAAGCGGTCGGTGATCTTGTTCAGCACCCAGGCCTCGCCGCAGACGCCGCTATCCTCGTCGGTATAGATTGCAAGGTCGGCCGCCTGGACTGCCTGGGTGACGCCAAGAGGCGCGGCCAGCGGCGTGCAAAGGGCGAGCAGTGCGGCAAGGGCGGATTGGGCGAAGCGAGTCATGGCAGCCTCTCAAGGTCGACTGCGCGCACTGTGCGGATTCGCTGACGCGCGGTCAAGCGGTTGTAGCGACCGTGGTTGTGGTGACGATGGTTGCGCTGACGGAACGGCAGGGCCGCGCCTCAAACTACTCTCCCGCCAGCCAGTCCAGCGTCCAATGCGACGGCTGCTCAAGTGCAAGCAGCCGGTGCAGCGCCGGCAGCAGCGTCCGTAACTCGCCTTCCAGCGTGAAGGGCGGATTGACCACCACCATGCCGCAGCCGTCGAGGCTCGGCTCGACGGCGTCCGGCCTGATCTCAAAACCGATGTCGAGCAGCTTCGAAATGCCCGTCTGCTTCAGCGCCTTGCGGAAGGCGGCGACCGCCCTGCGGTCCTTGAGCGGATACCACAGCGCGTAAATGCCGCCGGGCCAGCGCCGATGGGCTCTTTGCAGCCCGTCGACGAGGCGGTCGAACTCGCCCTCTTCCTCAAAAGGCGGATCGATGAGCACGAGGCCGCGCTTTTCCTTTGGCGGCAGATGCGCGCCGAGCGCCAGCCAGCCGTCGAGTTCGATCACCCGGGTCTGGAAGTCGCCGTCGAACAGCGCCTTCAGCCTGGCGGCATCCTTAGGATGCAGTTCGACCGCCGACAGCCGGTCCTGCTTGCGCATCAGGTGCCGGGCGATCAGCGGCGAACCTGGGTATTTTTTCACGCCGCCGTCTGGATTGAGCGAGCGGACGGCTTCAAGATACGGCGCCAGCAGTGCCGCCGCCGGCGCATCGAGGGCCGCATCGACCAGCCGGCCGATGCCGCCTTGCCATTCGCCGGTCTTTTGCGCTTCGGTCGAGGACAGATCGTAGCGGCCGATCCCGGCATGGGTGTCGATGACCCGAAACGCCTTGTCCTTCTGCTTCAGATATTCGATCAGCCGGCTGAGCACGACATGCTTGACGACGTCGGCGAAGTTCCCGGCGTGGTAGGCGTGGCGATAGTTCAATTGGAGCCCCTGCCCCAGCGCGGTGGTGGCGGCTGCGAGTTTGGATTTTCCGGCCGGCGGCCGCCGAAACGGAATGCCAGCACCAGCCCGACCAGGCCGGCCGCCATCAGGGAAAAACCGACCGGGCGCGCCCGGCGGTCGACCTCGCCGGCACCCGAGCGCAGGACGAGATCGACGGCCCGCATCGGAATGCCTTCGGCGTCGCCCGGACCGACGGTGAAGATGTAGGAACCAGGGGTAACGGTCGGGATCAGGCCGGCCTCGTCGCGAAAGATCCTGTCCGGCAGTTGCGGGCTGACCTGGCGCGGATTGTCGGAGTGATTGAACTGCAGCGTCGAGGCGAGCACCGTCCTGCCGCCGGTGGCGGCAGTGAGGGTCAACACAGTGCGCTGCTGCGAGACGATGCGCTCGGCTCTCGCCGTAAGGTCGACCAGCACGCGTAGCGGCCCGTCGCGTGCGCTCAGGGGCACGGTCACCGGCTTGAACCGGCCCTGGTCGTAAACCCGCCAGGTGCCGATCTCACGGCCGGAGAAATTGGTCATCGCCCAAGGATAGACGACGCCGATGCCGGTACCGATGAGCAGGATCAGGGCGAACAGAGAGCGCATGAGGTCAAGACCCGGTATTCGGCGCGCTGGTGCCGTCGCGGGCGCGCTCCATTTCGTCCAGGAGCATCTCAAGGCCGAGATCAAACGTCCGGTCGAATTCGGCGGTGCCGAAATAACGCCCGGCCGCAGCTACTTTTGGAAAATCCTGCGCCAGTTGCTCATCGCTGACGATGGTCACGGCGGAAGGCCCCTTTGCATAGCCGGCAGTCTCGTCGAGGATGGCACCCATCAGATAATAGCCGGTGGTGCGGAACAGCCGCGCACCCAGTTGCGGTCCGAAGCCGCCGGCCTCGAACAGGCCGAGGATGCCGTTCAGCCAAGTGAGACAGGTCGGCGAATTCATCCGGTAGGTTACAAGGAACGTGGCAAAGGCCGGGTGCTCACGCGCGACGCGGCGGAAATCCTGCACGGCAATGCGTAACCTTTGTCGCCAAGGGAGGTCCGCGTCGGGCATTTCGAGGGAGCCGATCAGCCGATCCACCAAGGCTTCGAAGAGATGCGCCACCGAAGGAAAGTGGTGATAGATGCTCATGGCTTCGCAGCCGAGTTCTGCCGCCAGCTTGCGCATCGAAAACCCGGCGAGGCCCTCGCTCTCGATAACCCTCAAAGCCGCATCCTCGATCATCTCGCGAGACAGCCGGCCGCGCAGTCGCTTTTTTTTGATCGATGTGTCCATGGTGTCGCTTGACAACTTACACTGTAAGGTTCATTTTCGACGTTACCTTACACCGTAAGGCCAACAAACGCCAGAGGAGAATGTCATGTCTGCCTATCGTACTCTTTCATCAACGCATTCTTCCATCCGCCGCGCCTGCCTGCTCGCCGCCACCTGTGTGCTGACCCTGGCTGCAGCTCCTTCTTATGCCGATGAGTATGACGCGACCGTCAAGGACATCCAGTCGACCATGGGCGGGGTGCCCGGTTTCGTAAAGCAGTTCCCGAAAGCCGGTCTGCCCGGTGCATGGGCCGAGGTCAAGGCCATCCAGCTCAGCGACAAGACGGCGCTGCCGCCGAAGGTCAAGTCGCTGATCTCGCTCGCGGTGGCGGCGCAAATCCCGTGCAACTACTGTATCTGGTCGGACACGCAGGACGCCAAGCGCGCCGGCGCCACCGACGAGGAGATCCAGGAGGCGGTCGCCGTTTCAGCGCTGACCCGCCATTGGAGCACCATCTTCAACGGCATGCAGGTCGATTTCGATACGTTCAGGAAGGAGATGGGCGGGCAATAGGGCTTTGGTTATTAGAGCGGGACGCCTTCAGACTGAATTAGCCTTCCCGCTCCGACTGTTTGTGTGATCCGCCAGCACCTCATCGATGACCCGCCACGATTTTTCCGCCTCGCGCTGGTTGCCGTCATGTCCCGAAGCGACGATCAGCGCCTTCCACAACGCCCAGCCCCGTGCGCGCGCCCAGCTGTGCTCGTCAAGGGCAATGGCGTCGCGAAACGCCTGACGGCTCTCGCCGTAAAATTCCGTCCACGCGATCACCAGATCACAGGCAGGATCGCCGATAGCCGAACTACCGAAATCGACGACCGCGTAGAGCTTGCCATCTTCGACGAGCAGATTGCCCGAGGCGACGTCGCCATGGACCCAGACCGGCGGCCCTTGCGATCGCGAGGCAAGGGCCGTCGCCCACACGGCCTCGGCGGCGGCCTTGTCGATGCGGCCGCAGAGCGCCGAGAGCGCGGCTCGAGTCTCGGCGTCGTAGACCGAAAGCCGGCCACCGCGGTGGAAATTATGCTGCCCTGCCGGTGGCCCATCGGCAGCGTCGATCCGGTAGAGCGCAACCAGAAAGCCGGCCAGCGAACGGGCGAACTCAGTAAGATCGGCAATCAGTCCACCAGCCGCCGGTCTGCCGCCAAGCCAGCGATAGACGGACCAAGGCCATGGATAGCCTTCCCCGGGCGCGCCTTTGGCCAGCGGCACGGGTATCGGCAGAGGCAGGTGAGGCGCCAGGCGGGGCAGCCAGCGATGCTCCTTCTCGACCTGGGCGACATAGGCGGCAGCGCTCGGCAGCCGCACCGACATGCTGTCGCCCAGCCGGAACGTGCGGTTGTCCCAGCCGCCAGGCTCGACCGTCTCTACCGGCAGGTCCGCCCATTTGGGGAACTGCGCGGCAATCAGCCGGCGAACAAGTGTGGCATCTATCGGCATGCCTGGCGTTCGTTCATCGGGCGGCATCGGGCTTGCTCCGGTCTTCTGAATAGCCGGCGGTCCATCTTTTTGTCATCGCACTCTTGCGGCGCCAGTGATTCCCTTGCCGGCAAATTCTCTAAGCCTTGCGTTCCCAGCGCCGATCAGGCGTTTGCTGCCAGTAGGTCACGGTGTGGCCGGCCTCCTTCATTGTCTTCCAATGCGTGCGTGCCGCCTCTAGCTGGGCTGCATCGTGGCCGTCGAACAGGAACACGGCGCGCTGGTAGCCGCCAAGCTCCGGCGGCACCGCCCCATCGACCAGGAAGCGTATCTGCGCCTGGTTCGGATTGTCGGGGCCGACGGTCAGAACCACCGGCTGCTCGGCGGGATGGGCTTCGCGATCCGTCGCGTGGGCCAGAAACGAATCGTCCCGGAAAGTCCACAGATGCTGGTCCAGCGCGTCGCGCCGTTCCTCGGTGCCGGTCTGCACCACGGCACGCCAGCCGCGATCGATACTGCGCTCCAGGAGGACGGGCAACGCATCCTCCAGCGTCGATTCGGTCAGGTGATAAAACAGAATCTCGGCCATGCGTTCAGTCTACATTGTCGGAGTCCCGCCCCAGCCGCTCATTGCTCGTAATGATCGCGCACCAGCCGGTCGAGCAGCCTGACGCCGAAGCCGGAAGCCCATGACTGGTTGATCTCGTTGGAAGGCGCGCCCATCGCGGTGCCGGCGATGTCGAGATGCGCCCAGGGCGTGTCCTTGACGAAGCGCTGCAGGAACTGCGCGGCGATGATGGCGCCGCCATGGCGGCCGCCGATGTTCTTCATGTCAGCATTCTTGGAATCGATCAGCTTGTCGTATTCGGCACCGAGCGGCATGCGCCACACCCGCTCCTGCGTCGCCTGTCCGGCCGCCGTCAACCGGTCCGCCAACTCGTCATTGTTGGAGAACAGGCCGGCATAATGCTGGCCGAGCGCGACCATGATGGCGCCGGTCAGCGTCGCCAGATTGATCATGAATTTCGGCTGGAAGCGGTCGTTGCAGTACCAGAGCGCATCGGCCAGCACCAGGCGGCCCTCGGCGTCGGTATTGAGCACTTCGATAGTCTGGCCCGACATCGAGGTGACAATGTCGCCCGGTCGCTGAGCGTGGCCGTCGACGGCATTTTCAACCAGCCCGACAATGCCGACGACATTGACCTTCGCCTTGCGCGCGGCCAGCGCGTGCATCAGCCCGGTGACGGCAGCAGCGCCGCCCATGTCGCCCTTCATGTCCTCCATGCCCGACGCCGGCTTGATCGAATTGCCGCCGGTGTCGAAGGTGACGCCCTTGCCGACGAAGGCGACCGGGCTTTCCTTGGCCTTGCCGCCGTCCCACCGCATGACCGCGATGCGGGCGCCACGCGGCGAACCCTGCGCTACGCCCAGCAGCGAACCCATGCCGAGCTTCTTCATCTCCTTCTCGGCCAGGATCTCGACGGTGACGCCGAGCGCCTCCAGTTCGGCGATGCGGGCGGCGAATTCCACCGGTCCCAAAACATTGGCCGGTTCATTGACCAAATCGCGCGCCAGCAAGACGCCGTCGATCACCGCCGCTTCATCGGCGAAGGCCTTCTTTGCAGCTGCCGGATCGGCGGTGTGAATAGTCACCTTGACCGGCTTTTTTGGCTCGCGCTTGTCGTCGCCATTGTTCTTTTTGGTCTTGTACTTGTCGAAGGAATAGCTGCGCAGCAGGATGCCCGCTGCAAGCTGAACGGCTTGCCTGCCGCTGACGGCCGTACCGGGAAGATCGAGCACGACGGCCACTTCGGTTGCCTTGCGAAAGGACGCGGCAATCGTGCCGCCGAGCTTCAGCCAGGCGTAATCATCGAGATTGGAGCCCTTGCCGGCACCGACCGCCACCAGCCGCTCGAGCGATGTCCCTTCCGGTGCCAGCACTTCGACCAGGCTGGCGAATTTGCCGGTGAAGTCGGCGACCGGAAAAGCCCGCTCGAGGGTCTTTGCCGGATCGCAAGCCCTGGCGGCATCGCTGAGGCCGCCCTCGTCGGCCACCAGAACGAAAACGCTGCCTTTTTTGGGCGCGGCGAATTTGGCAAAGGCGATCGAGGGTCTCGAATTCATCATGTCCTGCTTTCGGGGAAGTGAGTTGGATTATCGCGAGAAACGTTCGTCAGTGAGCGGCGGGTTGAAACAGCTCGATGACATTGCCCGATGGGTCTTCGAGCAGCGTCTGGGAACCGCCGACGCCCGTTATGATATCGTTGCGAAAGACAAGTCCAGCACTCTTGAGGCGCGCAACCTCTTCTTTCAGGTCCGGCACCACCAACAGGATGCGATTCCAACCTCCCGGCACCGGCTGCCGGCCATCCGGCATCGCCCGTGCACCCGAACTGCCGGGTCCGCTTAGAAGGAGCCGTAAAGCGCCGCGTGTGACGGAAGCAAAAGCCGGTCGCGCGTCCTGTCCAACAGCGAAGCCCAGATGTCCACAGTAGAAGTCGATCGAGGCGGCGACATCATCGACCATGTAGCGAATGCTGACTGGCGTCATGATCATTGACCTTTCGGTTCGAGCACGCTCAACAAGGCGTGTCTATTGCGGGCGGAACAGTCGGCATAGTCCGGCTCATCATCGCTGCTTGACAATCCGCGCCGCTATCGCCCTGGCCTGAATGCGGGCGTTGGCGAAACAACCGCGAATGCTCGGCCGCATGCCGGTAAACCACAGACCAGGCAATTTCGGATCGGCATCGCCGCCGTTGAAAAGCGGAACGCCCTTGCCGTCGAGAACGCCGAGCTTGCCGAACATCTGCTCCAGACCGGTGCGATAGCCGGTCGCCGCAATGACGATATCGGGCGTGATCAACCTGCCGTCATTCAATACGATGCCGTCTTGGGTAAATTCCCGCAATGGTGGCACCACCACGATCGTGCCTGCCTTTATGGCGCGAACCGCGCCGTCATCGGCTGCGATCGCGGTGTAGTCGGCGCTCAGACGGCTCGCACCGCCTGTGGGAGCCGGCGGAAGCCCAAATTTCGTCAGGTCGCCGAAAACCAGGCGCTGGGTTGTCGCCATCACCGCATCGGCCAGCCGCACCGGCAAGCTCGCCATGAACGGTGAAAGCCTGTGGACGGCGACCTTGCCGATGCGTTTCGGCAGCAGCGACGGGCCGTTGCGGGCCGACAGCCAGATGCTTTGGGCATCTGCATTCGCAAGATGGTTGAGTGCGTCGAACCCCGAATTGCCGGCTCCGACGACCAGCACCCTTTTGCCGACGTAGTCCTTCGCCTCGCCAAAATCGGCCGAATGGATAATCCGGCCTGCAAAATCCTTCATGCCTTTCCACGCAGGAATAAACGGCTGCCGGTCGCGCCCGGTGGCGACGACGACATGACGCGCCAGACGACGTCCGGCGTTCGTCCGCACGGTCCAGTGATCGCCGTCGAACGTGATCTCTTCAACGGCAACGCCGAATGCCACCGGCAGACCATGCGCCTGGCTGAAATCGTTCAGATGGCGAATGACGGCCGATTTATGCGGAAAAGCCGGGGTGCCTGCGGGATAGTCGACGCCGGGCAGCGTCGAGAGATCGCGATGCGTATTGAGGTGCAGACGCTGGTGCCGCCGATGCCAGGGTTCGGCAAGCCGGCTCTCCTTTTCCAGGACGAGCGTCGGTACGCCGGCCTTCATCAAGGCGTGGGCGGCGGCAAGGCCGGCCGCGCCGGCGCCGACCACGATCGCGCCGTCAAAGACCGCTTCCCGACCGGTTTGACCGCGCAATTTTTCCGCTTCCATGCTGGGGCTCAACAGATCCTGACCCGTCTTATCACGCCGCGGCGGTCGCGACCGGCGCGACATTTGGTCGTTTTGCCGCATTTGACAAGACTTTGGCCGAAATCGCTCCCATATGCGATATCGAACCATCCACGATTCGTCGCGGCACGGCCCCGCTTCCCGCCGCAACCTGTTGTTAACCAACAATGTTCGCTCTTTCTTATCCATTGCCGCCGACACTCCGGCCCAGCGGATTTTGCGATCCGGGACAGAACCCAGATCGAACCGCCAAACTGAGCCAGTTGTGCAGCCGGCGCCGGACGACTACCTTGTTCCAAGGCATGATGCCGTTCGAAATCGCCGAGAAAAGCCTTCATGAAGGTCGTTGAACGTTACATCATGCGCCGTGCTTTCGCGGTATTCGCGCTGGCGCTCGTCTGGACGCTGGCGATCGTCTGGACGACTCAGGTGCTCGCCCGCATCGACCTCGTCACCGATAGCGGTCAGTCGGCCCTCACCTTCTTCGAAGTCGCAGCGCTGATCATCCCGACAATCGTTCCGATCGTCGTGCCGTTCGCCCTGGTGGTCGCGGTCGCCCAGATCCTCAGCGTGATGAATTCGGATTCGGAGCTGGCCGTCGTCAATGCCGCCGGCGCTTCACGCTGGACCATTGTCAGGCCGATCATGCTTCTGGCAATTGCAGCCAGCGTTTTTTCCTTCGCCGTCGACAATGGCGTCGATCCTTACGCACGCCAGAAGAACCGCGAGTTGATTGCGTCGTCGCGTGCCGATCTGTTGTCGTTGATCATCCAGGAAGGCACCTTCCGCAAGATCGACGACGGCCTGTTCCTGCAGGTTGGCGAACGGCTTCCCGACAACCGCCTCGGCGGCATCTTCGTCGCCGATTCGCGCGAAGAAGGCGTCAATCTCATCTACTACGCCAAGACCGGCAGCATCATCGAACGCGGCGACGAGAAGGTGCTGATGATGAATGACGGCGTCATCCATCGCAAAACCATGACCGGCGACCTCTCGGTGATCCGGTTCACCTCCTACGCCTTCGACTTGTCCGCTTTCATGTCGGCATCATCTGACATCCTGCTTTTGCCGAAGGACCGGACGACCCAGTATCTGCTCAATCCCAGTCCGAACGACAAGATGTACCAGCAAAAGCCGAACAGGTACCTGGCCGAGCTCAATCAGCGTTTTTCCGAGTGGTCCTATTCGCTCGTCTTCGCGCTGATCGCGCTCGCCGTTGCCGGAGATGCGCGCTCGCATCGCGAGGCGCGTGTGCACCCGCTGATCACGGCAATCGCGATCGCGCTGTTCGTGCGCTGGCTCGGGTTCTTTGCCGCCGGCAAGGCCGACAACGTGCCGCAATATGCCTATATGGTCTACGGCGTCCCGATCGTGGCATCGGCGATCGCCATCTGGTTCATCGTGTCCAACCGGACCATGGAACTGCCGGTTGCCTGGGCCGATTGGATAACCAATCTTGCCGGCCGCTTCAGTGACGGCTGGAGCGCCATCAAGCTCCGTTTTGCCGGGCGTGGCGCATCCGGACAGGGAGCCGGCTGATGGGCTGGACTCTGGGTCGGTACTTCTTCTTTCGCTATGTGACGATCACCATCTGGTTCTTCATCGGCCTCTTGGCGCTGGTGTTCCTGATCGATTTCACCGAGCTTTCCGGCCGCACGACCGGCGTGCCGGGCTTCACCTACGCAACTGCATTCGCCATTTCGGGGCTCAGGATGCCGATGATCATGCTGCAGACGGTGCCGTTCGTCGGCCTGTTCTCGGCGATGGCGACGTTGGTGTCGCTCAACCGCAAATATGAATTGGTCATTGCCCGTTCCGCCGGGGTTTCCGCATGGCAATTCCTGCTGCCGTGCTGCATCGGGGCGCTGCTGTTTGGAGCCTTGTCGGTCGGCGTCATCAATCCGGTAGCCGCGCACGCCTATTCCTGGTCCGAGGAGATCGAGACCCAGCTCCGTTCGGGCAAGTCGAACAGCGTCTCGGCCGATGCTGCGCCCTGGATCAGGCAGAAAACCAACGCCGGCGACACCATCATCGGCGCGCGCGCCATTCTCAATCAAGGCCTGGAGATGGCCGACGCGGTCTTCTTCAGCTTCAGCCCGCAAGGCGACATCATCGAGCGCAAGGATGCGGCGCGCGCCTTTTTGCGGGACGGCTACTGGGAATTGCAGGACGTCAAGGTGTTCCGTGACGGAACCATCCAGTCGTTACCCAGCGATCGGCTGCCGACCAATCTCAAGCCGGAATTCGTGCAAGAGCGGTTGGCGCGCCCTGAGACCATTCCCTTCTACGATCTGCCCGGCAAGATCGAAGTGGCCCGCTCCTTCGGCCTCAAGGCAAATGCCTTCGCCATGCAGTTCAATTCCCTGATTGCGCTGCCCTTCCTGCTTGTCGCGATGACGCTGATTGCGGCAACGGTATCAATGCGATTTGCGAGGATGGGGCAGTCGGCAACGATGATTCTGGGTGGCATCGTGGCCGGGTTTCTGCTTTATGTCGTTTCGGTGCTGGTCAAGGCATTCGGCGTAGCGGGATTCGTACCCACGGCCGTAGCGGCTTGGGTCCCGGTTGTCGTGGCTATGTTCTTCGGGGTGACATTCCTGCTATACAAGGAAGACGGCTAGTGAGGGAGGCGGTTTTGCGCAGCCATAGGCACGCCGGTTTGGCACGCCTCTCTGCGGCGAGCGCCTTGGCGTGCCTGCTTGCCAGCGTCGCCCCGGTTGCTCCGGCTTTTGCCCAGGACGTCAGTGAGCTGGCAACGAAGGTTCCGAGCGGCACGCAGATGCTGCTGGCAGCCGATACGCTGGTCTACGACAACGACAAGCAGACCGTGACGGCCGTCGGCGGCGTCCAGATCGACTATGGCGGCAACCGTCTGGTCGCCCAGCGGGTCGAATACAACCGCAACACCAAACGCCTCGTCGCCAGCGGCAATGTCGAACTCGTCAATAGCGACGGCACCAAAATCTATTCGCAGCATGCCGACATCACTGACGATTTCGCCGACGGCTTCGTCAACGCGCTGCGGGTCGAGACCATAGACAAGGCGTATTTCGCCGCCGAAAGCGCGGAGCGCATGGGCGGCGTGCTGACGACGTTCCACAACGGCGTCTACACCGCCTGCGAGCCGTGCGAGGACAAGCCCGACAAAGCGCCGACCTGGCGTATCAAGGCCAGGAAGATCATCTGGAACGGCGAGAAGAAGACGGTTCGCTTCGAGAACTCGAATTTCGAGTTCTTCGGCTTTCCGCTGGCCTATCTGCCGGCTTTCGAGATCGCCGACCCAACGGTCAAGCGCAAGAGCGGCTTCCTGATCCCCGGCGTCGCCTACAAGAGCGATCTCGGCGTCGGTGTTAAAGTCCCCTATTATTTCGCGCTCTCGCCGACCTACGATCTCACTGTCACTGGCAGCGGCTATACCAAGCAAGGTTTCCTCGGTGAGGCCGAGTGGAGGCAGCGCTTCAACAACGGTCAGTACAGCCTGAAGATTGCGGGCATCCGGCAGGAGAATCCCGACGCCTTCATCGACGACAATGGCCACAACGTGAATTCGGGTACCGAAGGCGACCCGAACAGGTTCCGCGGCATGATGGGCACCCAGGGCCAGTTCGCCATCAACCCGCGCTGGGACTTCGGCTGGGACATCCTGCTGCAGAGCGACAAGAATTTCGCGCGCACCTACGACATCGATGGCTTCAACGATAGCGTGCACCGCTCCGAGGTGTACCTGATGGGGCTCAACGATCGCAATTACTTCGATGTGCGCGCCATGCACTTCGATGTTCAGGAAGACACGCTCGCCAGCGATCCGACTGCACGCGCCGCCAAGCAGCCCTGGGTGCTGCCCTCGCTCGACTACGCCTATATCCCCGACATGCCGGTGGCCGGCGGGCAGCTGTCGTTCGACGTCAACGCGCGGGTCATTGACCGCGACAGGCTCGATACGGCTCTTGCAAATTCGGGCATCCCTTCGTCCGTCAACAACGTCCGCGGCATCGACGGTCAATCCGGGCGCCTTACCGCGGAAGCCGAATGGAAGCGCACCTTCACCACCGATGGCGGGCTGCTGCTAACACCGCTCCTGGCGCTGCGCGGCGACGCCGGCTACGTCAACGCCTCCTCGGCCTCGCTCGACGCCATCAACCAGATGGCGACCAATCTCGGCGTCGAGGACGATATGCGTTCATCGCTTGCCCGCTACATGGCGACCGCCGGCCTTGAGATGCGCTGGCCGGTGCTGTTTTCGATGACCAGTTCCAGCCATGTCTTCGAACCGATGGCGCAGGTATTCATGCGTCCGAACGAGCAATATGTCGGCGGGCTGGCGGTCCCCAACGAGGACGCCCAGAGCTTCGTCTTCGACGCCACGACGCTGTTCGAGCGCGACAAATTCTCGGGCTATGACCGCATGGAAGGCGGCACACGCGCCAATGTCGGGCTGCGCTATTCCGGCGCATATGACAATGGCTGGGGCACCAATGCGGTGTTCGGCCAATCCTACCAGCTCGGCGGCCAGAACTCGTTCGGCACGCCGGACCTGGTCAATGTCGGCGCCTATTCAGGTCTTGAAACTGCAACCTCCGACTATGTCGGCCTTGTCGGCTTCAACAGCCCCAGCGGGTTTTCCGGCTCGGTCAGCGGCCGTTTCGACGAGCAAAGCTTCGAGATCCGCCGCGCTGAGGTAAAGGCCGCCTTTTCGGGCCTGCCGGTATCGCTGAGCGCCAAATACGCCTTCATCCAGGCGCAGCCGCTCTATGGCTTCTCGACCGATCGCCATGAGGTTACGCTCGGCGCCTCGACACATCTTGCCGAGAATTGGCGCGTCTTTGGCACCGGCACGTATGATCTGGAGCAGAGCGTTCTGGTCAAGGACGGGGTCGGCTTTGCCTATAGTGATTCGTGCTTTACCTATTTGATGACGTTTTCGGAAAGACGTGACCTGAACACCAAGGAAGTATCGCAGAACGTCGGCTTCAACCTGTCGTTCCGCACGCTCGGCGATTTCGGCTCGTCGCAACGCTCCATCGACACCATTCAATAACGGGCAGCGGTCGGCAACGGGGCGCCTGGCGGACGACATTGTTTCGCCGCATAGAGCAGGCACGAATTTTGACGGCCTGAACTGGATAGGTTGGGCCGAATCGGGATGGAATTGGGATGCTTTCGATGAGGAAATACCTCTTTTCGGCAGGGTTCGCGCTGCTGGTGGCGTTCTCGACCACTGCGGTGACGCGGCCAGTTTTCGCCACCGAGATCAAATACGTCGTCAACAATATACCGATAACCACCGGCGACATCCAGCATCGGGCCGCTTTCCTGCGCCTGCAGCACAGAAAGGGCGATGCCGGCCAGGAAATGATCGACCAGACGCTGCGCCTGGCCGAAGCCCGGCGGCTCGGCATCCGCATCAGCGACGCGCAGGTCGATGCCGCTTATCAGCGTTTCGCCACCAGCAACAAGATGCCGCTCAAGCAGCTTGACGGCGCGATGGCGCAATCCGGCGTCACCAAGGAGCATTTCAAGGAGTTTATCCGGGCGCAGATGGCCTGGAACCAGGCGCTGACCGCGCGTTCCCGTTCCGGAGACGGTGGCGGCGCAATGAGCGAGCAGGACCTCGTCAAGCGCATGCTCGAAAAAGGCGGCAGCAAACCGAGCGCCACAGAGTACATGCTGCAGCAGGTCATCTTCGTGGTGCCGGCGGCCGAGCGCAGCGCGACGCTGGCCAAGCGCAAACGCGAAGCCGATGCCATGCGCGCCCGCTTCAACGGCTGCAACACCACGCGCGAATTCGCCAAGGGCCTGATCGATGTCACCGTTCGCGATCTCGGCCGGGTGCTGGCGCCGCAATTGCCGGCGGACTGGGCCGAGCAGATAAAGGCTACAAAGGTCGGCGGCGCCACCACGACGCGCGAAACCGACCGCGGTGTCGAATTCATCGGCATCTGCTCGTCGCGCGAAGTGTCAGACGACAAAGCCGCGCAGATGGTGTTCCAGAGTGAAGGTTCGAACGACAAGAACGCCGACGAACTCTCGAAGAAATATGTCGAGGAGTTGCGGAAGAAAGCCCGCATAATCGAGCGCTGAAGTCGAAGCGCCGTGCCTGACGCAGAGCTTCCGCTGGCGTTGAGCGTCGGCGATCCGTCCGGCGTGGGGCCGGACATCGCCATCGCTGCTTGGCAGGCCCGCGATAGCGCTGGCGTTCCGTCTTTTTATCTCCTTGCCGATCCGGCACTGATTGCCGCGCGGGCGCACAGGCTCGGCACCGATATCGCGATTGCCGAGACGACGCCGGCGTTAGCGCCGGGGATATTTTCGCGCGCGCTGCCGGTGGTGGCGCTTGCTGCCCGTTTCGTCGACAGTCCCGGCCGGCCGGATCCAGCCAACGCCGCCGGCATCATCGAGGCGATCGACCGCGCCGTTGCCGACTGCCTGGCCGGCCGCGCTGCCGCGGTCGTCACCTGCCCCATTGCCAAGAAGCCGCTCTACGACGCCGGCTTTCGCTTTCCCGGCCACACCGAATATCTGGCGCATCTGGCATCGCTTCACACCGGCACCGAAGTGACGCCTGTGATGCTGCTTGCCGGACCGGACCTGCGCACCGTGCCGGTCACCATCCACATCGCGCTGGCCGAGGTGCCGAAAGCGCTGACGACGGACCTTATCGTCGCCACCGGCCGCATCACCGCCGCCGATCTTGCGAACCGCTTCGGAATTGCCAAGCCGCGGCTCGCCATTGCCGGCCTCAACCCGCATGCCGGCGAAGGCGGCACCATGGGCACCGAAGACGAGCGGATCGTGCGCCCGGCGGTCGACCGGCTGAGGCAGGAAGGGATCGACGCCTTCGGGCCATTGCCGGCCGACACGCTGTTTCATGCTCGCGCCCGCGCCGGCTACGACGTGGCGCTCTGTATGTATCACGACCAGGCGCTGATCCCGGCCAAGGCGCTGGCGTTTGACGAGGCGGTCAACGTCACGCTCGGCCTGCCCTTCGTCCGCACCTCGCCCGACCACGGCACCGCCTTCGACATCGCCGGCAAGGGCATCGCCCGTGCCGGCAGCCTGATTGCAGCGCTGAAACTGGCTCGCGTTCTTGCCGATACCGGGAAAAGGCCGTAGGCCCTGAGCCCAATCAGCCAAATTCGATGGCCTTAACCCGATGAGCCCGCCTGATGAGCCCAGCCCGATGAGCATAGACGGCCTGCCGCCACTGCGCGAGGTGATCGAGCGCCATGGGCTGCAGGCGAAAAAGGCGCTGGGCCAGAATTTTCTGCTCGACCTTAACCTGACAAGCAAGATTGCGCGAACCGCCGGCGACCTGAGCGACGTTACGGTTATCGAGGTCGGTCCCGGTCCGGGCGGGCTGACTCGTGCCCTGCTCCTCAACGGCGCCCGGCGGGTCGTCGCGATCGAGCGCGACGAGCGCTGCCTAGCGGCCTTGGCCGAGATCGCGAACCACTATCCGGGTCGGCTCGATATCGTAGCCGGCGATGCGCTGAAAGCTGATTTTGCAGCGCTTGCAAAAGGAGTGCCGGGAAGCGGCGGGTCGGCGAAAATCGTTGCCAACCTGCCCTACAATATCGGCACCGAATTGCTGATCCGCTGGCTGACCGTTACCGAGTGGCCGCCTTTCTACACATCGATGACGCTGATGTTCCAGCGCGAGGTCGCCGAACGCATTGCAGCCAGCCCCGGCAGCGAGGCCTATGGTCGGCTCGGCGTGCTGGCCGGCTGGCGGACGGAGGCGAGGATTGCCTTCGACGTACCGCCGCAGGCGTTCACGCCGCCACCCAAGGTGACGTCCTCGGTGGTGCATCTTGTGCCGCGTGCCAACCCCTTGCCGGCAGAGGTGAAACGGCTCAGCCGCGTCACCGAAGCGGCATTCGGCCAGCGCCGGAAAATGCTGCGGCAGAGCGTGAAAAGCCTCGGCGGCGAGGCACTGCTCACCCGCGCCGGCATCGATCCGACTAGGCGTGCGGAGACGCTCAGCGTCGAGGAATTCGTTCGCCTGACCAACGCGGTGTGATGCCGGGAAGCGTCCGCGTGGAATTTCCGCTCTCATGGCATAGATAGCCGGACAAACCCTGCCCGGAGACAAACAGTGGCCGCCTATGTCATTTCCGACGTCACGATCCGTGACGCAGAGGCTATCGAGCCTATCGCGCCAGCGCCGCGGCTGCCTCCATCGCCCAGCATGGCGGGCGCTATCTGGTACGCGGCGGCGAGGTGGAAAGGTTGGAAGGCGACTGGTCTCCCCGGCCGCTGATCATCGTGGAATTCCCCGACATGGACACGGCGCGGCGTTGGTACCGCTCCGCCGAATATGCCGCGGCATTGGAACTGCGCGACGCCGCGCTCAGCCGCAATCTGATCCTGGTCGAGGGGACAGCGCCTTGATCAATCCGTCTTCTCGTCGAGCAGCCCCGAAACGAAATCGAACAGGCCAGGCCGGCGATCGCGTCTGAGCCGTTCGGCGGTGACGATGCCGCGCACCTCGGCGAAAGCGCGGTCGAGATCGTCGTTGACGATGACGAAATCATATTCCTTCCAGTGCTCGATCTCGTTGCGGGCGTTCTTGAGCCGCGTCTCGATCACCGCTTCCTGGTCCTCGGCGCGACGCTTCAGCCGCGCCTTCAATTCCTTCATCGATGGCGGCAGGATGAATATCGAGACGATGTCGGCGCGCATCTTCTCCTTGAGCTGCTGAGCGCCTTGCCAGTCGATGTCGAACAGCATGTCGCGGCCTTCGGCCAGCGCCTGTTCAGCCGGCTCGCGCGGCGTCGCGTAGCAATTGCCGTGCACCTCCGCCCATTCGAGCAGCGCATCGGAATCGCGCAGCCGCTCGAACTCGCGCATGGTACGGAAGTGGTAATGGACGCCCTCGATCTCGCTGCCGCGGCGTGGCCGCGTGGTGACCGAGACCGACAATTCCAGGCTGGAATCGCTCTCCAGCAGATTGCGCGCAATCGTCGATTTGCCGGCGCCTGACGGCGACGACAAGACCAGCATCAGCCCGCGGCGCCGAATGCGGGAACCCACATCCCTAGCGGTCATGGGGCTTGGCAGTCATGTGGCTTGGCATCGGGATCATTCCAGATTCTGGACCTGTTCGCGAAACTGGTCGACGACCGCCTTCAGTTCCAGCCCGATGGCGGTGACCGCGGCAGCATTCGACTTGGAACACAGCGTATTCGATTCGCGGTTGAATTCCTGTGCCAGGAAATCGAGCTTGCGGCCGATGGCCCCACCTCCGGCGAGCAGTGCCCGCCCCGACACCACGTGCGTCTTCAGCCGGTCGATTTCCTCGCGTATGTCGGCCTTGGTGGCCAGGAACGCCGCTTCCATATGCAGCCGGCTGGCGTCCAGGTTGGCAGACGCGTCCATCAACAGGCGGATCTGCTCGGCGAGCCTTTCGCGGATCGTGGCCGGTTCGCGTGATGGATCGGCCTCGGCCCGCAGCGTCAGCGCCTCGATGGCGTCGATATGGCCGGACAGCAGGGAACGAAGTGCCGCACCTTCGCCCTGGCGCGCCTGCTGCAGCCCGTTCAGTGCTGCTTCCAGCGCCGACAGTATTGCGGTATCGAGCGCACTGCGCGCCTCTTCGGTTTCGATGGTTTCGGGAATGTCGAGGACGCCGCGCAGCGCAAGCAGCCCGTCGGCCGCCGCAGGGGCTACTCCGAACTGCTCCTGCAGCCGCTTGGCCAACCCCGCCAGATCCTTCAGGAAAGCCTCGTTGACCACGGGTTGCGCTTGCGCGCCGGCGGCGCGGCCAATGGTCAGCGTCATCTGGAAATTGCCGCGCGCAAAACGCTTCTGCACCGTCTGCCGGACGGCCGGCTCCAGCCGGTCGAAACCTTGCGGCAGCCGCAGCCTGACCTCGACGCTTTTGCCGTTGACGGACTTGGCTTCCCAGGCAATCGAAGTGCCGTCGTGTTCGGCGACACTGCGCGCAAAACCGGTCATGCTCTGCAAGTTCATGTAGCCGTGCGTCCCTTTGCCGAATGCCCCTCAAGCCGGAGCGATTTTCTCCGGACAGGATCATGTGAATTTCAATGCCATAGCAGCCCTTGCACATCCACCCGGACATGCACAGGGCCAACCTGATGGCGTCCGGCCCTACTGGGCGGCGGTGGCGCCCGCATCGTCAACGATGGCTCCCGCCGGCGTGTCGGCTCCGGTATTGGTTGCTCCGGCCCTGGCGGCGTCCTGCGCCTGCTTTTTCAGCAGTGCCCGGTAGCGAGCGACATTCTCGTTATGCTCATCGAGCGTCGAGGCAAAGACGTGCCCGCCGCTGCCGTCGGCGACGAAGTAGAGATCGCTGGTCTTCGACGGATTGGCGACTGCCTCCAGCGCCGCACGGCCGGGATTGGCGATCGGCGTCGGCGGTAAGCCGTTGATCAGATAGGTGTTGTAGGGCGTCGGCTTCTGGATGTCCGACTGATAGATCGGGCGGTCGATGGGTTTGCCCTTGCCGCCGAACAGGCCGTAGATGATGGTCGGGTCCGACTGCAGCCGCATACCCTTGGCCAGCCGGTTGAGGAAGACGGCGGCTACGCGCGAGCGTTCATCGCCCTTGCCGGTCTCCTTCTCGACGATAGAGGCCAGGGTGACAAAATCCTCAACGTTGGCGATCGGCAAATCCGGCGCTCGGCGCTGCCAGACCTCGTCGACCAGCTTCTTCTGGTCGGCCAGAAGCTTGTCGACCATCTGCTGGCGTGTTGCGCCGCGGGTGAAACGCAGCGTGTCGGTGGCGAGGCTGCCCTCAGGTGGAGTGGTCGACGGCATATCGCCGGTCAGCGCGTCCTGCTCGGCGATTCGTTGCAGCGCCTGCTCGACAGTCAGCCCCTCGGGGATGGTCAGCGAATACATCACCGACTTGCCGCTCTTCAGCAGTTCCATGATATCGTGCATCGACGCCTGCGGCTTGATCTCGTATTCGCCGGCCTTCAGGGCGGAATCATTGCCGAAGGCGCGCACGCCAAGGCGGAAAATGCGGGCGTCGCTGATCAGCCCTCGCCGCTCAAGCTGGTCGGCGATCTCCTGGACGCCGCTATTCGGCTTGACCAGGAAAGTGTCGCCATTGGCCGACGGGCCGGGCTCGTTGAACTCCTGCTTGCCGAAATACAGCGCAACGCCTGCCGCCAGCACCATCAGCATCACCGAAGAGATGACGAAGTTCATGAACACGACGAACTGGCTGCGCGAGGCACGCGAGCGCTTCGGCGGCGGCGTGCCGGCCTCGGGCCGCAACGCCTCGCTGGCCGTCTTCGGCACGATCGGGCCGGGCGTTGCTGGCCGTTGCCCGAATTCCCCGTTATCGGCCGGATTTGTGTTCATAGCGCCCTACCATTTGATCTTGCGACGAATCCCCTCGGGCAGAGTAGGGGCGAATATGGCAAAATTGACGGCAGACGGAAACCGGCAGAGCGGTCAGCCATTGTAGCGCTGGAAGACGAGCGAGGCGTTGGTGCCACCGAAGCCGAAGGAGTTGGACAGCGCCACGTCGATCTGCCGGGCCCGCGGCTTGTGCGGCACCAGGTCGATCGCCGTTTCGCGCTCCGGATTGTCAAGATTGATGGTCGGCGGCGCGATGTTGTCGCGAATGGCGAGGATCGAAAAGATCGCCTCGGCAGCACCAGCCGCGCCCAGCAAGTGGCCAATCGACGATTTGGTCGACGACATCGATATCTTCGAGGCGGCGTTGCCGACCAGCCGCTCGACGGCGCCGAGTTCGATCGTATCGGCCATGGTCGAGGTGCCGTGCGCGTTGATGTAGTCGACATCGGCCGGCGTCAGCTTCGCCCGGTTCAGCGCCGCGGTCATGCAACGGAAAGCGCCGTCGCCGTCTTCGGCAGGCGCGGTGATGTGATAGGCGTCACCGGTCAGACCGTAGCCGGTGACCTCGGCATAGATCTTGGCGCCGCGGGCCTTGGCGTGTTCGAGCTCCTCGAGCACGACAACACCGGCGCCCTCGCCCATGACGAAGCCGTCGCGATCGCGATCATAGGGGCGTGAGGCCGTTTGTGGCGCGTCGTTGCGCTCGGTGGAGAGCGCGCGGCAAGCCGCGAACCCGGCGACCGACAGTCTCGTCACCGGCGCTTCGGCGCCGCCTGCGACCATAACGTCGGCATCGCCCCAGATGATCAGCCGGGCGGCGTCGCCGATGGCGTGCGCACCGGTCGAGCAAGCGGTGACGACGGCATGGTTTGGTCCTTTCAGCCCATGCCGGATCGAAACCTGGCCGGAGACGAGGTTGATGATCTGGCCGGGGATGAAGAACGGGCTGATGCGGCGCGGGCCGCGTTCCTTGAGGATCATCGCATTCTCGGCGATGCCTTCGATGCCGCCGATGCCCGAACCGATCAGCACGCCGGTGGCGCACTGTTCCTCGTGCGTCTTCGGCTGCCAGCCGGAATCCTTGAGTGCCTCGTCGGCGGCCGCGATCCCGTACAGGATGAAGTCGCCGATCTTGCGCAGTTCCTTCGGCTCGAGAACGGCTTCAGGATTGAAAGTGGCATTGGAGCCGTCACCGCGCGGAATGACGTGGGCGACCTTGCAGGCAAGGTCTTCCACCTCGAATTCGGTGATGCGCTTGGCTGCGCTGCGGCCGGTCAGAAGCTCCTTCCAGCTGTGCTCGAAGCCCATGCCGAACGGCGAAAGCAGCCCAAGGCCCGTGACGACGACACGCCTCATCGCAGGTCCTCCCCGGTGATGACTGCAAATAGCGTCAGGCGGAGGCCTTGTCGATGTATTTCACCGCATCGCCAACAGTCAGGATGGTCTCGGCGGCGTCGTCCGGGATTTCGACACCGAACTCTTCTTCGAACGCCATGACAAGTTCGACCGTGTCGAGGCTGTCCGCGCCCAGATCATCGATGAAGCTCGCCTGCTCCGTCACCTTGTCGGCATCGACGCCAAGGTGCTCGATGACGATCTTCTTGACGCGCTCTGCGGTGTCACTCATTTGGCCATCCTCGTCTTTTGGTTGTCTGTCTTCGTTAGCGGCCAGAATGCCGCTAATCAAGCTGAAAGATGGTCCTGCCGGAAACGCAGCGGAACAGGACCGGTTTTTGCCCGAACCGCCGGGTTGCGGGCGGCATTACACGAAAAATCCCGTGCATCCAAGACGGAATGAAGCGTTTTCCCAAGTGTTAGATCATAGCCATGCCGCCATTGACATGAATGGTCTGGCCGGTGACGTAGGCTGCCTCGTTGGAAGCTAGGTAGGCGACGGCAGAGGCGACTTCGGCGCCCGTGCCCATGCGCCGGGTCGGGATCGCCGCCATGATCGCCTCTTTCTGCTTGTCGTTGAGCTTGGCGGTCATCGCCGATTCGATGAAGCCCGGGGCGACGCAGTTGACGGTGATATTGCGGGTGGCGATCTCCTGCGCCAGCGATTTGGAAAAGCCGATCATACCGGCTTTGGAGGCGCAGTAGTTGGTCTGGCCGGGATTGCCGGTGACGCCAACCACTGAAGTGATGTTGATGATGCGGCCATGGCGGCGCCGCATCATCGGATGAGTAAGCTCGCGGGTCAGCCGGAACACGGCGGTCAGGTTGACCTCGAGCACGCTATCCCAGTCGGCGTCAGCCATGCGTACGAACAACCCGTCCTTGGTGATGCCGGCATTGTTGACGAGGATGTCGACGCCTTCGAGGTCGGCCTCCGCCTTCTGGCCGAGCGCCTTGACGTCGTCGCGGTTGGAAAGATTGGCCGGGAAAAGCTTGACCCGGTCGCCCAGTTCAGCGGCCAGCGCCTCCAGTTTCTCGATACGTGTGCCATGCAGGCCGACGATGGCGCCCTGGCCGTGCAGCACGCGGGCGATCGCCTCGCCGATACCTCCCGATGCGCCGGTGACGAGCGCCTTTCGGCCGGTCAATTCGAACATTCTTGCCTCCTGATCTGAGCGAACACCCTTCGCATGGAGCGGGGTCAAATCGCCAGTTGATTATGCAAGCGCCGCCAGCGCCGCCTCGACATCCGCCGCGGATCCGATGGCAGTGGTGGCAATATCGCGGTTGATGCGGCGGGCCAGCCCCGACAGCACCTTGCCGGCGCCCACTTCGTAAAGCGTCGCAACGCCGTTGCTGCCGAACCACTCCACCGTTTCGCGCCAGCGCACGCGCCCGATCACCTGTTCGACGAGTCGGCGGGCGATCTCGTCGGGATCGCTCGTCGGGGTCACCGTAACATTGGAGACCAGCGGCACGACCGGCGCACTCTTCGTCACGGCGGCCAGCGCCTCCCGCATGATCTCGGCCGCAGGCTTCATCAATGCCGAATGGAAGGGCGCCGAGACCTGCAGCATCAGTGCCCGCTTGGCGCCCTTCTCCGTGCATAGCCTCGCCGCCAGTTCGACCGCTGGCCTGGCGCCGGAGATCACCAGCTGGCCGCCGCCATTGTCATTGGCGATCTGGCAAACCAAGGCTTGTGCGGGATCTTTGGCGGCGCCCTGGGCGGCCTCTGCGCAAGCGGCTTCGACGTCGGCCTGTTCCAGCCCGATGATCGCCGCCATGGCGCCCTCGCCGGCCGGCACAGCCGCCTGCATGGCATTGCCGCGGATGCGCAACAGCCGGGCGGCGTCGGCGACCGAAACGAAACCTGCAGCCGCAAGTGCCGAATATTCGCCGAGCGAGTGGCCGGCGACATAGGTGACCTTGCCGTTCAGGGAGAAGCCGCGCGCCTCCAGCGCCCGGATTGCGGCAAGCGACACCGCCATCAGCGCCGGCTGGGCATTGGCGGTCAGCGTCAGCGTCTCTTCCGGGCCTTCCCAGATCAGCTTCGATAGGTTTTCGCCGAGCGCGTCGTCAACTTCCTCGAAGATCCGCCGCGATTCCACAAAGGTATCGGCGAGGTCCTTGCCCATGCCGACAGCCTGGCTGCCCTGCCCTGGAAAGGTGAATGCGATGGCCATCGGCGGCTCCCAGCTGCTGGTTCACGTTGCCTGTGACGCAAGGCGTGCGGCCAAGTCAAGTCCAACCTTGATCGCGTAATATCGGCCGAGTGCCTGTTTCGGCAGGCTTTTTGGCGATCACTCATGATGAAAACCGCTCACGATTTGTTTGCTGGCTCTTCTTATTTCCGCCGCAGGCGCTAAGCTTTGCGTGACAGTTCGATGACAATCGAGTGACGCTTTTGTTGCGGGGCGGGGAACTATTGAAGTGGCAAAGACCAAGCAGAGCGCAGCCGAGGCGGCGCCCCAGTTTCTTGAAGGCGATCCGTCGACCGGCTATCTGCCGGCGCGCAAATGGCCTGTCATCCGCTATGGCCTTATCAGCTTGCTGGCTGCGGCCATCCTTGTGTTTGCCATCGAACTGATCGTGCGCGGCAACTTTGCCGGCACCATTGATTTCTTTCTGCAGCCTTTCAAACCCGGCTGGA
The DNA here is from genome assembly GCF_040323975.1 of Mesorhizobium sp. M0019. Classification (NCBI taxonomy): domain Bacteria; kingdom Pseudomonadati; phylum Pseudomonadota; class Alphaproteobacteria; order Hyphomicrobiales; family Phyllobacteriaceae; genus Mesorhizobium; species Mesorhizobium sp. M0019. The sequence goes on along the minus strand of NZ_JAMYVK010000057.1, from coordinate 18,064 downwards.
CCACGATCATCATTTTTGCGCTGATCCTCATCGGCCTCGACGCCGTGCTCGGCCGCAGTCATCAGAGCCTGATGATCGTCGCGCCGCTGACATTGTCGCTGGCGTTCGTCGGCCACCAGAAGTCGCTGTACCTCGGCGATCCGCTCTATCCGACCGATTTCCTCTATTCCCGGCAGATCGTGGCACTGATGCCGCTTCTGGTACGCGATCGCCCGGGAACCGCCATTGCCCTGGCGATCGGCATCGTCGGCGGGCTGTCGCTGCTCGTCTATGGCTGGCGGCTATGGCGCCGCCGCGTTCCGGCACTCAGCCACAAGGGCCGCCTTGCCCGGCTGACGCTGACGGTGCCGCTGATCGCCTTCTTCGTCTCCATCATGGACTATGCCACTTTCTCGTGGACACGCGACCGGCTGCAGATCATCCCGATCATGTGGGACCAGAAGGAAAACTATGCCTCGAACGGTTTTGCGCTCGCCTTCGCGCTGAACGTCCCGATGGCGCATGTCTCGGCGCCGCCCGGCTATTCCGGCAAGGCGATCGAAGCGATCGGCAAACCGCAGGTGACGGCTTCGGTACCCGCCGAGAAGCCCGACATCATCGTCGTCATGAGCGAATCCTTCTGGGATCCGACCAAGCTACCCGGCGTCACCATCACGCCCGACCCTATCCCCAATGTGCGGGCACTGCGCACGGGTTACATGTTCTCGCCCGAGTTCGGCGGCATGACGGCCAACATCGAGTTCGAGGCCCTGACCGGCTTTTCCAACGCCTTCCTGCCGGCGGGCAGCATTCCCTACCAGCAATATGTGCGGACACCGACTCCCTCGCTGGCGACCTTCCTGAAAAGTCAAGGCTACCGGGCGCGCGCTATCCATCCCGGCACTAACTGGTTCTGGAACCGGGGGGCCGTCTATGCCGATTTCGGCTTCAACGACTTCAAGTCCGAGGAGACGTTGCCGCCCATGCAGAAGCGCGGACCGCTCGCGTCGGACGCCGCGATGACCGACGAGATCATCCACGAAGCCGATACCAGCGCCGAGCCGGTCTTCTTTTTCGCCGTCAGCTTGCAGAACCACGGGCCGTATGAGCCGTATCGCTATAACAATCCGACCCACAAGGTGCAGGCGCCGATCAGCCAATGGGCGCGTGAATCGCTGTTGAGCTATGCCGAAGGCTCTTCCGACGCGGACCGCGGCCTCGAGCGGCTGATCGAATGGGCGAAGAAACGCGAGCGGCCGACCGTCATCGCGTTCTTCGGCGACCATCTGCCGCCACTTGGGCCGGTCTACGTCGAGACCGGCTTCCTGAAGGACAATGTTGCGCCGCGCAAGGAGGCGGCCGACCAGATGCTGCTGCACCACCAGACGCCGCTGATCGTCTGGTCGAATCGCAGCGGCCCGGCCGAGGATCTGGGCGCCGTCAGCCCGTCCTTCCTGCCCTACCATATCCTGAAGACAGCCGGCATCAGCCATCCCTATTACACCGGCTTCCTCGGACAGTTGCGAGAGCGCTACCGCGTTATCGACCGCAATTTGCTTTTGGCACCGGGGGGCGACGCCACCCCCGATTGGTCGCGTCAGAAAGAGATCGATCCGGCAATCCGCGACTTCCGTCTGCTGCAATACGACATGATGTTCGGCAAGCGCCATGCGGCGCCCGATTTCTTCCCCGAAACCACAGGCAAAGTGGCTGCACACACGAGTTGAGCAGCGGCGGCGGGAGAGCGGCCGACGTCGTTCAGTTCGTCAAGTGCAGCTGCGAAATCGAGCTTCCGATTTTCAGGAAGACGCTTTCGAGCTGACTGACGTCGTTGGTCGGGTAATAATCCGACGGCGACGATGCGCAGGCCTCGTAAAGCTTGCGATTGGCTGCGGTGTCGGCCTGCAGCAGCACTGTGAATATCTGCACGTCCTGCTTCTTCAATGTGTTGCATACATTGGTTGTCCAATCGTCGACATTGCGCGCAGCCGCGGTCTGGTCGCTGGATCCAAACCGACCCGAGGCCAGGAATCCGTAGGAGCCATAGTCCGACTTCTGTGGCGTATCCTTCGCGCCATAGACAACATTCTCGCCGTCGGTGAGCAGCAGCACCGTTTTGGTCGTGCCTGACGCCCTGAACGGCGCGCCGTCGCTGTAAGGCGGTTCCGGCGAGAGCACCCGCATCCCCCATGACAAGCCTTCCGAAACATTGGTCCCCGAGCCGTTCCATTCGATCATCTCACCGACGGCCTTCCGCAATTTGTCGAAATCATCGGTCAGCGGCACTATCGGCGTCGGACAGGCCCGGTTTGGGCCGATAGTCAGTGGGCCTCTCTTGTCGTTGATCAGCTTCATCGTCGAAACACTGTACTTCGCCATGTCGCTGGTGAGGCCGGGAAGCACGGTGACAACGGTATCGTCGAGATAGGAATTGTTGTAGCCGGTCGCTGAATTGCCGTAGGAGCTGGTTGGATTTTTAGCGTTACCTGGATCGTCCGGCGCGAAATAGGGTACGAACAGGGTGTCCGGTTTGTTTTGGTCGGGCGAAATGTCGGAAACATTGTTGGTTCCGGGCCGCGCTTCGACGCAGCCTCTCCATTCGACGCCCAATTGCTTGAACAGGTCCATATGGTTGACGCGCTTGCCGCCGACCAAGGGGAAATTGGCGCCATTGTTCGGCGATTTGCCGGCCATGTCGATCCAGGCCGGATCGTAGTCCTCGCCCTTGACGTTGACCGCGGTGACGAACGGCACCACCGCGACACGTACGCTGCGCGTCGGCGACTTCGCCGCTTCGAGCATATCGATCAGGGCCGTCGCCGCCGTCCGCAATGCGCCGATGCGATCGTTGCTGGCCATCGACCCGGTATTGTCGAGCACCAGCACGACTTCGAGCTGATTGGTCGATTCGACGGCGCCGGCATCGACGGTGATGCGCTTGTCGTTGCCGAACAGGAAGGCGAAGTTCAAATTGACGTCCGACATGGCGACAGCCTTTGTCTGGATGTAATTGAGGCCCCTTTCCACGGTAAGCGTCGCTTCGGCGTTCCTCAACTCGCTGTGGCCGGCGACATTGGTCTGGAAGTAGCGGTCGAAGACGTCCTTGCGGGAAGCCTCGATGTCGCCGAGATGCGAAGATGCAAGGTTCGCGGCATCGAGCGCGTTCTGCAAGCTGACCTTGGCCCTCATCAAGGTGGACACGTCCACGGCAAAGGCGACCGCGGTCAGAACCGCAGGCAGCCCGAACGCCAGCATCAGGGCAAAGTTGCCGCTCTTCGAACGGCAGAATTTGTCGAAAAGCATTTTTGTCCCCAAAACCGCCTTGCTGCCGACCTCGCGCAGACTGTTTGCTTTTGCATCCGCATGATGAACGACGGGTTGCCGCCACGCCCGCCGGTGCTGGAACTTCGCATGGTGGTTAAGGTCCGGTTTCAGGAAATCCGTAAGCCTTGCCGTCGAGGCCCGTGGCGCTCTGGGACGGTAGGGCCGTTTGCCCTGTCGTTTGGCCTTGCTTTGCGGTCAAATTCCTGTATAGACGCCCGCAATCTGCCGGTCCTTGCTGGGGGCTGAACGGAGGGCCGGAGGTTTTTCGAAACCTTCGTGTGAAGCGAGAAGCGCTTCCGCCTCCCGTGTCTCCGCTCTCGACCGTCTCGTCATGCTCCTTTCTTCCCCGCCTTCGCAAGGATTGCGGGTCAGAGAAGTTGCAGAGGCTTTTGCCGCCGGGAACCGGGAGAGAAACGAAGAAAGGCACGAACACTATGGCTCTATACGAACATGTGTTTCTTGCCCGGCAGGACCTCTCGCAGCAGCAGGTCGATGCGCTTGTCGAACAGTACAAGGGCGTCATTACCGCGAATGGCGGGTCCGTCGGCCGGGTCGAGAACTGGGGACTGAAGTCCCTCACCTACCGGGTCAACAAGAACCGGAAGGCATATTATACACTCATGGACATCACCTGCCCGCCGGCCGCGCTCAATGAGATGGAGCGCCAGATGGGCCTGTCCGAGGACGTGCTGCGTTTCCTGACCATCAAGGTCGATGCGCATGAGGAAGGTCCGTCGGCAATGATGCAGAAGCGCGAAGAGCGCTCGGAACGCGGCGGCTTCGGCGACCGCGACCGTGGCGATCGTGGCCCGCGCTCATTCGGCGACCGCGATCGCGGTGACCGTGGTGATCGTCCGCCGCGCAGCTTCGGCGATAGCGGTGCCGATCGTGGCCCGCGCCGTCCGCGCGAAGGCTTTGAAGGAGCCGCAGAATAATGGTCGACATCAACCAGATCCCAACCCGGCGCCCCTTCCACCGCCGCCGCAAGACTTGCCCGTTCTCCGGCGCCAACGCGCCGAAGATCGACTACAAGGACGTGCGGCTTCTGCAGCGCTACATCTCCGAGCGCGGCAAGATCGTGCCATCGCGTATTACCGCCGTCAGCCAGAAGAAGCAGCGCGAACTCGCCAAGGCGATCAAGCGCGCCCGCTTCCTCGGCCTGCTGCCCTACGTGGTCCGCTAACACTGATTAGTTGACCATGATCTTATCCGAAAACCGGTTTCCACTTTTCGGGATCATGGTCTAGCCAGCGGGCGGTTCGCCGCCCGCTTTTTCACCGGCCACGACGGGCGTAGCCGGATCGAATACCAAATCCCGGGTTGGATTTCGACAAGAGATCCTAACTGCCGCGACAGGCAGGACAGCGACACAGGCGGCGACGCCCCAGCTTCCTGACCTGTTCCAGACAACTCGGCGCCGATCCTGAGGATAGCGCCCAAGCGAAGGAACAAAACCATGGAAGTCATTCTTCTCGAACGCGTTTCCCGCCTCGGCCAGATGGGCGATACCGTCAAGGTCAAGGACGGGTTCGCCCGCAATTTCCTGCTGCCGCAAGGCAAGGCGCTGCGCGCCAACGAAGCTAACAAGAAGAAGTTCGAGGGACAGCGGGCCCAGCTCGAAGCCCGCAACCTGGAGCGCAAGTCCGAAGCCGCGCAGATTGCAGAAAAGCTCGACGGCAAGAGCTTCATCGCCGTGCGCTCGGCCGGCGAAACCGGTCAGCTTTATGGTTCGGTCTCGACGCGCGACATCGCCGAGCTGGTGACGGCGGAAGGTTTTTCGGTCAACCGCAACCAGATCCTGCTCAACCAGCCAATCAAGACCATCGGCGTCACCAATGTGGCGATCGCGCTGCACCCGGAAGTCGAGGTTACCATCACACTCAACATTGCCCGCACGGCCGACGAAGCCGAGCGCCAGGCCAAGGGCGAAACACTGACCACCGCCGAAGCCATCTACGGCGAGGACATCAACGATAATGCGCGGCCGGAAAACTTCTTCGATCCGAATGCGGAGTTCGAAGGCGGCGAAGACAACGGCTGATCGTCATTCGTCGGCATTCGCCGGCTAATCGCTATTCTGGACCAATGCCCGGGCCCCGTACCCGGGCATTTTTATGCCAAATGGAACTTTTCGAACCCCTATATCTTGATGCAGAATAGGACAGCATGTCTGGCCGAGAGGGGACAATTGGTCATGAATATTCTGCTGAAACGCGTTCTCGACCGCCTGGTCCGCATAGGCAATCTCAAGGTGACAGGGCCGCAAGGCTCGATGGTGACTTTCGGTGACGGCAGCGGCGAGCCGGTGCACATGCACATCAAGACAAGGCATGCCGAGCGCGCAATAACCTTCGATCCGATGCTGGCGGTGCCGGAAGCCTACATGGACGGTGAACTCGACATTCTCGAGGGCGGCGTGCTGGGGGTGATGCGGATTGCCTTCCAGAACATGGGCAGCGGCGGTATCGATGCCACCTGGTCGAAGGCGATCGAAGGTCTGCGCCACGCCTTCCGGCGCCTGCAGCAGATCAACACAGCGTCGCGGGCGCGCCGCAACGTGCAGCGCCATTACGATCTGTCGGGCGACCTCTACCGCCTCTTCCTCGATGAGGACATGCAATATTCCTGCGCCTATTTCGAGCAGCCGGACATGACGCTCGACGAGGCACAAGCGGCCAAGAAGCGCCATATCGCCGCCAAGCTCAGGCTGAAGGCCGGCCAGACGGTTCTTGATATCGGCTCCGGCTGGGGTGGGCTTGGGCTCTATCTAGCCAAGGCGTTCGACGTCGACGTGCAAGGCGTGACGCTGTCGACCGAGCAGCACGGCGTCGCCACCGACCGCGCCCATGCGCAAGGCCTGCAAAACCGGGTGCATTTCGACATCAAGGACTATCGCGAGCTCAATGAGCGTTTCGACCGCATCGTCTCCGTCGGCATGTTCGAGCATGTCGGCGTCAATCATTTCCGCACCTTCTTCGACAAGTCGGCGACGCTGCTGAAGCCGGACGGCGTCATGCTGCTGCACACGATCGGCCGCTCCGGCGTGCCGTGGGCAACCAGCGCCTTCATCCGCAAGTACATCTTCCCGGGCGGCTACATCCCGTCGCTCTCCGAAGTGATGCCGGCCATCGAGAAATCGGGGCTCGTCGTCACCGATATCGAGGTCCTGCGGCTGCATTATGCGGAGACGCTAAAGCATTGGGGCGAGCGCTTCGCCGCCAACCGCGACAAGGCCAAGGCGATTTATGACGAGCGCTTCTGCCGCATGTGGGAGTTCTATCTTGCCGCCTCGGAAGCCGCTTTCCGCTGGCAGGATCTGGTGATTTTCCAAATCCAGATTGCCAAGAAGAACGACACGCTGCCGATGACGCGCGACTACATGGCCAGTTGCGAGAAGGCGCTGGAGATGCGCGATCTTGGACGTCGTGAAAAGGCTTCTGCGGCCAAGCCCACGCGCCGCCGCAAGGTGGCGGATCCGGAGTAGACTGCCTGCGATTGCACCATTGCCGCTTGCCATTGCCGGCTGGCACGCTGAAAAAGGTCTCGTCAACGCGGGACCTTTTTTCATGACCTACCTCCTCTACGTCGCCGCCGCACTTGCCGAGATCGCCGGCTGCTTTTCGTTCTGGGCGTGGTGGCGGCTGGACAAGTCGCCACTGTGGTTGGCGCCCGGTCTCGTCTCGCTCCTGCTATTTGCGTGGCTGCTGGCGCTGGTCGACGCCAGTGCGGCGGGCCGGGCCTATGCCGCCTATGGCGGCATCTACATTGCCGCCTCGCTGGTCTGGCTGTGGCTGGCGGAAAGCGTGCGCCCAGACCGCTGGGACCTTGCCGGTGCCGCGATCTGCATCGTTGGCGCCTCGGTCATCGTGCTCGCACCTCGGGCGGCGTAAGCGATGGAACTGCCTGTCCCACTTAGACAAGGCGTCGACCGCCTCCTCGAAAAAGTGCCGTTGCCGATGCTTAAGCAAGCGGCCAGGACGCTGTCGGACCGTTACCGCGCAGAGTTGCGCGACGGCCGCCTGCACATGGCCGAAGACATGGCGGTGAAGGCCTATCTGGCAACGCGGCTACCGGCGACCTATGCGGCCGTTCGCGCCAGCCTCGATGCGGTGGGCGAGTCTCGGCCCGACTATGCTCCGAAGACCTTGCTCGATGTCGGCGCCGGCCCTGGCACGGTGCTTTGGGCCACAATCAATCTTTGGCCGGATCTCGAACAGGCGGTGCTGCTCGAGGCCGGCGCCGCGGTACGAAGGGTCGGCGAAGCACTTGCCGCGGACTCGATCACGGCCAGGACCGCCTGGCGGACCGGCGACATCACCATCGACCTGGTCGATCTGGAGCCGGCCGATCTGGTGACTTCAGCCTATGTGCTGGACGAGATCGCGCCGGCATCGCTGGCAAAACTCGTCGACCGGCTCTGGCAGCTGACCGCAGACACGCTGCTGGTGGTCGAGCCGGGCACGCCGGCCGGCTGGCAGCGTATTCTTGCCGTACGGCGGCAGCTGATCGAGGCGGGCGCGCACGTGCTTGCGCCCTGCCCGCATGAGGCGCCCTGTCCGCTCGTCGCCCCCGACTGGTGCCATTTCGCCCGCCGCGTCGCCCGCTCGCGCCTACACCGTCTGGCCAAGGATGCCGAGGTGCCGTGGGAGGACGAGAAATTCATCTTTGTCGCGGCCTCCCGCCATCCGGCCGCTCCGCCTCGAGCGCGAGTGATCGCACCGCCGAAGTCGGGCTCCGGCAAGGTCTTGCTGAAGCTTTGCGAACAGGATGGGGGTGCTGCCGAGCGACTGTTCACCAAGCGCGACGGCGAGACGTTCAAGGCCGCGCGGCGACTGGATTGGGGTGATGCCTTGCCGGAATGACCGGCAGCTATTTTCCTGTTTTGTTCTCGCCTGAGAACGGCTAGGCTCGCCATCTTGATTCGAGTCAATCGAGATTCTTTCCACCGAAAGATCCTGGCTGTGAATCGCGGGCATCAAAGTTGGTTGGTTGGGGACTGATGCAGATAAGTCATCACCGACTTGTCTCGTTCTGATATCGAGAGACGGGGATCAGGACCGGGGACATCATGGCAGAGGCAGCACGAAAATTCGGCGTGGCGGAAACACCGCTCTATCGCGAGGCGCCGAACAACATCGAGGCCGAGCAGGCGCTGCTCGGCGCCATACTGGTCAACAACGATGCCTTCTACCGCGTCTCCGACTTCCTGAAGCCCGGCCATTTCTACGAGCCGCTGCATAGAAAGATCTTCGAGGTCGCGGCCGAGCTCATCCGCATGGGCAAGATCGCGACGCCGATCACGCTGAAGACCTTCCTGCCGGCCGACGAGAAGGTCGGCGACATGACGGTGGCGCAATATGTCGTGCGGTTGGCGGTCGAGGCCGTCACCGTCGTCAACGCCACCGACTATGGCCGCGCCATCTACGATCTGGCGACGCGGCGCGCGCTGATCACTGTCGGCGAGGACATGGTCAACATCGCCTATGACGCGCCGGTCGACATGTCGCCCTCCGACCAGATTGAGGATGCCGAGCGGCGCCTGTTCGAGTTGGCCGAGACCGGCCGCTACGACGGCGGCTTCGAGAGCTTCACCGATGCCGTCAAGACCGCCGTCGACATGGCCAATGCGGCTTATATGCGCGACGGGCATTTGTCGGGCGTTGCTACCGGCTTGCGCGATCTCGACCGCCGCATGGGCGGCCTGCAGTCGTCCGACCTGATCATCATTGCCGGCCGCCCCGGCATGGGCAAGACCTCGCTCGCCACCAATATCGCCTTCAACATCGCCGAGGCCTATGTCCCGGCGCAGCAGGCGGACGGCTCGTTCAAGGCGGCCAATGGCGGCGTCGTCGGCTTCTTTTCGCTCGAAATGTCATCCGAACAGCTGGCCACCCGCATTATTTCCGAACAGACGGAAATCCCGTCGTCGAAAATCCGGCGCGGCGAGATCAGCGAGATGGATTTCGAAAAGCTGGTCGCCTGCTCGCAGACAATGCAGAAAATCCCGCTGTTCATCGACCAGACCGGCGGCATTTCCATCGCTCAGCTGTCGGCCCGCGCGCGTCGCCTGAAGCGCCAGCGCGGCCTCGACGTCATCGTTATCGACTATATCCAGCTGATGCAGGGATCGAGCGCGAAATCCTCGCAAAACCGCGTCCAGGAAATCACCGAGATCACCACCGGCCTCAAGGCACTAGCCAAGGAGCTGGCGGTGCCGATCATCGCGCTGTCGCAGCTGTCGCGCCAGGTCGAGAGCCGCGATGACAAGCGCCCGCAGCTTTCGGATCTGCGCGAATCGGGCTCCATCGAGCAGGACGCCGACGTGGTGCTGTTCGTCTACCGCGAGGAATATTACCTGAAGAACCGCGAGCCGAAGCCGGGCACCGACGAATACATCAAATGGGAACACGAGATGAACGAGATGCGCGGTAAGGCCGAGGTCATCGTCGCCAAGCAGCGCCACGGCCCAACGGGATCGGTCAGCCTCGCCTTCCAGGGCGAATTCACCCGCTTCTCGGACCTCGCCGAGGAGCATCATTTGCCGGATCGGTTCGAGTAGGCATTGTCGCGGAGCAGCCGATTGGACTTTAGCGATATCTACCAAAGGATAAAATTCGAAGAGTATGACATCTCCGAGGATGAACGCGCGCAACTCACTGAATATTTGAGATCTGCCGGGTCAATTTCTCGCACGGAATCGCACGCCGGTTTGCTGGTGTTCTGCTACTCGAGCGAACCGACGCCCGAGAACGTTGAATTGGTGAGGAAATTCCTTGCCAAGCATGTCGAAGACTATACGCGAAGCGCGGCAGTGACCGGCCTCTATCGGATTTGGAAGCTGGGAACGACTCGCGACATCGATGATCTTCTGGGCCTTTTGGCACTTTGGTCAGGGGACTCTCGGCAGAGTACGTCTGTCGCTGCGATCGGGTGTGCATTCCTTCTCATGCATCGGCTTCAGGACCGCCGCCTCTCGTTAGCGCTCAGGCGATTGTTCGAAACGCTGCATGAAGAAGTCAGGCGAGACAATGATTTGGCGGTAAATTTGTTCATCTATGCATGTTGGTCGGCATACGACAATTGGGCTCAGAGCAACGGCCAGCGCCGCACTCATTTCGATACAGTCGAAAATGCTTTGCCGATTTACTGGGATCGTTCCAAATACCTCTTGGAACCAATAAACTGATGGCCAAATCCCGTATCCAGTTCATCTGTCAGAATTGCGGATCGGTGCATCAGCGCTGGGCTGGCAAATGCGATGCCTGCGGCGAGTGGAACACGCTGGTCGAGGAAGGTACGTCAGGCGGTATCGGCTCCGGCCCGGCCAATACGCGCAACGCCCGCAAGGGCCGTGCGGTGGTGCTGACCAGCCTCTCCGGCGACATCGAGGACGCGCCGCGCATCGTCTCCGGCATCGGCGAACTCGACCGGGCCACCGGCGGCGGCTTCGTGCGCGGCTCGGCGCTGCTGGTCGGCGGCGATCCCGGCATCGGCAAGTCGACGCTGCTCACCCAGGCCGCGGCCGCGCTGGCGGCAAAGGGCCACCGCATCGTCTATGTCTCGGGCGAAGAGGCGGTCGCGCAGATCAGGCTGCGTGCCCAGCGGCTCGGCGTCGCCGACACCCCGGTCGAGCTCGCCGCCGAAACCAATGTCGAGGACATCCTCGCCACCATCGCCGATGGCAAGCGGCCGGATCTGGTCATTCTCGATTCGATCCAGACGCTGTGGACCGATATGGCCGATTCGGCGCCCGGCACGGTGACCCAGGTGCGTGCCGCCGCCCAGGCGATGATCCGCTACGCAAAATCCACAGGGGCGGCGATCGTTCTGGTCGGCCACGTCACCAAGGAGGGCCAGATCGCCGGACCGCGCGTTGTCGAGCACATGGTCGACGCGGTGCTCTATTTCGAGGGCGAAGGCGGCCACCACTACCGCATCCTGCGCACGGTCAAGAATCGCTTCGGGCCAACCGATGAGATCGGCGTCTTCGAAATGTCGGACAAGGGCTTGCGGGAAGTCGCCAACCCGTCCGAGCTTTTCCTCGGTGAGCGCCATGCGAAGTCGCCGGGTGCCGCGGTTTTCGCCGGCATGGAAGGCACACGGCCGGTGCTGGTCGAGATCCAGGCGCTGGTGGCGCCATCGACGCTGGGCACACCGCGCCGCGCCGTCGTCGGCTGGGACGGTGCCCGGCTGTCGATGATCCTGGCGGTTCTGGAAGCCCATTGCGGCGTCCGCTTCGGCACGCACGACGTCTATCTCAACGTTGCCGGCGGCTACCGCATTTCGGAGCCGGCGGCCGACCTGGCAGTGGCGGCGGCACTGGTTTCCTCGCTCACCGGTCTTGCCCTTCCCGCCGATTGCGTCTATTTCGGCGAAATCAGCCTTTCGGGTGCGGTGAGGCCGGTTGCGCATGCGCAGCAGCGCCTCAAGGAAGCCGAAAAGCTGGGTTTCGGACGCGCGGTTCTGCCCTTGAGCAGCGAGGAACTTGTTGGTGGTAATGGGGTCGGGGGGATCGGAGCCGGCGCTTTCCAGCCCACCGAGCTTGCCGATCTCGTGGCGCGCATAGCCGGCTCTCGGCGCAGCCGCGCCGACGAGCAAGAGTGATGCGGCTCGTCGGGCCGTGAAAAAGAGATCGGAGTGGGGCGAAAAACATGCCGATTACGCTGCTTGACGGAATTCTCGTCGGCTTCACCCTGGTCTCGGCGATGCTCGCTATGGTTCGCGGCTTTTCGCGCGAGATCCTGTCGATCATCTCCTGGGCAGCCGCCGCGGCCGCCGCCTTCTTCTTCTACAAGCCGGTGCTGCCTTACATTCAGCCCTATGTCGACAACGAAAAGGCCGCCATGGCGGCGGCCGCCGGTATCGTCTTCATTGTCGCGCTGATCGTCGTTTCGGTCATCACCATGAAGCTCGCCGACTGGATCATCGATTCCAGGATCGGCGCGCTCGATCGTACACTTGGCTTCCTCTATGGCGCGGCGCGCGGCATCCTGGTCGTCGCTGTCGCGCTGCTTTTCTTCAATTGGCTGGCCGGCGCCAAGGCTCCAGGCTGGATTGCCAACGCCAAGTCAAAGCCGTTGCTCGAATCGATCGGCGCCAAGCTCGAAAGCCTACTGCCCGAGGATCCGGAAAACGCCATCCTCAACAAGCTCAATCCGAATCAGCCGGCCACCGAGACGCCTCTGGCCCCCGACGCGCCTGCAGCGGAAGCCCCTGCCGCCGGCGACGACGCCACTGCTCCGGCACCCGACGACAGCGATGCGCCGCCGGCCGACAATGCGCCCGCGACGCCGGCACCTGCAAACCCGGCGCCGGCAAACTGATTTCGACAGACTTGCGAGGCTCAAGACTGTCGATCATGTGAACGCCGCACGACGTGCGTTGCTTTCGATGCGCTATGACCTTATATGGCGACTTTAGCGGAGCTTGAGCCCCAATGGCAGCCTCAGTGGCAGACGCAGACGACGTGCTTTCCGCCGAAGCCGACGACCATTTCCACGACGAATGCGGCGTGTTCGGCATTTTCGGCCGGCAGGACGCCGCAGCCATCGTAACGCTCGGTCTGCATGCGTTGCAGCATCGAGGCCAGGAAGCGGCCGGCATCGTTTCCTATGACGGCACCCAATTCCATGTCGAACGCCATGTCGGCCTGATCGGCGACACCTTTACTAAGCAGCGTGTCATCGACAGCCTGCAAGGCAACCGTGCCATCGGCCACACACGCTATGCCACCACCGGCGGCGCCGGTCTGCGCAATATCCAGCCTTTCTTCGCCGAACTTGCCGATGGCGGCTTTGCCGTCGCCCATAACGGCAATCTCACCAACGCCATGACCGTTCAGCGCGCCCTGCAGAAGCAAGGCGCCATCTTCTCTTCCACCTCCGACACCGAAACGCTCCTGCACCTGGTTGCCACCAGCAAAGAGCGCGACCTGAATTCGCGCTTCATCGATGCGGTGCGCCAAGTCGAAGGCGCCTTCTCGCTGGTGGCGATGACGTCCAAGAAGATGATCGGGTGCCGCGACCCGCTCGGCATCCGCCCGCTGGTGCTCGGCGATCTCGACGGCGCCTGGATTCTCGCCTCCGAGACCTGCGCGCTCGATATTATCGGTGCGCGTTTCGTGCGCGACCTGAAGCCCGGCGAAATGGTCGTCGTCACCAGCAAGGGCATCGAAAGCCTGTTCCCGTTCGAGCCGCAGAAGACCCGCTTCTGCATCTTCGAATATGTCTATTTCGCGCGGCCGGATTCGTCGGTCGAAGGCCGCAACGTCTATGAAGTGCGCAAGCGCATCGGCGCCGAGCTGGCGCAGGAAAGTCCGGTCGAGGCCGACATCGTCGTGCCGGTGCCGGATTCGGGCACGCCGGCGGCGATCGGCTTTTCGCAGGCCGCGGGCATTCCGTTCGAGCTCGGCATCATCCGCAATCACTATGTTGGCCGCACCTTCATCCAGCCCGGCGATTCGATCCGCCACATGGGTGTCAAGCTCAAGCACAACGCCAACCGCCGCATGATCGAAGGCAAGCGCGTGGTGCTGGTGGACGATTCGATCGTGCGCGGCACCACCAGCCAGAAGATCGTCCAGATGGTGCGCGATGCCGGCGCCAAGGAAGTGCATATGCGCATCGCTTCGCCGCCGACGCGCGCCTCCTGCTTTTACGGCGTCGACACACCGGAAAAGTCGAAGCTGCTGGCGTCGCGCATGTCGGTGGAGGAGATGGCCGAGTTCATCCGCGTCGATTCGCTCGGCTTCCTGTCGATCGACGGGCTCTACCGCGCCGTCGGCGAGGCCGGCCGCGACAACGAGCAGCCGCAATTCTGCGACGCCTGCTTCACCGGCCAGTATCCGACCCGGCTTGCCGACTTCGAAGGCTCCGACAATGTGCGCACGCTGTCGCTGTTAGCGGCCGGCGGGTCTTAGAATTCCGATCCGGACGGAGGTAAGACATGAGCGCTCGACGAGGCTTATGGCAAGCCCTCAAGGATTCACTCTCATTTGCAAAATCCTTGCTCAAAGATCAGATTAGATCTGAGGTCGATATCGATACGCCTCTCGGTAATGGATTTCTTTTTTGCCAAGTTAGAGAGGCGAGAGAGACTCAGGACAAGTATGTCGTCGTCAAAGCCATTGGTGGTGATGCAACGGTTTTTGTCCCTCTTGACGAGAATTCCGCCAAACAATTAATTGCCTTCATTCAGCTGTCGTTCTTAGACCAGCAACCCAAGAATAGCTCATGACCCCTCCCCTCGATCTCTCCGGCCGCGTTGCGGTCGTCACCGGCGCCTCGCGCGGTATCGGCTATTTCATCGCCAGGGAGCTTGCCGCGGCCGGTGCGCATGTGATTGCGGTTGCTCGCACCGTCGGCGGATTGGAAGAACTCGACGACCAGATCAAGGCAGGTGGCGGACAGGCGACGCTGGTACCGCTCGATCTTGCCGACATGGCGGGGATCGACCGGCTGGGCGGCGCGATCCACGAGCGCTGGGGCAAGCTCGACATACTGGTCGCCAACGCCGCTGTGCTCGGCGTCATCGCCCCGATCGGCCATGTCGAGGCCAAGACCTTCGAGAAGGTGATGACCATCAACGTCACCGCAACTTGGCGGCTGATCCGCTCGGTCGACCCGCTGCTCAGGCTTTCCGATGCCGGCCGTGCTATCGTGCTGAGCTCCAGCCTTGCCCACTCCGCACGCGCCTTCTGGGCGCCTTATGCGGCGTCGAAGGCGGCGGTCGAGGCCATGACGCGTTCATGGGCGCATGAGACCGAAAACCTGCCGCTCAGGGTCAATGCCGCCGATCCCGGGGCAACGCGCACCGCGATGCGGGCGCAGGCCGTACCCGGCGAGGATCCTGAAACACTGCCGCACCCTTCGGAGATCGCCAAGCGTATCGTGCCGCTGGCCAGCCCTACGCTCAAGGAGACCGGGCTGATCTTCCAGGCCAAGCACAATCGCTTTGTCGCCTACCGGCAGCCGGAGTAGCCACACATCGCATTTTGCCGGAAGAATTGCGCCGGCACCAACGTTGTTCGGGTGCCACAATTCGAGAAACGGAGGACCATATGCGGAGACTGCTTCTCTTGACTGCCACCGCGCTGCTTGCAGTGATCGGCGCCGCGTCGTCGCAGGAGGCAACGATGAGCTTTTTCGTCACCAGCGTCGGCTCCGGCAAAGGCGCCGATCTCGGCGGTCTCGCCGGCGCCGACGCCCATTGTAGTTCTCTGGCCGAAGCCGCGGGCGTTACCGGCAAGACATGGCGCGCCTATCTCTCGACCAGCGATACCGATGCACGCGACCGTATCGGCAAAGGCCCGTGGTTCAACGCCAAGGGCGTCAAGATCGCCGATGATGTCGCTTCCCTGCATAGCGATGCCAACGCCATCACCAAACAGACGGCACTCGACGAAAAGGGCCAAATGGTCAACGGCCGCGGCGACACGCCCAACCGGCACGACGTGTTGACCGGCTCCAAGCCGGATGGCACGAAAATAGCCGACCAGACCTGCGGCGACTGGACGCTGAGCGAAGCAGAAGGTGTGGCGATGATGGGTCATCACGATCGTACCGGCCTCGATGATTCGGCAGCCGCCAAATCGTGGAATTCCTCGCATGCGTCACGCGGTGGCTGCAGCCAGGAAGCGCTGAAGGGCACCGGCGGCGACGGCCTGTTCTATTGTTTTGCGGTGAACTGAACCAAAACGACCCGACGTCACGTGGCTGTGATGCCGTGGCTTAACGCCGCGCTTTGGCCCAGCTTTCGCCGCTGGGCCGGAGTTGCTAGGATCGTGCGACTCCCAAAACAAGCAGAGCGAGGAAATACTCATGGCGGCACCGAGCGTAGCGTTAGTCTGGTATCTGGTGATCGCCGGCCCGCAAGGCGGCATGGTCGTGCTGCCCAGCACATTCGACACCCGCGAACAGTGCGCCTTCGCCATAACCGAATACCAGAAGCAACCGACGCCGGCCGGCTGGTCGGTGCAGTGCGTGCCGAGCGCCTCGCCCTTCGCCGACGAGGGCGACGCCGAGGAGCCGTCGGCGCAGTAGGACAGCGTGATCTCCCCCTCGAGGGGGAGATAGCCGACAGGCCAGAGGGGGTTGGTCCGACCGGGCTCGGCCTGCTGCAGCGGTTGCCGCTTCACGCGAGACAACCCCCTCTGTCGCCTTCGGCGACATCTCCCGCTCAAGGGGGGAGATCGTCAGCGTCGCGCGCTTACCGTCAGCTCCGGCTTCTGGCTGATGGTCTGGAACACGACGCAGTAGCGCTCGGTCAGCTTGAGCAGCGCATCGATGCGCTCCTGCGGCTCGTCGGTGTCGAGGCCAAATGTCAGCCGGATGGCGCGGAAGCCAACCGGCGCATCCTTTGCCACGCCAAGCGTGCCGCGAAAGTCTAGGTCGCCTTCGGCTTCCACCGTGGCGGCCCCAAGCTTGAATTCCAGCGCCGTCGCTACCGCCTTCAGCGTGACGCCGGCGCAAGCCACCAGTGCCTCCAGCAGCATGTCGCCGGAGCAGAGTTCGAGCCCGGTGCCGCCGGTCGCCGGATGCAGCCCGGCAATGGCGATCGCCCTGCCTGTCTCGACCTTGCAGGCGATCGATTGGTCGTCGATCGAGCCTTTGGCGCGGAGAGTAATCAGCGCGCGCGAGGCGTCGTCGCGATAGGCCACCTTCAGCGGCGCCTGCATGGCCTTCAATGCGATCGCATCCATTTCGTTTCTCTCCCATAGTTGCCTGGCTTCGCTGCCTAACGGCGATGCCGCCTGCCCAAACGCAAGTCTCCACTGGCGTAGCGCTTGGCAGGGTTTCGCCCGTATAGCCTGACGATACGGGGAGCATCCAACGCCTTCACACCGTCTCTCGCAACACATTCGTAAGGCCGCCGGACATATGGCCGATATCGCCATCGCGGAAACCCGCGAACGGGTTCTTGCCGGAATCCTGTTCACCGGGGCTGCCTACCTGCTGTTTTCGATGCAGGACGCCTCGAGCTGACACTATGGTGTCAGGAAGGGGCAGCGCAGGCTGGTGAGATGACGGGATCGCTGGACATGCCATGCACAGTGGAAAGCGCCCGCGAGCGTACCCTCGGCATCATCCTGGTCTCGGCATCGGCGGCCGTCTTCGGCCTCACCGGCGTGCTGACCAAATCGATCCATGCCGACCCGCTGACCATTACCTGCTGGCGCGGCTTCGTCGGCTCGATCCTGATCAGCCTCTATGTCCTATGGCGCCGCCAGCGCTCCGGCGGTCGCGACAGCTTGCGGCTCGGCTGGCGAGGCTGGCTGCTGGCGATCGAGGGCGCACTCGCGAGCATCGCCTTTATCTCGGCGTTCAAGTTCACCTTTGTCGCCAATGTCGCGATCATCTATGCCACGGCCCCGTTCGTCACCGCGCTGCTGGCCCTCCTGTTGGTCCGCGAGCCGTTCCGGCTGCAGACGCTTGCCGCCGCTGCTGTGTCACTATGCGGTGTGGCAATCATGGTCTGGTCCGGCTTCGGCACCGGCCATTTGTTCGGCGACGGGCTGGCGCTGCTGATGACGATCGGGAGCGCGCTCTACATGATCATGGTGCGCGCCTTCCGCGACACGCCGGTGGTGTGGGCGGGTGCGGTGTCGGCATTCCTTCTGTTCGTGCTCGGCTGGTTCGTCGCCGATCCGCTGGCTGTCTCGGCCAGGGACGCTGTGCTTCTAGCCGCCTTGATGCACGGCGATGAGGTTTTGGCGGCCTGAAGCGGCGATGTGGCCGCTGTTGGGCGCTTTTCCGCGAACCTC
>NZ_JAMYVK010000056.1:0-42239 GCF_040323975.1 Mesorhizobium sp. M0019 | reverse complement strand
GCATGCGCTCACGAGCGTCACGGGAGAATTTTACGTCTTTGGCAGCCATTTTTAGCTCCTGGCAGGGGCTTGGATTGAGCCCGAAGATTTAAACGAGGGTGAGGCCGATATTCAGCCGATGATGCCCATAATGTCGGATTCCTTCATGATCAGAAGGTCTTCGCCATTGAGCTTGACTTCGGTGCCCGACCACTTGCCGAACAGGATGCGGTCGCCGGCCTTGACGTCCAGCGGGACGAGCTTGCCGGCTTCGTCGCGGGCGCCGGAACCGACGGCGATGATCTCGCCTTCCTGCGGCTTTTCCTTAGCCGTATCGGGGATGATGATCCCGCCCGCCGTCTTGGATTCGGATTCGACCCGACGAACGACCACGCGGTCATGAAGCGGGCGGAACTTCGACTTTGCCATTTTTTATTCCTCGATGAGAATGGTGAGAACAGTTCCTCCGTCCGGCGGCGCCGGACATGTGGTTAGCACTCATCTTGGGGGAGTGCTAACGTGGCGCTGAAATAGGCTGGCAGCTCGTGCGAGTCAAGGCGCCCGCTGGGCATAATCAGGACAATTGCTTCAAACGGATACTTGACCAAGTCAACTAAATCGCTGATCTTGCCGGGAGGAGGATGCCATGACCATTCATCATCACCCAGCCAAGGAGCGGATCGACGCGGTGCGAGCCTTCAACCGCTTCTACACCCGCCAGATCGGGCTGCTCGACGAAGGGCTGCTGAAAAGCACCTTCTCGCTGACCGAGGCGCGGGTGCTCTATGAGCTGGCGCATCGCGATGGCCTGACCGCCACCGACCTTGCGCGCGATCTCGGCCTCGATGCCGGTTATCTCAGCCGGCTGCTGAAGAAGTTCGAGGAGCGTGATCTGGTCGAGCGCGCCACGATCGAGGCGGATGCGCGGCGCTCGTCGATCGCGCTGACCAAGGCCGGGCGGCAGGCCTTCGCGCCGCTGAACCAGGGTTCGCACGACCAGGTCGCGGCTTTGCTCGAACGGCTTTCGGTTGCCGAACAGGACAGGCTGGTCAAGGCCATGCAGACGGTGCAGCTTCTGCTGGGCGGAAGCGCCGAACCCAAAATTCCCTATATGCTGCGGTCCCTGCAAGTCGGCGACATCGGCTGGATCATCCATCGGCAGGGCCTGCTCTACGCGCAGGAATATGGCTGGGACGAAACCTATGAAGCGCTGGTCGCCGAAATCCTCGGTGCCTTCGTCAAATCCTTCGATCCGAAATGGCAACGCAGCTGGATCGCCGAGCGGGAATGGGAGGTCGTCGGCTCGGTCTTCGTCGTGCGCCAGTCGGACGCGGTGGCGAAATTGCGCCTGCTCTATGTCGAGCCGTCGGCGCGCGGCCTCGGTATCGGCAAGCGGCTGGTCGAGGAATGTATCGGCTTTTGCCGCGCCACGGGTTACACGACACTGACGCTGTGGACCAACGACGTGCTCGCCGCCGCCCGCCACATCTATGAGGCTGCGGGCTTTAAATTGGCCAACGAGGAGCGCCACCATTCCTTCGGCAAGGATCTGGTCGGCCAGAACTGGAATTTGGAGCTGTAGCAGCGCCGCAGAATTTCGAGCATCGGCCTGGGGCGGTCGCTCAGGTCGCAGGCTTAATGTTTTGGTTCAAGCGAAAGAAATTGGTGGGATCATACTTGTTCTTTAGTGCGGCCAACCTCGGATAATTCTCGCCGTAAGCCGCCAGAACCCGATCAGTGCCCTCTTCGCCGAGATTATTCGCATAGACGCCGCCGGTCGAGAACGGTCTCATTGCATCCCACAGGTCGCGCGCCCATCGGATGTGCGTTTCGTCGTCAGACGGATTGTCCCAGATCGATATCGGGAAGCAATCGTAAAGTGCATCTCTGTTGGCGTAGGGCGTTCCGTCCATCGGTACTCGCGAGATGGCGCCGCCAACCTGCTGCAGGACTAGAAGCGATTCGCTGGGTGCAGTCATGTAAGCCGCTAGCATGGTATCGATCGCCTGATCTGTGATTTCGCGCATGAACTGCGCCTTCCAGTAGTAGCGCCGCCCGCGCGGAAAGAGGCTGTCCCCGGCCGATTGGATTTGAAGATAGGGGACAGGAGCAATCCGGCGCTCAACTGGCGTGCCATACTCTCTCAGAGGTTGAATGATTTGCTGGCCTTCGTCGAGTGGGCCGATGTAGCACGCCGATATGCTGAAGAAGCGTTCGCCCGAGGGCGCCGTCACAAGTGCTGCATCCAGGCTCAGCTCATCCGGGGCGCCGCTCGAGAACGCACGATAGAACCGCATCGCTTCGCGTGCCTCTTCGTAGCGGTATAGCATCGATCCCGCGATGAGGAGCGGACCCACGGGATGGAGCTTGTATTCGAAGGTGGTGACTATTCCGAAATTGCCGCCGCCGCCCCGAATGCCCCAAAACAAATCTGCATTTTCGGCCGCGTTTGCCGTGAGCAACCGGCCGTCCGCCGTCACGATTTCGACAGCGACAAGGTTGTCGCAGCTCAGTCCATGTTTGCGGCCAAGCTTGCCGAACCCGCCGCCGAGTGTCAGTCCGGCTATGCCGGTATCCGCGTTGACACCCACGGTCGTCGCAAGACCATGGACCTGTGTGGCTGCATCGAACTCGCCCAGGTTCAGGCCGGCTTCTGCGCGCGCAACACGGCGGATCGGGTCGACTTCGATCCGCTTCATGCGTGACACATCGATCACCAAGCCGCCGTCGCATACCGAACTGCCGGCGACGTTATGACCACCGCCGCGGACGGCGACGAGGAAGCCTTGCGATCGGGCGAAGTTGACGGCCGTGACGACATCGCTGGATTCGGCGCAATAGAAGACAGCCGCCGGCCTCTTATCGACCATGCCATTCCAAACTCTGCGCGCCTGGTCATAGCCAGGGTCGTCCGCAAGGATCAGATCGCCGCTAATCGCCTGCCTGAGCCGGGCGATATCTGGCGCCTGCAACGTCGGCTCGGAACCGTCTATAAGCTTGAACATGCTCATCAAGGGATACCCTTCGTGATCCAGCACGGTTGGACAGGCCGCTGTCGTTCACCGGATCATAATGATCTCATGCGGCGCCATTTCGCTGCAAAATCGAATATCTCAGTCGCTGGATGAGCTAAATTCATCTAAACTGCCTGGATGAGAAAACTTCCGCCGCTCGGGTCGCTTCGCGCCTTCGAAGCCGCTGCCAGGCTGATGAGCTTCAGGAAGGCCGCGACGGAACTCGGAGTGACGCCAACGGCCATCAGCCATCAGATTCGATTGCTGGAGGAGGTCTGTGGGCAACTGCTGTTCCGGCGGCGCCCACGACCGCTCGTGCTCACAGGCGTGGGCGAACGGCTATTCCCGGTAATTTGCAGCGGCTTCGACGCTTTCGCTGCGGCAATAGCATCAGCTTCGGCCGGAGTTGGCCAACGCCCGTTGCGCGTGACGAGCCCAAATGCATTTGCCAGCCGATGGCTGGTTCCGCGCCTGTCGAAGTGGCGCGAACAGCATCCGAACATTCCACTGGAGATCATCGGGACAGACGCTGTTCTGGACCTGCGAGCCGGTGACGCCGACGTCGCGATCCGCTATGCGCGCAGGATGCCGCGGGATGTTCCCGCGCAGGAAATTTTTCGGGACGCATTCTTTCCAGTATGCAGCCCGGAGCTGTTCGCAGGAGGCGACCGACAGATCGAGCGCGCCGCCGATCTGCTGCAATACCCGCTCATCCATTTCAATTGGACGAACCGCGACCCGGAAGCGCCGACTTGGCAACGATGGCTGGCGATCGCACGCTCGATCGATCCCAGCATCCCCAATGCCAACCAGGCATGGGACCTAAGCTTCCGCGAAGAGCTGCACGCGATTGACGCGGTAGCGGCAGGCCAAGGTATCGCTATCTGCAGCGATGTGGTCGTCAGAGGCGAACTCGAGGCTGGCAGGCTAGTCAAGGCACATGATCTCTGTCTGCCAGGCTATGGCTTTTACCTTGCCTGCGTAGCCAATCACCCCCGACAAGCGCATATCGAAGCGTTTTCCGCCTGGATGAGATCGATAGTCTGAGCATCTGAACGCCGATCTTCCGCATGCTCGTCACAAGCGCCCGGCGTAATAAATTGCTAACCACGATCGCCCTGCACCGACTGCCATGCACACTTGCCGGCTTCTGGCACAATCCGGCTCCTTGAATTATGAGCACGCTTATTATATATGTCGCTCATGGTTTCCGATGGCATCGACAGATTGGGCTTTTTGATCCACGATGTGCAGCGCCTGATGCGCAAGCGCTTCGAGGCGCGCGCCAGTGGTTTCGGCCTTTCTTCAGCGCAATGGCGGCTTCTGGTCCGCGTCGCCAAGGAGGCGGGTGTCGCGCAGGCGCGGCTTGCCGAGCTTCTCGAAATCGAGCCGATCAGCGTCTCGCGTCTTGTCGATCGCATGGAGGAGGGCGGCTGGATCGAGCGTCGTCCCGACGCGACCGACAGGCGAGTGCGCATGATTTTCCCGACCGCCAAGGCGAACGCGGCCTACGCCCACGTCAAGAGCCTTGCCGGCGAGGTTTATGAGGAATCGCTCGTGGGCGTTTCGCCAGAAGATCGCCGCGTCCTGGTCAAGGCGCTGGAGATGATGGTGCAGAATCTTGCGGATGGTGAGACGCCGCCCTCGGAAAAAGTGAAGAATACGGAAGGCGCAGCAGCATGAACGCGGTAGCCAAACTAGATGAGAATGCGACCAAGCTGGAGATGGAAGCTCCCGCGAAGCCGGCGGCAGCTCCGGTAACGGTCGCTCCGCAGATAGCTCCGGCGCCGGTGGCGCCGAAGAAGGAGCGCCGTGCCGGCCGCTTCCTTTTGATGTTTGTGCTGCCCGCTGCGTTGATCGCCGGCGGCAGCTATGTCTGGGTGACCGGCGGCCGCTATCAGGAGACCGAGAACGCCAATCTGCAGCAGGCCAAGGTGTCGATAGCCGCCGATACCGCGGGCCGCATCGTTCAGGTCGACATTTTCGACAACCAGTCTGTCAAGCAGGGCGACGTGTTGTTCGCTATCGATCCCGAGCCCTACCGGATCGCATTGGCCCAGGCCGACGCGGCGGTGGCCGGCGCACGGCTCAATGTCGAGCAGCTGCGTGCGGCCTACAGCCAGGCGCTGGCGCAGGAGAAGTCCGACGAAAGCCAGGTCCAGTACGCGCAGTCGCAATATGACCGCGCCGCCGACCTTGCCCAGAAGGGCATCAACGCCAAGTCGTCTCTGGACGAAGCCAAGAACGACCTCGACAAGGCGAAGCAGCAGCTGGCCGTGGCCCAGCAAGGGATCGTCAGCGCCAAGGCGGCACTTGGCGGCAATCCCGACATCGAGACCGACAAGCATCCAACGGTAATGGCGGCGCTCGCCGCACGCGACAAGGCGGCCTACGATCTGGTCCAGACCACGGTCAAGGCACCTGCCGACGGCATCATCAGCCAGGCCGCTTCGTTCAAGGTCGGCCAGTATGTCGGTTCGGGCACGCCGCTGTTTTCGCTGGTTGAGACCGGCGACACCTGGGTCGACGCCAATTTCAAGGAAACCCAGCTCACAAACATGAAGCCGGGCCAGAAGGCCGAAATCGTGGTCGATACCTATCCGGGCAAGACGTTCGAAGCCACCGTCAAGGCGATCGGCGCCGGCACCGGGGCCGAGTTCTCGCTGCTGCCCGCGCAGAACGCCACCGGCAACTGGGTCAAGGTCACGCAGCGCATTCCGGTCCGCCTGGAATTGGCCGATGCCGACGCCAAGACGGCGCTGCGCACCGGCATGAGCGCGACGGTCACGGTGGACACCGGCGTTTCCCGCGGGCTGCCGAGCATTTTCCGCCGCGCCACGGCAGGCGAGGCCAGGTAAAGAGGCCTGGTAGCGGCCGCATAGCAAACAGCGAGATGGATGCAGGATTGGTCCGAGGGAGGCGCAGGAAAAGTTGAATGCGTGGACGGGCTGCGCTGTAGCCTGCCTGAGCAGACAACGCCGCGCAGGATCTTCGGTCCTCAGGTTTCCGGGCGGCAGGCGCCCGCTTGTCGAGACGCTCAGTCGATGTAACCCCCACATCGATGCTCGCGTCCCACCGCGATGAGGGTCTCTCTACAGCGAGGGCCTCGCCGTCCGGAAACCTAATGTACACGTTTTTGTTACCTGCTGGAAGTTTTAGGTCATGAGCAGCCCAGAACCCTTTCGCGAAGTACCGCACCGCGGCCTGATCACAGTTGCGCTCATGCTTGCGACGATCATGCAGGCGCTCGACACGACGATCGCCAACGTTGCGCTGCCGACCATGACCGGCGATCTCGGCGCCTCCCCCGACAACATCAACTGGGTGCTGACCTCCTACATCGTTGCCGCGGCGATCATGACGCCGGTGACCGGCTGGCTTGCCGACCGCTTCGGCCGCAAGGAGCTGTTCCTGACGGCCGTGGTCGGTTTCACCGTCTTTTCAATGCTGTGCGGCATCGCCTGGAGCCTTGAGACCATCGTTTTGTTCCGGCTAATGCAAGGCGTGTTCGGCGCCGCCATCGTGCCGCTGTCGCAGACCTTCCTGCTCGACATCAACCCTAGGGAACGCCACGGCCAGGCCATGGCCATCTGGGGCGCCGGCATCATGCTGGGACCAATCCTTGGCCCGACGCTGGGTGGCTGGCTGACCGAGAATTTCAACTGGCGCTGGGTGTTCTTCATCAACCTGCCGGTCGGCATCATCGCCTTCCTTGGCATGGCCGCATATCTTCCCAGCGTCGCCCGTCGCGTGCGCAGCTTCGATTTCTTCGGCTTCACCATGCTCTCGCTCGGTGTCGGCGCGCTGCAGCTGATGCTCGATCGCGGCGGCGAGGTCGACTGGTTTTCCTCGATCGAGATATGGATCGAGCTTGGTCTTTCCATCACCGGTTTCTGGGTATTCACCATCCACACGTTGACGGCGGAGCACCCCTTTATCGACCCGAAGATCTTCCTCGATCGCAATTTCGTCACCGGGCTCGCGTTCATCTTTGTCATGGGCGTGCTCATCCTGGCGAGCATGTCGCTGCTGCCGCCAATGCTGTCGACCATCTTCGGTTATCCGACCCTCACCATAGGCATCGTCTTGGGCCCGCGCGGTGTCGGCACGATGATCGCGATGCTGTTCGTCGGGCGGATCATGCACAGGATCGATGCCAGGATCCTCGTCGTCATCGGCTTCCTGCTGACCGCGCAATCGCTCTACACGATGTCGAGCTTTTCGCCGCAGATGGACAACTGGCTTATCCTCAGCTCCGGCGTCATCCAGGGCCTTGGAATGGGAATGGTGTTCGTGCCGCTGTCCACCGTGGCTTTCGCCACGCTCGACGCACGCTTCCGCACCGATGCAACGGCGCTGTTCAGCCTGGTGCGCAATCTTGGCTCGTCGATCGGCGTATCGGTGGTGACGGTTCTGCTGGTACGCAACACGCAGATCAACCACGCCGAGCTCTCGGCCTATATCAATGCGTTCAATCCCAACCTCTGGGCGGCATCGCCGGCAGCGGCGGGCGGCGATCCGACGGCGCTGTCGCTGATGGATCGCATGGTCAATATCCAGGCGATGATGATCTCCTACGTCAATGACTTCAAGCTGCTGATGATGATGACACTGCTTGCTGTCCCCTTTGTTTTCCTGCTGCGCAAGCCAAAGGCTGCGCCGCCCGCCGGTGGCGCGCCTGCCGCGCATATGGACTAAGTCTCACGGCTCCGGCACCGCGACCGGCTCACGGCTTCCGTTGCCTGTGCCGGTAGCGTCGGCGTTGAGCCAGGTTCACCTGCCATTAGTATATCCGGACCAATATGCAGTCGCTTTTGGGTTGAAGGCGAGCCTCCTTTGCTTGCCTCAAGCATCAGCGGGAGGAATTGTGTTTGGCCACGAAGTCATCCAGGCAAACCGCCGACGCGCCCGAATCCGCAAATTTGACGACGCTGGCACAACTGGCGACTGCCTCATATGAGGCCCTCGAGCGCGAGCTTCGCGCCACGATTGCGGCACTTCAGGACCAGGCACTGCGGTTCCAGACCGCGATAGAGAACATCTCGCAAGGCATCTGTTTCTTTGATGCCGATGAACGGCTGATCCTGTGCAATCGACGCTATGCGGAAATCTATCGCCTTGCACCGGAGCAATTGCAGCCGGGTGCGGCGCTGCGCGAAATCGTCGAGCGGCGCGTCGCTGTCGGAACCTCGGCAATGAATGCGGACGCTTATCTGGCGTTGGCCCGGGCAGTCAATTCGGGCACGGCTTCGGGGAACTGGACAGCCGAGCTCGCCGATGGCCGGACAATTCAGGTCTGCCATCAGCCGATGCCTGACGGCGGCTGGGTGGCCACGCATGAGGACATCAGCGAGCTCAGCGCCAACCGCTTGGTCGTCGACGAGCGTATCTCCTTGCAGACGCTGATCGACCTGGTGCCTGACTACATGTGGGTGAAGGACACCGAAAGCCGCTTCGTCGTCGCCAACCGAGCCATTGCGTCCGACAGCGGTCGAGACAGCACGAGCGACATGATCGGTCTGAGCGACTTCGACCTTCACGCGCCGGATCTTGCGCAGAAATTTCGCCTCATCGAGCAGCAACTGATGCGCGACGGACAGCCGATGATCGACGAGGAGGAGTTCGTCGTCGATGCGTCAGGCACCGGCAAATGGTTCCTGTCTACGAAACTGCCGTTGAGCAACGTTCAGAACAACATTTTCGGCCTCGTCGGCATTGCCCGCGACATCACTGCGCGCAAGCAGGCCGAAATCCTTCGCGACGGGCAGGCGCATATCCTCGAGATGATCGCAAAGAGCGCTCCCCTCGAAGACGTGCTCGAGCGGCTCATGCGTCTGGTCGAGTCCCAACTGGCGGGGATATTCGGTTCGGTCTTGCTGCTCGACAAGGATGGCAGCCACTTGCGCCACGCCGCCGCGCCGAGCCTGGCGAGAGACTACACCGACGCCGTCGACGGCGCCGCGGTAGGCCCAAGGGCAGGGTCTTGCGGTACCGCAGTCTATCGGCGCGAGCCGGTGATTGTCGCTGACATCATGCAGGATCCGCTTTGGCAGGACTATCGCGAACTCGCGCGGCCACACGGTTTGCGTTCATGCTGGTCGACGCCGATCCTGTCGCATCAGGGCGCCGTGCTCGGCGTTTTTGCGATGTATTCTATGACGGTGCGCGAACCGACCGAGGCCGAGACTCGCCTCATCGATTTCACCACGCGCATCGCCGGGATCGCCATCGAACGCAAACAGGCCGAAGACCGGATCCACTTCATGGCCAATCATGACGTGCTGACCGGGCTTCCCAATCGCGCCTTGTTGGAGGACCGGCTTTCACAGGCGGTCTTGTACGCCCAGCGATACGATCGCTGGGTGACAGTGGTGTTCATCGATCTGGACAATTTCAAATTCGTCAACGACACGCTCGGCCACAATGCCGGCGACGAGCTTCTGAAGATCGTCGCAAGTCGCATGGTCGACTGCGTCCGGGCGACCGATACCGTCGTGCGACTTGGCGGCGACGAATTCGTCGTCGTGCTTTTCGACCAGCCGGCGAACGTCGATCTCGTTTCCGAGACCTTGCAAAAGCTCAGGGCTGCACTCGCCGAGCCGGGTCAGCTCGGAGCGCATCTTGTGCGGGCGACGGCCAGTATCGGCATTGCCAACTATCCCAAGGATGGAACGGATCCCGATATGCTGCTGGCAAATGCCGATGCGGCCATGTATCGCGCCAAGGAGTTCGGCCGCGATAATTTCCAGTTTTACGCTCCGGAGTTCAACACCAGGGCGCATGAAAAATTCGTGCTTCAGGAAGAGTTGCGAAACGCCTTGGCACGTTCGGAATTCACGCTGCTCTACCAACCGCAGGTGGACCTTCGGTCAGGTCGGGGTTTTTGCGGTCGAGGCGCTGATACGCTGGAACCACCCAACGCTTGGCACGGTAATGCCGACGATGTTCATCCCGACCGCCGAGGAGACAGGTCTGATCGTACCGATCGGCGACTGGGTTCTGCATGAGGCGTGCCGGCAGAACAAAGCCTGGCAAGACGCAGGACTGCCGCCCTTGACCGTTTGCGTGAATGTGTCGGCGCGGCAATTCAGGGAGCGCAACCTGATCGATCGCATCGTCAGCGCGCTGAAGGACAGCGGCCTGGAGGCCAGGTATCTCGAGCTGGAGGTGACCGAGAGCCTTATCATGCAGGATATCGAGCTGGCGGTCGCCACCATGAACGCCCTGCAAAGCCTGGGTGTCCAGATCTCGATCGATGATTTCGGCACCGGCTATTCCAGCCTCAGCGCACTCAAGACCTTTCCCGTGGCGCGGCTGAAGATCGACAAGTCCTTCATCAAGGATCTCGCCGCCGACGAGAACGATCAGGCTGTGGCCAGCGCGGTGATTTCATTGGGGCAAAATCTCAACCTGAGGGTCATCGCCGAGGGCGTTGAGACAGATGATCAGGTGGCTTTCCTGCGCAGGAACAATTGCGACGAAATGCAGGGCTATCATTTCAGCAGGCCGGTTTGTGCGCAGGACGTCGAGGAATTGCTCGGCGGCGGCCGCAAAGACTGACGGGTCGGCCATCCTGCAGGCTTCCGCCGACCAAATGGCGGAAGTTATCTGCCGAGCACAAGGCACCAGTAGCGAAGCGTGCTGTCGCGGCCGTCGCGCACATAGGCGAGGCCGAAGCGGGTGAAGCGCGGGTCGAGCATGTTGCGGCGGTGGCCTGGCGAATGCACCCAGATATCAAACAGCTTCTGCTGGTCGAAGCGGCCTTCGGCGATGTTTTCGGCGGCAGCGCCGGCAATGCCATTGTCTTTGACGCGCGAGGCAAAGTCCTTGCCCCAGCCGGTGGTGTGGTTCATTCGGCCGCCGCGCGCCATATAGCCGGCCTGCTGCAGCGCCGCCTGCTCGAGCGGCGCATCGGGGACAAGCGGCCCGAGACCCGCCGAAGCGCGGATGCCGGCCAGCGTGCCTGCGGCGGAGGCAGAGACACCGGCGCCTTCGCCGGTGGGCAGCACGGTGGCGCAGGCGACGAGCCCGGCAAGGGCGCCAAGGCCGGCAGCTCTGAGCAGCACGCGCCTGCTTAGGCTTGGTTGGGCCTCATAATTTTCGATTTTCGTAACGGTCATGCCCGCCTGACATAACCGCGATCATGGCTTTTGCCGGGCAGGGCGGTGAAAATGCGTGATGATGGTTTCGACGTGATGGCACTGTGTCAGATTGATTTCACTGCTCAATCGAAACAGGCTTGCTCGGATGGCGGCATTCGCCCAGGCGGCTGTTCGGGCTCCATACGCCCAGGGGCTCGATACCCAGTCAGGCATTCACGGACCGAGAGTTTCTTTTGCCCCATCTTTGCGGCTTGACGAGCGCTGGCGAGGTATCCTCGGTTGCAAATTTTCTCTGGGGGATATCGCTTGCAGTGACGACCGGAGCGATTCGTACGCCTGAGCACCAAGCAGCCTCCGGTATTGGTCTTCGAGACGCTGATTGAAATCGTGGACGGTCCGGATCACCGCAAGCGCCGCGTTAGTTGCAACGATTAATTTGGCCCGTCGGTCGTTCGGATCATGCGAGCGCCGAACATAACCGAGGCGCTCCAGTTCATCGATCAACTCACCCATCGATGCTTTGCCAATGCCCGCACGCTCTGCGAGGACGCTGGGTCGGGTTCCCTCCGCGTCGATGTTGGCGAATACAGCGCCGTGTTTGGGCTTGATTGCCGAATGGCCGCTCTCCCGGAGAACCTGGACCAAAGCGCTCGCCGACGATTGATAAGCATAGAGAAGCAGAGACTGCGTGTATGGCTGATTATCCATCTTTCCAAACTTATATGGTGCCCATATAGTATGGCAACCGAACTATATGACAGGAGATCAGCATGGCTACGGGCAACGTCCGAACTGAAGGGGTGGAAAGTGTCGCGCACAGGCTGATCGAAGCTTGGAATCGTCACGATGCTCGCGCCTTTGCCGCCGTATTCGCGGCAGATGCCGAGTTTACAAACGTCTTCGGTATGCAGGCGACTGGGCGTGACAAGATCGAGCAGTTCCATGCCCCAATTTTTGAGAAGATGTTCAAGCACAGCCATCTATCCGCCGAAAGCGTGCGGAACAAGCTTGTTCGCCCTGATGTTGCCACGCTCAACCTGCGGTGGTCCATGACTGGCGCGCTCGATCCGATGGGAAACGAATGGCCGCGTCGGCGCGGATTAATCAGCGTAGTGGCGACGCGGGATCATGACAAATGGTTGATTGCAACGATGCACAATATGGAACTTGGGGACGATCAAATGGCAAAGTCTCAGGAGAAACTTCAAGAGGATAAGTAGGCTCTTCGTTCACGTCAGGATCGAAAGCGACAGCCAGCCAGCATGGTCAAGCCGATCTGATCGGGCAACGAGATCGAACGGCGGGTCAGGTGATCGGGATTGGCGAGTTATGCTACAGGAGTTGGTGCCGGATGGCGGTGCCTTGTCCCGGTTTGGCTGGCCACAATGGCGCGCGCCATAGCCGGTCGCCTTGGTCTAGCGGAATCTAATGTATGAACGGCTTGGAGCGCTCTGGGCTCTCGCCGGCGTTTTTTGCGGCGGTGATCGCCGGTCGGCTATTCCGCCGCCACGAGTTTGGCTTCCGGCGTCGATGTAGCCCGGTCGGCCCGATCGTCCTCGGTATCTTCCCACCAATCGCCCAGGGCGTCGATGAGCGGCACAAGCTTGAGACCGGGCTCCGTCAGGTCGTAATCCACGTGTAGCGGATAGCCGGCATGCGCTGTTCGCCGCACAATCCCGGCTTCCTCCAGCTTGCGTAGTTCGAGCGCCAGGATGCGGTGCGACACTGTCGGATTGTCACGCCTCAGGTCGCTGAAGCGCTTGGTACCGTCCTTGAGATAATAGAGCAGCAAGGTGGGCCAGCGACCGCTGAGCACACGCATGGTCTCCTCGATCGGGCAGCGTGAGACGACATCTTTCATGGCGGGGACCTGGTTACAGAATAGTGCGTAATTTACATGGGGCGACCAGCGTTTAGGGTCAAGTTTCGCTGCGCAGCGTGACCCCTAACATGGAAGAGAGAAAGAAATGGAACCTATTCTCCTTTACGGCTTCCCGCTGGGAAGTTCGATGGGGCTTGTCGCTGCATTTGAACGCGTCGGACAACCCTACCGCCTGTGTCGCGTCGATATGCTCACTGAGATGAAGAACGACGCCTATGCCAGCATCAACGGCCGTCAGGAAACGCCGGTGTTGATCACGGACGAGGGCAGGGTGCTCACCGAGACCATGGCGATTGCCGCCTGGCTCGAAGCCCGCGACACGCAACGCCGTATCAGCTTCGATCCTCGCTCGCCGGAGGGCGACCGGATGCATCAGCTGATGGCTTTCGTGAACACCGGTTTCACCGCCGCTTTCACCCCGCTCTGGGCGGCATATGAAATGGAGTCGGCCGAACCGGTGCTGCTGGCGACCTTGCGTGATTTCGGCCGCAAGGTCGTTACCAACCGCCATGACCAGCTTGAGGCGATGATCCTCGACACGGATTTCCTGGTCGGCGACCGGCTGACGCTTGCCGATACCACGCTGATCGGCGTGGCGCGCTGGGCGGAGTTCCACCAGGCGGTCGACGGCGCCGCTTATCCCAGGGTGGCGGCGCTACGCCGCCGCATCGAAGCCGATCCGGCCGTGCGATACGCGCTCGTTGTCGAGGCTGGCGAAAAGCCCGCCGGGTCAGGCGCTTGCCTCGGTCACGTGCCGCTGGCCGAGGTGATCGATCGCTTCGCGGCCTAATCCGCTCGTTCAGCCGCCCGGCGCCCCGGCGCCGGGCGGTGGCGACAAGCACGCCGGGATCCGCTATCATACGGGCGTTCTTGAAGTGGCAGCTGCGGGCGGCCATCCTGGCGGTGACCGCCCCGACACACGGGAGAAAGGTTATGGCCGGCTTTCATGTAATGGCGGACGCACGTGGAATGCATGTACAGCCCACGGTGCGCCGCATCAGCACCGAGGATCTGATCGATGCGCTCCGTCTCGGCGTAGAGGATTTTTGGGCCAAGCCGTCGCATTATGTGTTCCTGTGCCTGATCTATCCGGTGGTCGGCCTGATCCTGACGCAGTGGACCTCGGGCTCGAACGCCATCCAGCTCATCTATCCGCTGATGTCCGGCTTCGCTTTGGTCGGTCCGTTCGCCGCTATCGGCCTTTACGAAATCAGCCGCCGG
Organism: Mesorhizobium sp. M0019; assembly: GCF_040323975.1. Taxonomy (NCBI): domain Bacteria; kingdom Pseudomonadati; phylum Pseudomonadota; class Alphaproteobacteria; order Hyphomicrobiales; family Phyllobacteriaceae; genus Mesorhizobium; species Mesorhizobium sp. M0019. The sequence goes on along the minus strand of NZ_JAMYVK010000056.1, from coordinate 28,041 downwards.
CGCGAGTTCGGCATGGATACATCCTGGTGGCATGCGCTCGACGTGCGCCACTCCCCGGCGCTGCCCGCGATTGCAGTCATCGGTATCATGCTGGTGGTACTGTTCCTGCTCTGGCTGTTCACCGCGCAATCGATCTACACCAGCCTGTACGGCAATCAGCCTCCGGCCTCTATCGTCGGCTTTATTCGCGAAGTGCTGACGACCAGCAAGGGCTGGACACTGATCCTGCTCGGCAACCTGGCCGGGTTCGCCTTCGCCGCGATCGTGCTGGCGACGACTGTCGTCGCCTTTCCGCTGCTGCTCGACCGCGATGTCGGCGCGGTCTCGGCAGTCGAGACGTCGGCAAGGGCAGTTATGACAAACCCGCTGCAGATGGCGCTGTGGGGCCTGATGGTCGCCGTGCTCCTGGTCATCGGCTCGATCCCGCTATTTGCCGGGCTTGCCGTCGTCATGCCCATCCTTGGCCACGCGACCTGGCATCTCTACCGCAGGGTGGTCGAACCGGAGCGGGCACAGCAGGTCAGGCGGCCGATGTAGGACCGATCAGCGTTGCGCGTCGGTTGCCATCTTGACGGCCAGCGCGGTCAGCACCGTGCCCATCATCCAGCGCTGGATCACCAGCCATAGCGGCCGCCCGGCGAGGAAGATGGCGATCGAGCCGGCCGTCACCGCGACGATGGCGTTGACGGTCAGGCTGATCGCGACCTGCGTGGCACCGAGCACCAGAAGCTGCGACAGCACGTGGCCCTTGCCGGGGCTGATGAATTGCGGCAGCAGCGACAGATAGAGCACTGCCACCTTCGGGTTGAGCAGGTTGGTCATCAGGCCCATGGCGAACAGCTTGCGCGGCCTGTCTTTCGGCAGTTCGCGGATCTGGAAGGGCGAGCGCCCGCCGGGCTTCACCGCTTGCCAGGCGAGCCACAGCAAATAAAGCGCGCCGGCAAGGCGCAGCACATCATAGGCAAAGGGCACGGCGAGCAGCAGCGCGGTGATGCCGAACGCCGCCGACAGCACATAGAACAAAAAACCGAGCGCCACACCGCCCAGCGAGATCAGCCCGGCCTTCGGCCCTTGCGACAGCGAGCGCGAGATTAGATAGATCATGTTCGGGCCGGGCGTCAGCACCATGCCGAGGCAGACCAGCGCGAAGGCAAGGTGGTTGGCGGGTTCAGGCAAGAGCGCATCTCCGGGTGGGGACACTCACCACATGCTTCCATCACCCGCAAGGGCATGACGGCAGGAGCCTTTGCGCTAGCGCGCCGGGCCCCCTGCCTTAGTTGCCAATCCCATCGCCTTCAGCCGACGATGCGCAGGTTCGACAATTCGTTGGCGATTTCCTTGAAATTGTCGGACAGCGTCGCGCCGGTTGCATTCCAGAACAGCTTGGCAGGCTTGCTCGGGTCGGCCGAATCCTTGCGGAAGCGCGAATCCGACGAACACGCCTTCAGCGCATCGATTGCCTTCTTGTCGCTGGCATCTGTGGGCGACAGGTCGAGCGCCACCGTCATCACCAGAATGTTCGAATTCTTTGCATTGGCGCAGAGCGTTTTCATCTGCTCGTCGAGTGCTGCCGTGTAGTTGGCACCGGTATAGGTGGTCTTGCCGATATCGGTGCTGGTATTCATGAACAGGCGGGTTACGCTTCCAGATCCCGGATAGGTCAGCCCAGTGTAGCCGTAGGCGGCGTAGGTCGACCTGTTGTTGGCGTAGCTGCCGTCGCTGACTGCACTATAAGTATTGGCTCCGTCGGTCAGCACCACGACCACCTTGTCGTTGCCCCTCTCGCTGTTCGGCCGACCATCGGTGAACGGTGGGTTGCTCGATACAGTTCGCCAGCCCCAGGCAAGGCCCTCCGGCACGTTGGTGTTGCCGTTCGGCGCCATGGCGTCGATGGCGTCCTTGATCTCCTGCTTCTCTGCGTCCTGGCTGACGTCCTTCAACGGCGTGGTCGGGTTGGTGGTGCAGGAGGAATTCGGTCCATCGCCCGCGGCTGCGGATTGCGAACCGTATGGTTTTACCAGGAAATATTTGCGCATGTCAGACTGGCGCTGGGAGGCGGTAGGACCGGCGACATAGGGCCAATCGGCCCACCAGTTGTTGCCGTAATTGTAGGACGTGCTGATGACGTCGTTGATGCCGTCACGGTTGAAATCGAGCCACAGAGTGCCAGCCTCATCCGGGGCGAACATCGGCACGAAAAGCGTGGCCGGCGCGGCTGTATCGGGCGTGGTGTCGTCGACATTGTAGGGATATGGCCGTGCTTCGACGCAACCTTGCCAACTCGCATAGCGGCTTGTGGTGTAGATATATTCCGGTGCGCTCCAGTGGCCGTACTGGCAGGTGCCGTTCTTCTTGTATGTGTCGCAGACATATTGCTTCGAATTGGGTACCTCTTCGCGGCCCGATTCGACCGTCATATCGGCGTAGAGGCTGAAACGCGTCAGCGGCTGGTCCTTGGTCTCGCCCCAGCCGGTGCCGCGCTTGTACCAGACGCCGTTGAGCTTCTCGGCATATTTGTCCGGATTGTTGGCGGCACTCATCGTCGTCCAGTCGAAATCCTCGTGCTGGATCGGGGAGATGCCGTCCTGATCCATCCAGCCGTCCTGGTCGTGGGTAGGGCCGACATTGACCGAGGCCGCAAACGGCACGAGAGAAAACTGCACCGGTTTGGTGATCTGCTTCATCTGCTGCGCCTGAAGCGCCAGCGTATCGACAAGCTGCTTGGCGGCCGACTTCAGCAGGTCTATTCGCTTCTCGCCGGTGCCGGAGCCGAGATCGCTCATCGAGCCGGAATTATCCAGTACAAGCGCGACTTCGAGGGTGTTCTTGAGGCGGAGTTCCGAACATTCGGTGAAGGTCGTGTCGCTTGCCGTGCCGCCGATCAGCAGGCTGGCGGCCGGTAGAAAATAGGGGTGGAAGGTGAGGCCGGCGCAGAGCTTCAAGGTGCCGCCGCCGGCATTGTTGTTGGGCAGCGTGACGGTCAGCGCTGTGTTCGCCGGGTCGATACGTGCGAGATTGGTTTCGAAAAATGTCTTGGCGTAGGCCTTGACGTCGTCGTCGCTGGCGCCGGCAACGATCTGCTGGGCAGCGGCGAGGCCGGCCGCATCAAGTGCGTTCAGCGTTTCGTGCTTTTGGCGCAGCAACTCCCCGTAATCGACACTGAGCGCCAGACCGGCCATCAGCGGCACAATGGTGATTGCAGTCATTAACGAGTAGTTGCCACGTCTGTCGTGTCGGAATTCACCGATTATTGCCTTCAGCATTCCCGCCCGCCCCATTTCTCCCGGACGATGCCATGCATGTTTAAATTTCCGATTGCTGAAATGCGTTCAAGGTCGACACGGTTTTTCAATGCCCGTTAACCACACGTCCTCGCCGGCGTCCCCGGGCGGCAATCTTGCGGGCACAACGAAAGCTGGTGACAGAGCGAAATGCTTCGGTTAATCCGGGCCGGCCGCTACGGACCGTCGGTCGCGGCGCTTGCAAGCATCATAGTACAGGGACAACGGCATGGCGGATTCGCCCGACATCATTGGTTCGCTCGCAGACCTGTCGGGAGTCTATTCAGCCATCCTGTGCGATGTCTGGGGCGTGGTGCACAATGGCGAATGGCATTTCCCGGCGGCGGCTGCCGCGCTGATCGCTGCTCGCGCGGCGAAAATACCTGTCGTGCTGATCACCAATTCGCCGCGTCGCAGCGCCGACGTGGTGGCACAGATGAACGCCATCGGCGTTCCTCCCGCCGCCTACGACCGTGTCGTGACGTCCGGCGACGTTACCCGCGACCTGATCGCCGAAGGGCCGCGAAAGATCTTCCATATAGGCGCCGATCGGGATTTCACGCTCTATGAGGGCCTCGACGTCGAACTCGTCGAGGAGTTCGAAGCATCCAGCGTGGTCTGCACCGGCCTGTTCGATGACGAGGTGGAGAAGCCGGAAGATTATGCCGATCTGCTGCAGAGGCTGCGTGCCAGGAACCTGCCCTTCATTTGCGCCAATCCCGACATCGTCGTCGAGCGCGGCGAACGCATGATCTGGTGCGCAGGCGCTTTGGCCCGCGAATACGCACAGCTTGGCGGACGCACGCTGATCGCCGGCAAACCCTACGCGCCGGTCTATGACGTCGCCATGAAGGAGATCGCCGTCATTCTCGGCCGCCCGGTCGAGCGTTCGCAAGTTCTGGCCATCGGCGACGGCATGATGACCGACATCAAGGGCGCGGCCGACAATGGCTTCGACGTGCTCTACGTATCGGGCGGCATCCATGCCCGCGATTACGGTGAGACGCTGCAGCCGGATCCGGCCAGGCTCGCGGCCTTCCTGGAAAAATATGGCTACAGGCCGGTCGCGGTGATTCCCAGGCTGCAATAGGTTCAAGCCATGACGGCCATGTTCGAACGCATTTCCGCAACCGCACCGCTGCCGGCCCATCTGCGCGGCGGCGTGGTGGCTATCGGCAATTTCGACGGCGTCCACCGCGGCCACCAGGCGGTGCTCGAACGCGCGCGCGCCGAAGCGGAGCGTCGCGGCGTACCCGCCCTGGTGCTGACCTTCGTACCGCATCCGCGAAAGGTGTTTAGGCCGGACATGCCGTTGTTCGTGCTGACGCCGCCGCCGATGAAGGCGCGGCTGTTGTCGCATCTGGGCTTTGCGGCGCTGGTCGAGCAGCCGTTCACACGCGAGTTCGCCTCCTTGTCGGCGGAGGCTTTCGTCACCGGCGTGCTCGAGCGCAACCTCGGCATAAGCCACGCCGTCACCGGCTTCGATTTCCATTTCGGCAAGGACCGCCAGGGCGGTCCGGCCTATCTGATGGCTGCCGGCGAGCGCCACGGCTTCGGCGTCACGCTGGTGGATGCGTTTCGCGACGAAAGCGCCGAGGTGGTGTCGTCGAGCCGCATACGCACGCTGCTGTGCGAGGGCAATGTGGCCGAGGCCGCCGGCTTGCTCGGCTACCGTTTCACCGTCGAGGCGGAGGTGATCGGCGGCCAGCAGCTCGGCCGGACACTCGGCTTTCCGACCGCAAACATGACGCTTTCGCCGGAAGCCACCCTCAAGGAAGGGATTTATGCCGTCCGCTTCCGCCGCGCCGACGGTTCGCTACGCGATGGCGTCGCCAGCTTCGGCCGCCGGCCGACGGTCGACGACAATGGCGCGCCGCTGCTGGAGACCTTCGTCTTCGACTTTTCCGGCGACCTCTATGGCGAGATTTGTGCCGTGTCCTTCTTCGGCTACCTGCGCTCGGAGGTGAAGTTCGACGGGCTTGACGCGCTGGTCGCCCAGATGAAGCGTGACGAGGCCGAGGCGAAGGCACTGCTCGCCGGCGTCAGGCCGCTTTCCGGGCTGGACGCGGCCATAGCTTTTTAGAGCATGGTCCCGAACCGAAGGTCAGCGCAGCAAAAAGTGGGATCCGGTTTTCCGATTAAGATCATGCTCAACCAGAATTTATCTCTTCAGCGCCAAGCCAAGGGCGATGAAGGTCCAGCCCTGGAAGATCAGGTCGACGGCCAGGAACAGGCCCAGCACCCACACGCTGTTGACCGGCCAGCCCATGGCGATGACCAGTCCCGCCAGCGCGCTGATGACGCCGGCCGCGACCACCCAGCCCCAGCCCGGCTGCGGCCGGTGGCTGTAGCCTACCCAGGCCCTGAGCACGCCTGAGGCAAGCAGCGCGACCGCCAGGAGGAAGGTCAGCACCGTCGAGGCGAGGACGGGATTGTCGAAGGCGAAGAAGCCGGCGACGGCGTAGAGGAGGCCGCTGAGCAGCCAATAGAAGAAACGGCCCCATGTCTTCACGCCGAAGGCATGGATGATCTCGACAATGCCGGCCATCAGCATCAGCCAGCCCACGACAAAGACCGAGGCGACGGTTGCGATGAACAGATTGCCGAAGGCAATGCCGCCGAAGACAAGCAGCAGCACCCCGAGCGCGACGAACCATCCCCATTTCGCCCGCGTCTGGCTGATCGCATCTTTCAAGGCGTCGCCGTGCAGTGTCATCGCCCTCTCCCTCAAGACTACTTGGCCTTTTTGTCGGCTTTGAAGGTAACGCCGATAGGCCCTCTCGTAAAGCGAGCAGGCTGTGAGGGTCACACCCATGCTCGGGCGGTACGCCTGCGAGACGTCTGCTTTTGGCAAGAGCAGCCGCTGCGAGTTCATTTCCGTGAAACGTGGGCTTGTGCCTCGTGCCAAACCGGTGGTCACGCTGAGGTTTAGTTGGAGAATAGCTCCTGTCCGCAAAGCGGCCGCAACGTCGAGCTTAGATACAGAGCCCGACCTCCAAATGCCGCAACGCCGGTCGCATCCGCATGTCACAACCTTGCGTCGAGGTCTCAGTAATCGCCGCCTTCGCGATGCAGGGTCGCGACGATTAGCCCGAGCGCGTTGGGCAAGAAGTAGATTGTTCCGCCGAGTTGGTTCGACAGCGGCATGGTCTTGGCCTCCCATGACAGGAAATAGTCGCCGGCGATCACCGTGAAGCCGATGCCCCACACCAGGATTGCGCACAGGCAGCCCAGCATCATCCATGCCTTGCCATGAGCGAAATCGCTGCTGCTGCCAACCAACTTGCGCAGCATAAGCACAAGCCCGATCAGTCCGAATATCCCCGCTAGGGTCTCGACGGCCATGATGCCGAGGAGTGCCACAGAGGCAGCCCATGGCATGGTGATGGCACGCCATTGCTGCCATGGGTTGCCGTAGGTGTTGGTCATTTCGATCATCGGCTTCACGGCATTCACCAGAGTGTCTTTGAAGTCGGTTGCATCGTTCAACAGACCGAGAAAACCCCACAGGGTGGGGAACAGCGCCATCACGATCAGCCCCAATCGTCCTACGCTGCGCGGATTGACAAGCCGCTCGGCAGTGGTTCCGGCATACGAATTGTCCGGCATCGGAATTCCCCCTCTTTTGAACCTTGCACCGTCGAGCAAATCGAAAATTGGCTGACACGGCAGCGCACCGCCAATATGGCACGGACGTCGGGCGATTTCTCGTTGATGTTGATCTGGCTGATCGCAAGATGATCGTGGCGCTTGGTTCGTCGCTATATTTGCAAGCGGGCAATCGGTATCTTGTCGATGACGTTTGGCTGTTCGCCTTTCTCGGCGCTTGGCAAGACTAGGGGAGCAAAATGGGCGATGTGGACGAACACCTCGATCTGACAGAGATCAACGCCGTCCGCAGGCTGTTGACGTCAAAACCACGAACGGTCCGCTGGGACGAACGCCGGGCGCGGCTCGACGAAGTCGGTTCGGTCTGGCCGGTCGCGGAGGACATCCGATGCGAGCGCGTGGTTTTCGATGGCCTTGAGGGAGAGTGGTCCCTGGCGCCTGGGAGTGACAGGGATAAGGTTCTGCTCTTTTTCCACGGTGGTGGCTACTGCTCCGGCTCCCTTAAAAGTCATCGTCGAATGGTTACCGAGGCAGGTCGGGCAATGGGAATACGCACCCTCGCGATCGACTATCGCCGCGCACCGGAACATCCTTTCCCTGCGCAACATGAAGACGCACTCACCGCATGGCGCTTTCTGAGCCGGCAAGGCATCGCGTCGGATCGCATCGTGGTTGGCGGAGACAGTGCGGGCGGCAACCTCACTCTGTGTCTGGTCAGTATATTGCGCACGGCAGGCGAGCCGTTGCCGCGATGTCTTTGGCTGGTTTCGCCTTGGACGGATCTTTCGATGTCCGGCACGACACTATCAACCAAGGACGCAATCGACCCTATCATCCACCGGGCGTATTTGGAGGAACTGGCAACGGCCTATGTTCCCAATGGCGTTGGTCGGCGCGATCCGCTGATCTCGCCTTTGTTCGCCGATCTGAGCGGATTTCCCCCAATGCTGATACAAGCCGGTTCGGCCGAGACGCTGTTGTCGGACGCAACTCGGCTCGCCGAAGCCGCTGGCGCGGCTGACGTCAAAGTAGGTCTCGAAATTTGGCCGCATATGATTCACGCTTGGCCGGTTTGGAATGCGGGGTTGAGCGCCGGTCGCCGCGCTCTTCACAGCGCAGGCATGTTTGTCCGCGAATGTTTGTAACCCCTGCCGAGGCAACTGCTATCGTATTCCAAACACTTGATCTGGAATCTTGGTGCGCCAAACAATCGACTGCAACGCGCAACAGGCCGGCCAACGCTGCCGATGTTGCGGATATTAAGTCAAATTTTACCGAACTGGCGCCATGGCTTCAGTCAAGGCTGGTTGTATCGGCCAATGCGTTCGACGTATGGAGTAACGATGCGGTCTGTCCTGACGATCCCGACGGTCTTGGCCGCATTCATGCTCGGCACCTGCGGCGTTGCCAAGGCCGGCGAGGGCACCTTCGGCTGGCTGTCCGGAGACTGGTACCTGACGGTCGGCGCCACCGGCATGGTTGCCCCGAATTTCGAGGGCGGCAAGAAGTACCTGCTCAGTGCCTCGCCGATCATCTCGCTCGGCAAGGCTGGTCCCGCGGCGCGCTTCACCTCGCGCAACGACAATATCTCATTGGCATTGATCGACGATGGCGGCGTCCGCGCCGGCCTGACAGGCAAGTTCCTGTTTTCCCGCGACGGTGGTGACGCCGACGAATTGAAGGGTCTCGACCCGGTGCACTGGGGCGGCGAGGCTGGCGGCTTCTTCGAATTCTATCCTTTGGATTGGCTGCGTGCCCGCGCCGAATTGCGGCACGGCATTCGCGCCCATAACGGCTTTGTCGCCGACATCGCCGCCGACGCCTTTTACGATGTGACGTCCGACGTCAGGATTTCGGCCGGACCGCGCGTTTCGTTCGCCTCATCGGACTATTTCGACGCCTATTACGGCGTTGATGCCAAGGAGTCCCTGGCCTCGGGACTTAGCGAATATCATCCCGGCGGCGGGGTGAAGTCGGCGGGCCTGGGCGGCGCGGTGACCTGGAAGGTGACCGAGCCGATGACGGCCAGTCTGTTCGGCGAATATTCCCGCCTGATGGGCCCGGCCGCCGATTCCAGCCTGGTCAAGGAGCGCGGCTCCAGGGATCAGTTCATGATCGGCGTGTCGACGACCTATCGCTTCGATTTTTCGATGTGATGTCTACCCCAGCAATCGGGTATCGATAGGATGCGTTGTGACCTCAACGATGTGGATGCCGTCGCGCGCCAGCAAATCTGGGTTGAAGAGATAGTTCCTTGTAAACGGGACGATCACACAGGGGACTTCCATAACGGCGTGCTTGGCTGTGGCGATAAAATCCGTGCCGAGCCGCTGCGTCGTGGCTGTATCGTGCTTCCAGTCATCAGATAATTCCAGAGATGCAACGGTAACGCCGTCCGGCACTTCGATTTCCAGAAGCTGATAGGTCTGGGGCAGGTCTTCCGCGTCCACATGCACCAGAATTTCGAGAAGCGCTGTAGCTGGATGATCGGCGCAGTAGACGATCGGTGTCCCCATGACATGCCAACGGCCGGCGCTGACCATGCCACCGGCGCCGGAGAGATCGGCGTAGCTGGAAATGCGCCACAGCCGCATATGTGTTAGGCGAGAATGCCGTAATCGATGCGATGGAGCTCTTCTTCCACCAGGACGGCACCCGTCTCGGACTGCAAGAGGTTGATCGGTATCTCGTTGAGCACTCTGCTGCGCTTGCGCAACCAACGCTGCGCCTTTTCATGACTGCCGAAAACCCGGTCCGCCATCGCTGAAACCCGCTCAAGTCGCTGGACGCGGTCGGATTCGGTGATCGTCAGAGTCTCGTTTCGCTCTTTACGACGCGCCAGGGTCCGTCGCGGGCCGACGATCTTGTAGATTTCATCACTACTGAAGCCCCGTTGACGGAGCCCTTCGACCCTGGTGACATGAACAAGAAACCGTTCCGTCGCGGTATCGGGAATTGCGGCGTCGGCGGGATCGGCTTCTGGGCGAACCTTGGTATGCAGACTAGACATGAGCTGGCTCCGCTGCCACTTGCCCCTAAATATAGGCGCAAGTGGCACATCATGCAAGGAAAACCACGACAACAAACTAACGACCATGATGCCCCGACAGGAAACCGCCGAGAGTTCGGGCTTTTCAACATCGCCTGTGTCGGTTAAAAGCCCAGCCATGACGAGCTTTTCGCGCCTTCTCGCGACTGCGATACGAATTACAGGCCCGGTGTTCCGGGCGGCCTGACCGCCGCCGGAGCCGCCGGGAATCTTGCGCGCGGCCTCTCGCGCTTTTTCCAGATCATGATAGTTCAACGCCCGGGCTCTTTTGCCGCCGGCAACGCATATGGCAGACGAATGACTGATACCGAGACCGCCGAGACGATCGATTATTCCAAAACGCTCTACCTGCCGCAGACGGATTTCCCGATGCGCGCCGGGTTGCCGGAAAAGGAACCGCTGCTGGTCAAGCGCTGGCAGGACATGGACCTTTACCGCAAGTTGCGCGAAGACGCAGCCGGTCGCGAAAAATACGTGCTGCACGACGGCCCGCCCTATGCGAATGGCAACATCCATATCGGCCATGCGCTGAACAAGATCCTCAAGGACGTCATCACCCGCTCATTCCAGATGCGCGGCTATGACTCGAACTATGTACCCGGTTGGGATTGCCACGGCCTGCCGATCGAATGGAAGATCGAGGAGCAGTACCGCGCCAAGGGCAAGAACAAGGACGAGGTGCCGGTCAACGAGTTCCGGCAGGAATGCCGTGAGTTTGCGGCGCACTGGATCAAGGTGCAGGGTTCCGAATTCCAGCGCCTCGGCGTTATCGGCGACTTCGACAATCCCTATACGACGATGGCTTTCCACGCCGAGGCGCGGATCGCCGGCGAGCTGCTGAAATTCGCCATGTCCGGCCAGCTCTATCGCGGCTCCAAACCGGTTATGTGGAGTGTGGTCGAGCGCACCGCGCTGGCCGAGGCGGAGGTCGAATACCAGGACTATGAGTCGGACACGATCTGGGCGAAGTTTCCGGTCGTCAGCCTCGCTCGCCAGGTCATCAACATCGAGGATGGCCAGCCAGCCCTGGATCCCAAGCTGACGCAGACGTCGCTCGATCTGCTTGATGCCAACGTCGTCATCTGGACGACGACGCCGTGGACAATCCCCGGCAATCGCGCCGTCAATTACTCGCCGCGCATCAACTATGGTCTCTACGAGGTTACCGCGACCGAGAACGCCTTTGGTCCTCAGCCCGGCGAAAAGCTGATCTTTGCCGAGAAGCTTGCGGACGACGCTGCCGCGAAGGCCAAGGTCACTCTGAATCGGCTTCGCAGCGTTGGCGCCGAAGAGCTTGAAAACCTTACGCTTTCGCATCCCCTCAAAGCTCTGGGCGGCGGCTACGATTTTCCCGTGCCGATGCTCGCCGGCGATCACGTCACCGACGATGCCGGCACCGGTTTCGTCCACACCGCGCCGGGACATGGCCGCGAAGACTTCGACGCCTGGATGGATGCTGCCTCTGATCTTCGCCAGCGTGGCATCGACACCGCGATCCCCTTCACCGTCGACGATGCCGGCTTCTTCACCAAGGACGCGCCGGGCTTCGGCCCGGACCGCGAGGGTGGAGCGGCGCGCGTCATCGACGACAATGGCAAGAAGGGCAACGCCAACCAGGCTGTCATCGACGAGCTGATCAAGCGCAACGCGCTGTTCGCGCGCGGCCGCCTGAAGCACTCCTATCCGCATTCCTGGCGCTCGAAGAAGCCGATCATCTTCCGCAACACGCCGCAATGGTTCGTCTATATGGACAAGGAGCTTGGCGACGGCACGACGCTGCGCAGCCGCGCCCTGAAAGCCATCGACGATACCCGCTTCGTGCCCGCCGCCGGCCAGAACCGCATCCGCGCCATGATCGAGGAGCGCCCCGACTGGGTGCTGTCGCGCCAGCGCGCCTGGGGCGTACCGATCGCCGTCTTTGCCGATGCCGACGGCAATGTGCTGCGCGACGAGGCAGTCAACCAGCGCATCATGGACGCCTTCGAGAAAGAAGGCGCCGACGCCTGGTTCGCCGCCGGCGCCAAGGAGCGGTTCCTCGGCAATCACGATGCCTCGAAATGGCAGCAGGTCATGGACATCCTCGATGTCTGGTTCGATTCAGGCTCGACGCATGCCTTCACGCTTGAGGACCGGCCCGACCTGAAATGGCCGGCCGACGTTTATCTCGAAGGCTCCGACCAGCATCGCGGCTGGTTCCACTCCTCGCTGCTCGAAAGCTGCGGCACCAGGGGCAGGGCACCCTACGACACCGTCGTCACCCATGGCTTCACCATGGATGAGGAGGGGCGGAAAATGTCGAAGTCGCTCGGCAACACCGTCGTGCCGCAGGACGTCATCAGGCAGTCCGGCGCCGACATCTTGCGGCTGTGGGTGGTGACGACCGATTATTGGGAAGACCAGCGGCTCGGCAAGAACGTGCTGCAGACCAATATCGACGCCTACCGCAAGCTGCGCAACACCATCCGCTGGATGCTGGGCACGCTCGCCCACGACGATGGCGAGGAGGTGCCGCTGGATAAGATGCCTGAACTGGAGCGGCTGATGCTGCACCGGCTCGCTGAGCTCGATGAGGTCGTACGCTCGGGCTACGACGCGTTCGAATTCAAGCGCATCACCCGCGCGCTGCTCGACTTCATGGTGGTCGAGCTGTCGGCCTTCTATTTCGACATCAGCAAGGACGCGCTTTACTGCGAAGCGCCTTCCAGCGTGAAGCGCAAGGCTTCCGTGCAGGTGGTGCGCCATCTCTTCGACTGCCTGGTGAAATGGCTGGCGCCGATGCTGCCCTTCACCATGGAAGAGGCTTGGCTCGACCGTCATCCGGATGCGGTCTCCCTGCATCTCGACCAGTTCCCGGAGATCCCGGCGGACTGGAAGAACGAGGCGCTGGCGGAGAAGTGGCGCAAGGTGCGGCAGGTCCGCCGTGTCGTCACCGGGGCGTTGGAAATCGCCCGTGCGCAGAAGGTCATCGGCTCTTCGCTGGAAGCGGTGCCGGTCGTCACCCTCGACGATGCCGTGCTCGAAGCGGCGATCGCCGATGTCGATATGGCCGAGATGGCGATCACCAGCGATCTGGTTATCATGCACGGCAAAGCGCCGGCGGGCAGCTTTACCCTCGACGACGTCAAGGGCGTCGCCGTGGTCGTCGAGAAGGCGGAGGACCGTGGCCTGGTGAAGTGCGCGCGCTCATGGCGCTACACCGCCGATGTCGGCTCAGATCCGGAATTCCCGGATGTTTCGGCCCGTGACGCCGCTGTTCTGCATGAGCTGAAGGCTTTGCGCCGTCTTTAAGGCGGTGCACAAATGCCACGGCGGGCGGCCGATCGGCCCCCGCGCGTTGCCCTTAACGAGTGGTTGAGGTAAACACGCGAAACTCCGGACGACAAATTGTCGCCGGAATTCCGTCGGAAGAGCATAGGCGATGGGGACCGGACCTTTCTTTGGCCGGCGGCAATCGAGAGGCTGTCTACAGTGGGACTTTTTGGCATGACCGAGAGAACTTACGCGCGCGTTGCGCTGCTGGCGCCGCTTGTCGTTTCGGGCCTCGCCTTGTCCGGCTGCATGGGCTCGCCCACTTACGGGACCGACAAGACCGCGGGCGCACAGCTTGCCGGCGACCTCACCGGGGCTTTTTCCTTCGCACCCAAGCGCAAGGATAGTATCGACTACAAGCCGCGCCCCACGCTGGTGAAGCCGGGGCCGGGGCAGAAGGAAGTCTTGCCGCCGCCGCAGGAAAGCATCGAGACGGCGAGTGCCGAATGGCCCGAATCGCCGGAGCAGCGCCGTGCCCGCCTGCGCGCCGATGCCACCCTGCATCAGGACGACCCGGCCTACCAGGCGCAGGTCATCGATGACGTGCAGACGGATCCGGCGTCGGTCAAGGCCGCGCTGAAGCAGTCGGGCTCGAGCCACCCGCCAGCCTGGACTCCGGCCGATTCGGACAAGAGCCGCGCCGCGGAAATCATGCGCCGCCGGGCTGAAGGCAAACAGGGCGACCCGACCACCCGCAGATATCTGAGCGAGCCGCCGGTGCAATACCGCGCTGCCGCCGCCACCGCGCCGCAGGGTGACCTCGGCGAGGACGAGTACAAGAAGGAACGCCGCCTCAAGAGGGAGGCGGCCGCCAAGAGTAAGAGCGGCGGCATGTTCGACTGGCTGCCCTGGTAGGCTGACGGCGCCAGAGACGTCCTTGCCCTGGATTGGCTGGCTGGATTGGCTGACTTGGATTTGGACCGTCTGCCGGACCAGAAAATCAGGGTCCGCGTCGCTCGCGAAAAAAGTCCTTCAGCAATGCTGCTGCAGCGTTCTCGGCCATGCCCGGATAGATGTCGGGCACATGGTGGCAGGTCGGTGACGTGAAGAAGCGAACGCCGTTGACCACTGCGCCGCCCTTCTCGTCGGCAGCGCCGAAATAAAGCCGGCGCAGCCTGGCGAAGGAGATGGCGCCGGCGCACATGGCGCACGGCTCCAGCGTCACATAGAGATCGTGGCCGCTGAGCCGCTCGCTGGAAAGCTTGCGGCAGGCCTCGCGGATCGCCAGCATCTCGGCATGGGCGGTGGGATCGGCAAACTCGCGGGTGCGGTTGCCGGCACTCGCAACGACCGTATCGCCGCCGACGACGACCGCGCCAACCGGCACTTCGCCACGCAGGGCGGCGGCTTCGGCTTCTTTAAGCGCCAGCGCCATGAAATCCCGCCGCTTCACGCGGTTTCCATTCCGATTATCTCCTCGCCACTAGAGCGCGATCCTGTTACTACCCGCGCAAACGAGCAAAGGCCACATGGACGACAAAAACAAGAAATTCCCGCGCAAGGCCGGCCCGAAGCCGGCGGGGCCGCGTGGTCGCGATGGCGCTCCCGGCAAGGGTGGCAAGCCGTCCTTCGGCGCCAAAAAACCTTACGCTCCGCGCGGCGACCGGCCGGCGGCGGCCGAAGGCGAACGGCCGAAGCGCGACTTCAAAGGCGGCGACAGGCCGTTCAGCAAAGGGCCGCGTCCGGAAGGCAAGCCTTATGAACAGCGCGAGGGTCCACGCAAGCCTTATGCGCCGCGCGGCGACCGGCCGGCAGCTGCCGAAGGCGAGCGGCCGAAGCGCGACTTCAAAGGCGGCGACAAGCCGTTCAGCAAAGGGCCGCGTCCGGAGGGCACGCCTTATGAAAAGCGCGAAGGTCCGCGCAAGCCTTACGCACCGCGCGGCGACCGGCCAGCAGCTGCCGAAAGCGAGCGCGGTGAGAGGCGCTTCGACCGTCCCAAGCGTGATTTTGGCGATCGTCCCAAGCGTGATTTTGGCGGCGATCGACCGCAAGGGGCACAAAGGGCACAGGCGGCATCGGAAGGCGGCTTCAAGCCGCGCCCGCGTCGCGTCGAGGCGACGGAAGAAGCCGGCGAACGCATTGCCAAGCGGCTGGCGCGTGCCGGCCTGGCCTCGCGCCGCGACGCCGAGGAATTGATTGCGGCCGGCCGCGTCAAGGTCAATGGCAAGGTGTTGTCCTCGCCGGCCTTCAACGTCATGCCCGGCGACATCATCCATCTCGACGGCATGGAGATTCCGCCGATCGAGCGCACCAGGCTGTTCCTGTTCCACAAGCCGGCCGGCGTGGTCACGACAAACCGCGATCCCGAAGGCCGCAAGACCGTCTTCGACGTGCTGCCGCCCGGGCTGCCGCGGCTGATGACCATCGGCCGGCTCGACATCAACACCGAAGGCCTGCTGCTGCTCACCAATGATGGCGGCCTGTCGCGCGTGCTCGAACTGCCGGCGACCGGCTGGTTGCGACGCTACCGCGTGCGCGTCCACGGCAAGGTCGAGGAAAGCGCGCTTGCCGGCCTGCGCGAAGGCATTGCCGTCGACGGCGTCTTTTACGGCGCCATCGAAGCGACGCTCGACCGCGAGCAGGGCTCGAACGCCTGGCTGACACTCGGCCTGCGCGAAGGCAAGAACCGCGAGGTCAGGAACATCCTGGGCGCGCTCGGTCTCGACGTGACGCGGCTGATCCGCATTTCCTACGGGCCGTTCCAGCTCGACGATTTGCCGGAAGGCCATGTGCTGGAGATCAAGGGCCGCGTGCTGCGCGACCAGCTCGGCGAGCGCCTGGTCGAAGAGTCCGGCGCCAATTTCGATGCCGATATCGCCAAGCCGTTTTCCAACAAGCCGGTCAGGCGTGAGCGCGAGGAGGAGCCCGAGCGGCCGAAATTCACCCGCGACGGCGAACGCCGGCCGATCGGCGAGGGCGGCCTGATCAAGAACCGCAAGCGGCGCGAGGGCAGCCGCGACGAAGCGCTCGGCAAGCTGTCGACAAGCCCTGACAGGAGCTTTGGGCCAAAAAAGAGCTTTGGCGAGCGTGGCCCCAGACCTGAACGCAGCGACTTCGGGGACAAACCCCGTGGCGACAAGCCTCGTGGCGGCTTCGGTGGGAAAAAATCTGAACGCGAGCAGCGGCCGATCGAGCCGCCGGGCCAGCGCAAGGCCAATGTCTGGATGGCGCCGGGCGCACGGCCGATCGGCAAGGGCAGGGCGGAGGCAGACGCCGCCAAGGCGGCAGAAAACAAGGCGCGCAAGGCATCGTTCAAGCCGTCTTACGGCAAGCCCGGCGGCAAGCCGCAAGGCGGCGGTGCAAAGCCGTTCGGCAAACCGCGCGGAGAGCGCCCGGATGGCGGTGGCGACCGGCCGCGCGGCGGCCCGAAAGGAAGCAATGCGGATCGTCGGCGGTGAGTTTCGCGGGCGTCCGCTGGCGACGCCCCGCACCTTTGCCATCCGCCCGACCACCGACCGCACGCGTGAGGCGGTCTTCAACGTGCTGGCGCATCGCTTTCCCGAAAGACTGGACGGCGTGCGCGTGCTCGACCTGTTCGCCGGCACCGGCGCGCTCGGCCTCGAAGCGCTGTCGCGCGGCGCCTCCTACGCTGTCTTCATCGAGGAATCCGCCGAAGGGCGCGGCCTGATCCGCACCAATGTCGAGGCCTTCGGCCTCACCGGCCGCACCAAGATTTTCCGCCGCGACGCGACGGGCTTGGGCGAGGCGGGCACCATCGCCGCATTCGGCCTGGTCTTCGCCGATCCGCCCTATGGCAAAGGCCTTGGCGAACGCGCGTTGCGCTCGGCCAAGGCCGGTGGCTGGCTCGCCCCCGGCGCGCTCTGCGTCGTCGAGGAAGCGGCGGCGGCGCCGTTCGAGGCAGGGTCGGGCTTTTCGGTTGTCGACGAGCGCAACTATGGCGAGACGGTCATCCGGTTCATCGAGGCCGCCTGAGTTCGGCTTCCACGATGGCGCCTTCAAAATGACGAACAATTCGTTTTGCCTCGACCAGCAACCCCGCCTATCGTCCCACTACAAACCGGAGCCATCTATGACATTTCAGGCTGAATGGCTGCGCGGAACGCTCTTGGGACTGGCTCTGGTGATGGCCGCGCCGGCTGTGGCGGATAACAATCCTGACGATGGCGTCGTCACCGATTTCCTGCTCGACAATGGCATGGAGGTCGTCGTCATCCCCGATCACCGCGCCCCCATCGTCACCCATATGGTCTGGTACAAGATCGGCAGCGCCGACGAGCCGCCGGGCAAGTCCGGCATTGCCCATTTCTTCGAGCATCTGATGTTCAAGGCGACCAGCAACCATGCGGCGGGCGAGCTCGACCGTGCCGTCGCCGCCATCGGCGGTTCGGACAACGCCTTCACCTCCTACGACTACACCGCCTTTCACGAGACGGTGGTGCCTCAGGCGCTCGGTGAGATGATGGGCTTCGAGGCCGACCGCATGCGCAATCTCATCCTCAACGACGACGTCATCAAAACCGAGCGCGACGTCATCCTCGAGGAGCGCCGCTCGCGCATCGATAGCAATCCGCAGGCGGTGCTCGACGAGGAGATCGACGCCACGCTGTGGCAGAACCAGCCGTACCGCATTCCGGTCATCGGCTGGATGCAGGAGATGGAGAAGCTGAACCGCACCGACGCGATGGCCTTCTACAACAAATATTATACACCCAATAACGCCGTGCTGGTGGTGGCCGGCGATGTCGAGCCGAAAACGGTCAAGGCGCTGGCCGAAAAGACCTATGGCAAGATCGCGCGCGGCCCGGACTTGCCGCCGCGCATCCGCCCCGTCGAGCCCGAGCAGAACACCAGGCGCACGGTGACGCTGACCGACGGGCGCGTCAGCGTGCCGAGCTTTACCACGCAATGGGTGGTTCCGTCCTATCACACGGCAAAGCCCGGCGAAGCCGAAGCGCTCGACGTGCTGTCCGAAATCCTCGGCGGCGGCAACCGCAGCCGGCTCTACCAGGAGCTTGTCGTCAGGCAAGGCATCGCCGCCGAGGCCGGCGCCTTCTTCCAGGGCACCATGCTCGACGACACCAATTTCACCGTCTACGGCGCGCCGCGCGGCGATGCCAAGCTTGCCGACATCGAGGCCGCGGTCGACGCCGAGATCGCCCGCATCGCGAAAGACGGCGTCACCAGCGACGAGCTGGAAAAATCCAAGGACCGTTTCGTGCGCTCGATGATCTTTGCCCGCGACAAACAGGAGGACATGGCCAACATCTACGGCTCGACGCTCGCCACAGGCGGTAACGTGCAGGACGTCCAGCAATGGCCGGACCGCATCCGCAAGGTCACCGCCGACCAGGTCAAGGCGGTCGCTGCCCGCTATCTCAATCTCGACCACACAACGACCGGCTATCTTCTGCCGCAAACCCAAGCTGGGAATTGATTTGATGATGAGCCAGCATGGTCCCGCTCTGTCTTCTCCCCTCGTGGGCTCCTCCCCTTCTCCCCTTGTGGGAGAAGGGGGCCGAGCGAAGCTCGGTCGGATGACGGGTGTTCCAGCTTGGCACCAACGGCACTCCGTCCAACACCCCTCAACCGTCTCGGCGCTTCGCGCCGATCCACCTTCTCCCACAAGGGGAGAAGGGAAGCGCCAGCACGCCGGCTCTCTTCTAGCAACCCTGTTCCTCTCCCTTCTCTTTGTCATCCTGCCGGCGCTTTCCGCTCGCGCCGCCATGAACATCCAGGAGGTGACCTCGTCGAAGGGCATTGCCGCCTGGCTGGTGGAGGATTATTCGGTGCCGATCGTCGCCATCCGCTTCGTCTTCGATGGCGGCGCGACACAGGATCCGCCCGGCAAGGAAGGGCTTGCCAATCTGATGAGCGGCCTGTTCGACGAAGGTGCCGGCAACCTCGACAGCGAGGCCTTCCAGATCAAGCTTGACGATGTCGGCGCCGAGATGAGCTTCGATGCGCAGCGCGACGGCATCTACGGCTCGATGCGCATGCTGGCCGAGCAGCGCGACGGCGCCTTCGACCTGTTGCGCGTGGCGGTCAACCAGCCGCGCTTCGACCAGACGCCGATCGACCGCATCCGCTCGCAAATCCTGTCCGGCATCATCGCCAACGAGCGCGATCCCGATACGCTCGCCCAACGCAAATGGCTGGACGCGATCTACGGCAGGCATCCCTATGCGCGGCCCGACCAGGGCACCAGGCAAAGCATCGCGACGATCACGCCGGCCGATCTCAGCGCCTTCCACAAGGCAAGTTTCGCCCGTGACGGCCTGCATGTCGCGGTGGTCGGCGCCATCGACGCCGAGACGCTGAAGCAGAAGCTCGACCTGGTGTTCGGCAGCCTGCCGGAAAAGCAGGCGCTTACGCCCGTTCCCGACATCGACCTGAGGCTCGGCCAGCAGCTCGAGGTCGTTTACGACCAGCCGCAGGCCTCGCTGCAACTCGCCTATCCCGGCGTGAAGCGGAATGCGCCGGATTTCTTCGCCGCGGTGCTGATGAACGAGATCCTCGGCGGCGGCACCTTCACCTCGCGGCTGTTCGACGAGGTGCGCGAGAAGCGCGGCCTGGCCTACAGCGTCAGCTCCGACCTCGTCGACCACCAGCATTCCGAGGCGCTGTCCATCACCACCTCGACCCGCGCCGATAGGGCGGCCGAGACGCTGGCCGTGGTGCGCGACGTGGTCAAGCGCATGGCCGAGGAGGGGCCGACCGAAGCCGAGCTGGCGGCGACCAAGAAATACATGATCGGCGCCTATGCCATCAACAATCTGAATTCCTCGGGCGCGATCGCCTCAATGCTGGTCGAGATTCAGCTCGGCAAGCTCGGCATCGACTACATGCAGCGCCGCGCCGCCCTGATAAACGCGGTGACGCTGGACCAGGTGAAAGCGGTGGCGAAAAAGCTGCTCTCCGCCGAGCCGGCCGTCATGGTGGTCGGGCCGAAGCTCGGCGCGGCCAACAAGGGATGAGCCCACTTTTCCCGCACTGGCCTGCGCCGGTTGGCTCCCCCTTCTCCCCTTGTGGGAGAAGGTGTCGCCGAAGGCGACGGATGAGGGGTGCTCCAGCTTGGCATCGACCGAGCTCCGTCCAACACCCCTCAACCGTCTCGGCGCTCCGCGCCGATCCACCTTCTCCCACAAGGGGAGAAGGAAAGACGCGCCACGACCGCAAACTGCCGACAATCCGGGCGAGGGGGCATTTGCCCAAATTCGATAGCTCCGCCACATGGGGCACCCAAAATGGCGCCTAGCTTCGGCATCGCCTTTGGCGGCGGCGGGGCGCGTGGGCTGGCGCATATCCATGTCATCGAGGCGCTGGACGAGCTGGGCATAAGGCCGGCGGCAATCGCCGGCTCGTCGATCGGCGCCATCATGGGCGCCGGCATGGCCTCGGGCATGACCGGCAAGGACATCCACGACTATACGCGCTCGATCCTCGGCCGCCGCGCCGAAGTGGCGACGCGCATGTGGCGGGCGCGGCCCGGCACTTTTGCCGAGGCGATGCAGGGCGGCCTGCGGGTCAGCCAGTTCAATGTCGAGCGCATCCTCAAGGCGTTCCTGCCCGACGCCATTCCCGAAACCTTCGCCGAATTGAAGATACCGCTGAAGGTGACGGCAACGGACTTTTATGGCCACCAGCTCGCCGTGTTCGACGAAGGCGAGCTGCATTCGGCGCTGGCCGCTTCGGCGGCGATCCCGGCGGTGTTCCGCCCGGTGATGCGCGACGGCAGGCTGCTGATCGACGGCGGCATCTACAATCCCGTGCCGTTCGACCTGATCGAGCTCGACGCCGACATCATCATCGCCGTCGACGTGGTCGGCGCGCCAACCGAGGCCGGCCGCAAATTTCCGACCTCCGTCGACCTGATGTTCGGCGCCACGCAGCTGATGATGCAGTCGATCATCGCCAGCAAGCTGAACCAGAGCCGGCCCGACATATTGATCAGGCCGGCCGTTTCGAAATACCGGGTGCTCGATTTCATGAAGGTCGAGGCGCTGATGGCCGAGACGGTGGCGATCAAGGACGAGCTAAAGCGCGAGATCGAAAAGGCGGTCGAGGCCCGCGCCAAAGCCGAAGCCAGCAAGCGCACCAACCGTCTCGGCGGATGACCGTAATCAAGCGTCCGGCGTCAGCGCCCGCTGGACCATGAGCGTATCCTTCGTAAGTGGCGCGGATCAGCTCGCGATTGGCGGCCATCTCAGCCCCACTTCATCTCGCCGGTGGCAACCTTGGAGCCGATGTCGAGCGCCACGCCCATGCCGAGGCCGGGGAAGCGGGCTTCCATGGCGCTCTTCAGTGCGGCCGCGTCCTTGGCCTTGGCCAGTTCTTCCTCGAAGGCGATGAGATAGGTCTTGGTGTGCTCGACGCCTGAAAGGTCCGTAGCGGCCTCAGGCGTCATGTGCCCGGGCACGACGATTGCCGGGTTGCGCGCCGCGATCTTTTCGAGATTGGCGAGCCAGGCGGCGCGCAGTTCCCTGGTCGGCGTGTCGGCTGTCCAGACATGCACGCCGGCAAAGATCATCACCCCGCCGAACACCGCATTCAGCGACGGCACGAAGAGATAGCGCCGGTTGGCGAGGCCTTCTGCGGCGACGATCTCGATGGTCTCGCCATCGACGCTGAGCGTCTTGCCGTCGAATGCTTCGGGGATGACGGCGTCGGCTAGCGCCTGCGGGCCATTCTCCTTGAGCTGCGGCCCCCAGACGGCGAGCTTCTTTTCGACATTGCCGTTGATGGCGGCCACCGTCTCGGCCGCGGCGATCACCCGTGCCTGCGGGAACGCCTGCTTGATCGGCTTGAGGCCGAAATAATAGTCCGGGTCGGACTGGCTGACATAGATGGTGGTGAGCGTCTTGCCGGTCGCCTTGATCGCCTCGGCCACGGCCCGGCCGTCGGGGTAAGTGAAACCGCCATCGATCAGCACGGCTTCGGCGGCGCCGGAGACCAGCACCGGGGCGCGGAAGAAGCCGTTTTGCCCGGCGGGGAAATGTTTCCAGGAAAGCCCGCCGGCCGCATGGCCAAGCCCGGCGGGAGCAAAGACCGCGGCAGCGCCGGCGGCGAGGGTGGTTTTCATGATGCTTCTCCGTGTGAACATGGATGTCTCCTGGGAATGCGGAACTCGGCGGCGCGCAGCCTCGATGCCCGCAAGATGGCAAAAGCGGAATGCGTATTGAAGGCCGACAAAATAGACGTAATGTATGCCATTGCCTGACAATGAGACTGCCTCCGCCATGAGCGAAGCATGAACCTGAACCGGCTGGCCTATTTCGCGGCGGTGGTCGATGCCGGCTCGTTCACGCGGGCCGCCGAGCGGCTGGACATCACCAAGGCGGTGGTCAGCCAGCAGGTGGCGCGGCTGGAGCGCGATGTCGGAACGACGCTGCTGATCCGCACGACGCGGCGCGTCCATCCGACCGAGGCCGGCCGAACGTTCCATGCCCGCTGCCTGCAGGTCCTGCAGCAGGCCGAGGATGCATTCGACGAGCTCGCGCAGGCCGCCGCCGAGCCGACCGGCACGCTGCGCATCGCCGCGTCCAACGACTACGGCACATCGGCGGTGGTGCCGGTGGTCGCCGCCTTCAGCGCGCGCTATCCCGCCTGCCGGGTGGAGCTGACGCTGGGCGACGAGACGATCGACCTGGTTTCCGGCCACATCGACGTGGCCATCCGCGTCGGCTGGCTGGCCGATTCCAGCCTGCAGGCCCGGCGCATCGGCACCTTCCAACAATTCATGGTATGCGGCGCCGGCTTTGCAGGCCGGTTCACCGCCGGCGAACCGCAAGACCTCGCCGGGCTGCCCTTCGTCGCCAACATGGCGCTGCGCGAACCGCTGCTATGGCAATTTTCGCGCGGCGATGACGAGCAGCAGGCCGTGCGCATGCAGGCAACGATTTCGATCGACGCAACGCCGGCAGTGCTGGCAGCGGTCCGCGCCGGCGCCGGCCTGTCGGTGCTGCCGGACTTTTTGGTGCGGGACGAACTGGCCGCCGGGCGGCTGGTGCAGATCCTGCCCGAGTGGCGGCTGCCCTCCGGCGGCATCTACACAGTCTACCCCGCCGCCCGCTTCCGCCCGCCCAAGGTGACGAGGTTTGTCGAGATGCTGATCGCCGCCGAGCAGAAGCTGGAGGCAGGCGGGCGGGGGCGGTAGCTTGGGTGAGGCGCTGATGGCCGAAGCTGCGATCTCCCCCCTTGAGGGGGAGATGGCCGGCAGGCCAGAGGGGGTCGGTTCGACCGGGCGCGGCCTGCCTCTTGCGTCGGTGGGGGTTGGCGCATTACGCGAGTCGCCCCCCTCTGCCCTGCCGGGCATCTCCCCCTCAAGGGGGGAGATTGGCTCATCACGCCTTCCCAGCCGCATACTCCAGCGCCACCACGCCGTTGCTGAATTGCCTGGCCGAGATCAGCTCGAGCGGCAATTGCGCGCCAGGCGGGAACAGCAGCTTGCCCTGGCCAACGGCACCGGGGTAGCTGAGCAGCCTGATGCGGTCGACCAGGCGATGGCGCAGCAATTCCTGCGCGACGCTGAGGCTGCCATGCACATAGATGTTGCCGCCGCTGCCTTGCTTCAGCCCTCTGACCGCGTCCGGCAACGCGCCCTGCAGCAGCTCGGCCGGCTGCCAGTCGAGCGCCTGCAAGCTGGTCGAGGCGACATATTTCGGCAGCGCGTTGAACCGGTCGGCGAAATCTCCGGTCTCCTTGGGCCACGAGCCGGCAAAGATCTCATAGGTCGTGCGCCCCAACAGCATGGCGCCGCTGTCGGCAAGCTCGTCGTCCTTGAACTTTTGCATCTCATCGTTCCAGGCCACGCTCGGCAGCTTCTCGACCTCGGCAATGCCATCGACGCTGATGAATTCGGTGATGATGAGTTTTCTCATGGCGGGTTCCTTTCTGGCAGGGCCGAATGGCGCGGGCCTTATGCGACATGCGCAGTCAACTAGCGCGGCGCTTTTTCAGGGGGAGGGTTTTCCCTGTTCGCTTCCAAAGACCGATACCGTGGGAAAAGCTTCTCCGACCTGCCCATCGTTCGGTCATGCCACAAGGTCCGCATCGGAGGCCGGTCTTTTTTGCCGATTGGATCTGGGTCGTAGTCACGGGCTGGCTACAGGCGGGCAATTCCGGCTTTCAGCAGTCCTTCACGGACGTGCTGCACATCAGACTCCTGGGCAAAGTGCAGGGTGGCGATAAATGAATCGAGGTCGAATTGGGGATCGAGCGTTCTGATCTTGCCTAGATGCGCCGCGGCCGCGATTTCGTCGCCGAGCCAGCCGTAGCAGGCAGCGGCGAAAGCGTGCTGAGCCGAGTCCATGGTTGACAGATGCATGAAAGCTTCGATCGCCTCGCCATACTGGCGCGCGGCGAAATGCGCCTTTCCCAGATGGCTCCAGAACCTCTCCGGGTGGTGCGGGTTCAACTGCATTGCCTTGCGGATCCATTCAATTCCCTCTTCCGGCCTCCCGAGCCACGTCAATAACTCGCCTTGCTGCACCACCACGAGGTCGTAATTGGGATTGAGGGCCAGCGCCCGCTCTTGATGGTAGCGCGCAGTGGTCAGCTCATTGTTGTTCACGTTCACTGCCGCGAGAATGCGGTGGACATCGGCATCGTTGTTGTCCAGCGCCAGCGCCCTGTCCAGCGCCGCCATGATGTTGTTCCAGACGGCATCCCTGTCTTCGCACCAGTTATGGACCCAGGCCTGGCCAAGAATGCAGGCCCGCCAGGCATGGGCATGGGCATAATCGGGGTCGAGCGCGACGGCCCTTTCTATTAAGGTTTGCGCGCGTTCATTATCCGCAATCGTGCTTCGGTGATGCAGCACCTTGGCAGCAAGCACACATTCATACGCGGCCATGTTTGCGGGTTTCGCGCGCGCGAGCTGGTCCCGCTGAGCCGCCTCGACACGACCGGGCAGCGTGGCTGCGATCGCCGCGGTCACCTCATCCTGAATCGCGAATATGTCGTCCAGCTTCCGGTCATATTTGTCCGCCCAAATATGAGCGTCGTTCGCCGTGTCGATGAGCTGAACCGTCACGCGCACCCTGTCGCCGATCTTGCGGACGCTTCCCTCCACCAGGTATTGGACGGTGAGTTTCTCGGCCACCTCGCGCACATTCACGGCGCGGTTCTTGTAGACGAAGCTGGAATTGCGCGAGATGACGAACAGCTCATGGTGGCGGGACAGTTCGGTGATGATGTCCTCGGTCAGTCCGTCCGCGAAAAATTCCTGCTCGGGGTCGCCGCTCATGTTGGTGAATGGCAGCACCACTATCGACGGTTTCGAGATGGATCGCTTTGCCTCGACTTCTGGCAGGACAGAACTATCAAACCCAACGCGATAGAGGCGAACCGGGCGGCTGATGTTCTTTAACGTCTTCTCGCCCAGGTCCTCCATGGCAATTTCGAGACGGTCGGCAATTTGGGTCGCCACCGCTGCGGTCACGCAGATGCCGCCGACGTCGGCGAGTTGCTCGATGCGCGACGCAATATTGACGCCGTCGCCGAAAATGTCCTCATCGTCGAAAATGATGTCGCCGAGATTTATGCCGATCCTGAATTCGATACGCCGTTCTTGCGGCACGTCCGAATTGCGCCGTTTCATGCGCTGTTGGATTTCCACGGCGCATTTCACGGCATCGGTCACGCTCTGGAACTCAACGAGCATGCCGTCTCCGGTGGTCTTGATGATCCGGCCCTTGTTCTTCGCGATGGCGGGATCGACCAGTTCTATGCGATGGGTCCGAAGACGTGCGAGCGTGCCGGATTCGTCGGCCTCCATTAGCCGACTGTAGCCCGCCATATCGGCGGCCAGAATTGCGGCTAGTCTCTGTTCCATCGCTTGAACCAAAAACCAAGCCTATACTTCCTGGGCTGCCAAATCCAGCAATTTGGGCTTTTGGCTGAATCAAGACGTCTTCTACCGCAGCAGCAAGAAAGGGCGGATCAGACCCTTCCGCCTTCCGCCAGGTGGCTGCGAACTCGATCGCATCAATGGCGGGAGGGATCCGCGCGGCGTCAAGCTCGTCGAGGCGACATATTTCGGCAGCGCGTTGAATCGGTCGGCGAAGTCTCCGGTCTCCTTGGGCCACGAGCCGGCAAAAATCTCACAGGTCGTGCGCCCCAAAAGTATGGCGCCGCTGTCGGCAAGCTCGTCGTTCTTGAATTTTGCATTTCATCGTTCCAGGTCACGCCCGGCAGCTTCTCGACCTCGGCAATGCCATCGACGCTGATGAATTCGGTGACGATGAGTTTGGCATGGCGGGTTCCTTCTGTCGGGGGACGGACGGCGCGGGCGTTGTGCGACACGCTGCGTGAAAAATAGCGCGGCGCTTTGCTAGCGTTTTCCCTATCGGTACAACGTGCGTTTCCAATGACCGATACCATGGGGAAAAGTTTCTCCGGCCTAGACTAAGCCCTCAAGATCAGATTTTGTTGTTACATCTGAGGCAGATGTCCCCAAAGAAAGCACTACAGGAAGATCATGGGATTCGGGGTCTTCATTCACCGCTCAGATTCGATCTACAATGACCGCCCCGCTGAGCAATATCAGTTTCCTGGCTCGTATCTGCGCCGCGTTCAAGAATGCGTTGGCAACTGGATCATTTATTACGAGCCCAGCAAGGTAAACGATACCCGAGGCTATTACGCCGTAGCCAGAGTCCAACAGGTCATTCCCGATCCAGCGACGCCTGATATGTACCTCGCTCTGATTGAGCCCGGGACCTACCTGGATTTCGTCAATCCGGTTCCATTTAACGGAACCGATGGTCTCGTTGAACGAGGCTTGCTCAACGACGAGGGACGGATTTCCGGTCGCGCCCAATCGGCCGTTCGCCCCATCAGTCCAGCCGATTTCAACCGCATTATCGATCTCGGCCTGGACACGAATGAGTTGTTGCTACCGCGCATTGATGACGTCGGCACATCTACCGGCTTTCAGGATGAGCAGGCGCCATTCGAATTCGAACAGAGCCGTGATCGCGTAAACTACATCGGATCGCGAATTGTGCGAGACCGCATTTTCCGTCGCATCGTCTTGCGCGCCTACGATGAGCGGTGCGCGATCACGGGACTGAAGTTGATAAATGGTGGCGGCCGGGCAGAGGTTTCAGCCGCCCATATTCGACCGGTCGAAGCGAACGGACCCGACGTCGTCAACAATGGGATCGCATTGTCCGGTACAGCGCATTGGATGTTCGATCGCGGGTTGATCAGCCTGTCCGATGACTTGGAAATTGTGATCTCCCGGCAGGTCAACGATCCCGACAGTGTGCAGGGATTTATAAACAGGACCGGTCGAGCGCTTACGCCTGTCCGCCAATTCGAACGCCCGCATCGTCGTTTCTTGCAATGGCACCGTGAGAACTGCTTCAAACAGTAAGGCGGCGTTCGGAGACGTGAGGAGCGCGTGAAGGCAGAGTTCTGTCTGACGTAAGTGCTATGTTCTGTATTTGAGCTTGAGGTTGGGAATGCTGCTCGCCGATAGAGGATGGCTTGCCCTATCCTCATGCTCTAATCCCTCGTATCCGGAAAAACGGTCACGCTTGCAAGAAGAATTAAAATCGTTGGCATTACTTGTCACAACTACAGAGTTCTACTAATGTTCACAAACGGATACCTGAATTGGAGTCTTTATGGCGAAGCAGTCGACGTCGAAGAATGGAACTTCACGCATTCGGTTCATCATGCTCGATGCCGAGATTCCAGAGGGCGACCTGAACCAGATCACCTTGGCTATTCAAAATGCACTTAGAGACCGTTTTGAAAATCGGCTGGCTATGGGTTCCGTCTGAGGCTTGGTTGTGATTCAAGCTTTAGATGTGGACAGAGCAGAGC
>NZ_JAMYVK010000055.1:0-43063 GCF_040323975.1 Mesorhizobium sp. M0019 | reverse complement strand
TCGGATCGGCCTTAGCAACCAAATTCTACGTCATTTCAACGGCTTGAACCACATCCGCCAACCCACCGTGAATTTTTCAGGCTAAGTAGGTATCGCGATGACAAAAGCCTCCACAGTTTAGGGTGGGAGCTGAATCACGTTATGACTGCTTTTCAAACGGTCCTATCTAACCTTGCAGTACTCGCAGTTCCAACACAGGATTTGAACCTCAGCGACGGCTACGTAGGAGCTGCAATTTCCTTTGATCGACTCCGCTTTAGGACAAAAAATGTTCCGATGGAGGCGATCGACATAAAAGGAAAATGGACTCAAAAATTCTCAGGCGACTTAGGTAAGGATCCACATATTTACGCAAATATTGGCACATTTAAATTGGTTATTTTTATTGACGCTAATTGGATAACTTCATCTACTGCTTTTATGTTGTTCAAGCCGAGTTCCGGACAGAGTGTTTTTTCTGGACTGGCGAGAGTCACGAATGTTGATCATGAGAAAGGCATTGTGACCGCTACCGCATGGGTTATCGGTTTACCAAAAGGTCCCCTGGATGAGATGTTCGAAAAGTACAGACTGAACAGCTTGGCCAACATTTCTAGTCCTTCACTCGATTCATTGGTCGATATCAACAAGGCGACGGTCAGACGTACCTACTTCTCTCCTCCTCCTGAGTTCTGTGATTTGTGCCGTCATTCTTTTGACGACAAAAAATACATGGTAGACGGTGCTGTGAAGGGGGCGAGCGGCTGGGCCTGTATGTGCGGTGATTGCTTCGAGGCGAGGGGGCACGCGGTAAAGTGGGGCTCCGGTCAACTGTATTTGCGCGACGAGCATGGCTGGCTGCTGGTGGCTGGCTTCCCGCCCTCAGACGGTATTCAGCCATTACTTGATTGATCTCATTGGGTGCAATGAGTTGCCCCATGCGCCCGCTAACATTCAAAATCGCGTCACCACGCCGATGCCTATGCCTTCGAAGCCGCCCATCGCCATCAATGCGGCCGGCGCCTCTTCGAGGCTGATCTTCTTGCCGACCAGCAGTTCGGGTTTCAGCTTGCCGGTGCGGATCATCTCCATCATCGCCTGGTAGCGGAAGGCCTGCATGCCGTGGCTGCCGCGGATTTCGAGCTCGAATGCGATCACCTTGTCCATCGGTATCTGCGGCCTGGCATGGTCGCCGAGCATCAGGCCGACCTGCACGTGGCGGCCGCGGCGGCGCAGGTTTGCGATCGAGTTGAACGAGGTACTGGGGTGGCCGAGCGCGTCCATCGACATGTGCGCGCCGCCATTGGTGATCTGCTTGACCGCCTTGACCACGTTCGGCGTCTTTGCCGCGTTGATCGTCGCCACCGCGCCGATCTTTTTGGCAAAGTCCAGCTTCTCGTCGGTGAGGTCGATGGCGACGACATTGGCGCCCATGGCGCTGGCGATCATGATCGCCGACAGGCCGACGCCGCCGCAGCCGTGCACCGCCACCCATTCGCCGGGCGTCACCCGGCCCTGGTCGACGATGGCGCGGAACGAGGTGACGAACCGGCAGCCGAGGCTGGCGGCGGTGGCGAATTCCATCCCGTCGGGCAAGCGCACGAGATTGGTGTCGGCATGATCGATGGCGACATATTCGGCGAACGAACCCCAGGCGCTGAAGCCGGGCTGGAACTGATGTTCGCACACCTGGTGGTTGCCCGACGTGCATTCGAAGCAGCGGCCGCAGCCGACGGCAAACGGCACGGTGACGCGCTCGCCGCCCTTCCAGCGGGTCACCTGGTTGCCTGCGGAGACCACGACGCCGGCCAGTTCGTGGCCCGGCACATGCGGCAGGCGGATGCTGTCGTCGTGGCCCATCCAGCCATGCCAGTCGCTGCGGCAGAGGCCGGTCGCCTCCACCTTGATGACGACGCCTTCCGGTGCCGGCTCCGGATCGGGAACGGTCTGGATCGTTGGCGTTTCGCCGAACTTTTCGAAGACGACGGCTTTCATCGGCAGTTCCTCATCACTTCATGCAATTTGCGGTCTACTCGGCATCGATCTGGTTCTCAGGCGCGGCCTTCTGGAACGCCGGCAGCGCCATGCAGGCGGCATTGATGCGCGAGATCGTCGGGTAGGGCGTCATGTCGACGCCGAAGCGGGCATTGCTGGTGACCTGTGCGACCAGGCAGATGTCGGCCAGCCCCGGCGTGTCGCCATGGCAGAATGTCTTGGTCTCGGGCGAGGAAGCCAGAATCTTTTCAAGCGGCTGGAAGCCTTCGTTGACCCAGTGCCGGAACCAGTTGACGACATCCTGGTCGCCGGCGCCGAACAGTGTGCGCAGCGAGGTCAGCACGCGCAGATTGTTCACCGGATGGATGTCGCAGGCGATCATCTGCGCCAGCATCCTGACGCGGGCGCGGCCAGGCGCATCCTTGGGCAGCAGCGGCGGCTCAGGCGTGGTCTCGTCGAAATATTCGATGATCGCCAGCGATTGCGTCAGCAGCGTGCCGTCGTCCAGGACCAGTGCCGGCACCAGCCCTTGCGGATTGACCGCGAGGTAGGCGGGTTCGAGATGCTCGCCGTGGCGCAAATGATGCGGCACGTAGTCGTAGGACAGGCCCTTCATCTCCAGCGCGGTCCGCACCCGGTAAGAGGTCGAGGAGCGGTAGTAGTTATGGAGGACGATGTCGCTCATCGGATCGGTTGGCCGATGGTCAGTTCGATTTCGCCGATGCCGTCGACGCCACCGGTGATCTTTTCGCCCGGCCCGACGGCGCCGACGCCAGCCGGTGTTCCGGTGAAGATCAGGTCGCCGGGCTTAAGCTCTAGCGCCTCGCTGCAAATCGAGACGATGTCGGGAACCGGCCAGATCAGTTCGGCGAGGTCGCCGTCCTGCCTGATCTCGCCGTCGACCTCGAGCCAGATGCGGCCCTTGTCGGGATGACCGGATTTTTGCGCCGGAACCAGCGGGCCGCAGGGCGCTGAACGGTCGAAGGCTTTCGACCAGTCCCACGGCCTTGCCGCCTTTTTTGCCTTGTCCTGAAGGTCGCGGCGAGTCAGGTCGACGCCGACGCCGTAGCCCCAGACATGGTCCAGCGCGCGCTCGCGCCGGATGCGGAAGCCGGCTCCGCCGATCGCGACGACCAGCTCGATTTCGTGATGCAGGTTTTGGGTCAGCGGCGGGTACGGGATAATCGTGCCCGAACCGACCGCCGCATCGACCACTGCGTCGCCTGGCTTGGTGAAGAAGAAGGGCGGGTCGCGCTCATCATTGCCGAGCTCGCGGGCATGAGCGGCGTAGTTGCGGCCGACGCAGAAGATCCGGCGCACCGCAAAACGCTCCGGCGAGCCGGCCACGGCCACCGACGGGGTTGCGGGCAGGGGAAGGACGAAGCCGGTCATGCACTGTCTCTGTTCAGTGGATCTGTCCCCGGCACATTCGGCTGATTTGGGCAAACGGGCAAGGCATTGGATGGCGGAAGAGCAGGCCTGCCGCACGGCGCCGCGGAAATCGTGGGTACATTCTGCTTTAGCCAGCCAAGATGGCAATGTACTATTTGCCATTAAGCTGGCCATGGCGCGCAGCGCCTGCCGTCAACGCCTGAGACTGTCGACCGTTGGTTTCGGGGAACGGACGTGACAGCCCCCTTTCGGTCCGTCCCCGTACTTCGGGCGTGTCGTTATCTCGCACTTGCACAAAGTTCTGGTGCGCTGCAATATAGCCGGAGGAATGCGGCCTCCAGCCCGCCTTTCGCAGGTTCAATGAAGGGACCGGCATGACGGACATCTCCGCGACGCGTCTTGTCGTGTCCAGGCCTGTCGCCGATAGCTCGGCAAGAACCAGGCTTGCCTATCTCGACGGCTGGCGCGGCCTGTCGATCGCGCTGGTGCTGATCGGCCATTTCTTCCCCGTTCCCGGCATCAATCTCGGCGTCCTGGGCGTCGAATTCTTCTTCGTGCTCAGCGGCCGGCTGATGGCCGAGATCCTGTTTGTCGAATACTATCCGCTGAAGAAATTCTTCAAGCGCCGGTTCTCCCGCATCTACCCGGCACTGCTAATTTTTGTCGTCGCCGCGATGGTTGCCTTGTCCGGCACATTCATCGCCTTCAAGTGGAAGGCGGCGCTGACGGCGCTGACGTTCACCTACAACTATGCCGGAATTCTCGTCACCCGCGCCGGCGCGCTCGACCATATCTGGTCGCTCTGCGTCGAAGAGCACGCCTATATCATCCTGGCGCTGATCAGCGTCGTCGTCTCGGGGCGATCCCGGATCATCATGTTGCTCGGCGCATTGTCGGTGCTGGCCATGGCAAACGGCACCATCTCCTACCGGGTGCTCGCAATAGGCTACGAGGGCAGCTATTGGCGCACCGACGTGCACATCGCCTCGATCCTGCTGTCGGCGGTGTTATGCCTGCTCAAGGCCGACGACAGGCTGCCGACACTGCTCAAGGGGCCGCACGTTGCCCTGGCGGCCACAGTCGTGGCTGTGCTCCTTTTCATGGCTGCCGTGCCAACCCCCATCCACTATCTGGTCGCGGTGCCGCTGCTGGCGCTCGCCGTCAATTTGCTCGACTTCAGCAGCCGGTATCTGACCGGGTTTCTATCGTCCCTGCCGATGACGATGCTGGGGCTGTGGTCGTATTCGCTGTATCTTTGGCAGCAGCCCTTTTATCAATTCGTCGACATAAAAGGCAGTTCGCCGTGGTTGATGCTTGCGGCGGCGTTCGCTTGCGCGCTGTGCAGCTACTACATCATCGAAAAGCCGGCCCGCTCCTGGCTGAACCGCAATTGGTAGGGCGAACGGCGCCCGCCGTTTAGCCGGCGATCCGTCTTGCATAATACCGCACGGCTTTCCTGCCGCCGTGGATTACCGCGTCGCCCTCTTCCGCAAAGCCGATTGCGGCATGGAAGGCGTCCGAAGCCGGATTGGGTGGCTCGGCATTGACTTCGCAGGTGACGATCGCCTGGCCCACGCGTGACGCCTGCTCGAACAGATCCTCGTACAGCCGGCGGGCATGGCCGCGCCCGCGCGCTGCGGCGGCGACCACGACGCGATCGACATAGACGAACCGCGGGTAGCGCTCGCGAAACCACAGGAAGTTCGGGCTGTCGTAGCTGGCGTCCTGGTCGAAGGTAATGATGAAGGCTTCGAGCGTGCCGATGCGGCGCGCGTAAAACGCTTCGCCGAGCAGGAAGGACAGGCGCTCTGGTTCGAGCCACGACAATTCGGCGGCATACTCGTTGTTGAGCGCGAGGATTGCGGACTCATCACGCGGCGAAACCCGTTCGATCGGCAAACGCACTTCGATCATGTTGTTCGATCTTCCAGGATCACAGCCGGGCGGCTGCGATGGTCGCCGCCACCATCGCCTCATCGGTCACGGTGTTGCGGTATTCGCGGTCGAGATCGGTGCCGCCCATGCCGACCCCTGGGTTGCGGTAACGCATGGCGCTCGGCATGTCCTTGAGCGCGGCGAAGTGCATTTCGCTCAACCCGGTTTTCCTCCGCACCTTGCCGATGTTCTCGGGATCAAGCCCGCCGCAGCCGAGGATGATGATGCGGTCGCCGGCTTGCCTGACAAGATCGGCGAGCAGGTCAGCGCCCTCGAGCGCCGTGTCGCGCTGGCCGCTGGTCAGCACGCGGCCGACCTTGCAGCGGATCAGCGTCTCCAGCGCCTCTGTCGGGTCGTGGGTCATGTCGAAGGCGCGGTGGCAGGTGACGTTCAAGCTTCCCGCCGCCTTAACCAATTCGCTCATGCGCTGTTCGTCGATAGTGCCGTCGGCAGCGAGGCAACCGACGACGACACCGGCGACGCCGAGCTCGGCAAGCGCGCCGACGTCGGCGAGCATCGAACGATATTCGGCTTCGCTATAGAGAAAATCGCCGCCGCGCGGCCGCACGATGACGTGGAACGGGATCGTCGCCAGCTCGAGCGCCGTGCGCACCGTGCCGAAGCTCGGTGTGATGCCGCCTTCGATCAGGCTGGCACAGAGCTCGACACGGTCGGCGCCGGCGGCTTGCGCGGCCAGCAGACCGTCTATGCCTTCGACGCAGATCTCGATCAGCGGGAGGCGAGGGCGTTCGGTCTCGGTCATGGGCGATCCGTCGATGATTTCAGCTAGCCAGCGGTAGCATCGGGCATGGTGCGATGAAAGCCGGAAGTGTTGGCTCAATGTGCTTGCGGGCGCGCCTGCCATTCCGCCGCTTGACACATTCATAACTTAAGCGTTATACGTAACTCATAGCTGGTGGGTTATTGGTTCTCATGGAGAGCGCGTTGTTGATAGCCCAGCCAAACCGCAAACAACGGGTCCGAAGTCATGACTGAAGCAACCACAATCGAAACCAAATCCATTGTCGTCGAGCGTCTGATCCCGCATGCGGCTGAAAAGATATGGCGCGCACTGACCGTGCCGCATCTAGTTGCCGAATGGCTGATGGAGAACGACTTTGCGCCTGAGCAAGGCCATCGCTTTACCTTTCGCGCGACGCCGGTGCCTGGCTGGTCCGGCGTGACGAACTGCGAGGTGCTGAAGATCGAGCCGCCACGCCTGCTAGCCTACAGATGGGGCGACGGCACCGAATCCGACAGCGGTCTGAAGACCGTGGTGACATGGTCGTTGACGCCCGAAGGTACAGCGACGCGGGTGCGCATGGAGCATTCCGGGTTCCGGTCCGAGGACGAGCGCGGCTATATCGGCATGGGAAGCGGTTGGCCGCGCATTCTCGAGCGGCTTGAGCGGGTGACTGCCTCGCAAAGCTGAAGATCCCGGCGCTCGCCTTGCCGCAACGCGGCGGCCGGCGAACTGACAGAACCAAGAAATATCGAGACCCCGGATGTTCGTCGTCCGGGCTTGAAAAAACACGCCCGAAGGAGACTACTATGCAAGCACGATTGAAAAACCCGGTGATGCTCATTCCCGGCGCCTTGCAGGCGCTGCTCCCGCTGGACAAGTCGACAGAGACTGCCGACCTGTCCTATGTGACGCGCAAGCTCGTCCATTTACGCGCCAGCCAGATCAACGGATGCAGCGTGTGTATCGATATGCATGCGCGCGAATTGAAGAAGGCCGGCGAAAAGGACGAGCGCGTCTTCACCGTGTCAGCCTGGCGCGAAACACCTTACTTCACCGACGCCGAACGCGCCGCACTGGCGCTGACCGAGGCGGCAACCCGGTTGGCCGACCGGCCGGATCCGGTGCCGGATGCAGTCTGGGACGAGGCCGCCCGGCACTATGACGAAAAGGCGCTTGCCGCCCTGGTCGTCCAGATTGCCCTGATCAACGCATTCAACCGGCTCAACGCAACCACCAGGCAGATGGTCGGCGCCTGGGGCTGAACGGGGCCGGGTTCTCGAAAAGCCACATCAGATCCGCAGCTTGTGCGAATTCGCGCGGACGAAGTCGATGAAGGCCCGCAGCTTCGGCGGTACCAGGCGGCGGCTCGGATAATAGAGGTGGAGCGGCTCGTAAGCGGGACAGAAAGGCTCCAGCACCTTGACCAGCGCGCCTGAGGCGAGAAGCGGCGCGGCGAGGCCCTCGACCGCGAAGGCGAGGCCAAGCCCTTGCGCGGCGGCGGTAATGCACAGCGGAAGCGTGTTCACGACCAGACATGCGTCCGGCGTGAATGCGACTTCGCGTCCCTCCACGATGAACTCCCAGGGTGAAATCGTGCGGGTGCGGGTGAGGGCGAATGCGATGCAGCGATGGGCGGCGAGGTCTGCCGGCCGTTTCGGTGTGCCGTTGCGCGCCAGATAATCGGGGCTGACCACCACGACCATCTGCAGGGGCCCGCCCAGGCGCGCGCCGATCATATCTCTCTCGAGAAGCTCGCCGATGCGCAGGCCGGCATCGAAGCCCTCGGCGGCAATGTCGACGAAGCTGTCGTCGAAGATCAGATTGAGCCGCACTTCGGGATAAGCATCCATGAACGGCCGCATCAGCGGCTCGATCAGCAGCGGAGCGGCGATCCACGGCAGGCTGAGCCGCAGTGTTCCGGCGGGACGATCGCGGCTCTCGCGCAGAGCCGCACCAGCCGCCCAGATGTCTTCGGCTGCCGGGCGCACATGGTCGAGGTAGTGGGCGCCAGCCTCGGTCAAGCCAACGCTGCGGGTCGTGCGGTTGAGCAGCCGCACCCCCAGACGCTCCTCGAGCCCCTTGACCGCCTCGCTCAACGAGGCCGGAGCGACGCCGAGCTCGGCGGCGGCGCGGGTGAAGCTCCTGGCCTCGGCGACTTTCACGAAGGCGACGATGCCGCTGAACTGGTCGAGGCGCATTGTAAGGATTTTCCAAATAGCCCTGTCGAACTCTACTGGTTTTTCCGGCGAACAAAAAGCCTCATGTTGGGCTCGACGAACGGGCTCGCTGTTGCGTGGCTCGAACAGGCAGGGAGAAAGGACCGATGACCAGGCTCGCTTCGCTCGCCGCCGGCGCTCTTCTGGCGGCGTCTGCCGCCTCGGCGCACGGCGGTCCGCTGGAAGATCGCAATATCCAGCTCGTCAAGGACTATTACGCAGCTTACGCGACCGGCAATCCCGAGGCCGTCCGGTCCTTCCTTGCGTCCGACATCGTGTGGCGCATTCCCGGCCATCATCCGCTCGCCGGCGACAAGCGCGGGCCGGACGAGGTGGTCGCCTTCTTCCGCGGCCTGGCCGACGGCAAATTCAAGGCCGGGCCGATCTTCTTCCAGGCGCAGGGCGACCTCGTCGTCGACGTCCATCGCGGCTGGTCGAATGTCGGCTCAGGTCCCGAGATCGACCAGCTCTACGCGCTGATGTTTCGCATCCAGGACGGCAAGATCGCCGAGGCACAGAATTTTTTGACCGACATGTACCAGTCGGACGCCTTCTACTGGGCGCATTACCCGCTGAAGCCGCTGCCCGGCCGACTGGCTGGCCAGCGCTGAGACGGCGGTCTTTCTCGCAACGCGCAGCGCTTCTCACTCCAAGCCAAAGGAGACTTGCGATGCTTAAAACCCTGACACTTGCCGTAGCAACCACCGCCGCGCTCGCCGCCTCCAATGCCGTCGCCGCACCGCGCGTCGAGCGCGTCACATTCTCCTCGCATGGTGAGCAGCTTGTCGGCGAGCTCTATTTGCCAGAGGATCTGGACGCGGCAAAACCTCGGCCGGCGCTGGTCGTGACCGGCGCCTGGATGACGGTGAAGGAACAGATGCCGGCCCGCTACGCCCGCGAGATGGCCGATCGCGGCTTCGTCGCCTTGACCTTCGATTTTCGCGGCTGGGGCGAAAGCGGCGGCATGCGCCGCCAGTACGAGGATCCTAACGCCAAGATCGCCGACATCGAAGCGGCGGTCGCCTATCTCGCGACCCGGCCCGAGACCGATCAGGACCGCATCGGCGGGCTCGGCATTTGCGCCAGCTCCGGCTATATGGTCACCGCCGCGGCAGGAAACGCCGCGATCAAGTCGGTCGCCCTCGTTGCGCCCTGGTTGCAGGATGCCGAAGTGGTCGAGCAGACCTATGGCGGCAACGACGGCGTCGCCAGGCTTGAAGCCGCCGGCGATGCGGCCGAGACCGAGTATCGCCGCACCGGCAAGCAAACGTTCTTGCCGGCCGCGAGCCTGACCGACGAGCGCGCGGTCATGTTCAAGGTGCCTTACTACACCGAGCCCGATCGCGGCATGCTCCCGGCCTGGCGCAACGAGGCCGATCCGGCGTTCTGGCGCGGCTGGTTGGGGTTCGATGCGATCCGGGCGGCTCCGCGCCTGAACCAGCCTTTTCTGATGGTGCACAGCGAGGCGGCTGCCATTCCGCAGGGTGCGCACAAGTTTTACGCGCGGCTGACCAGCTCCAGGCGGGAGCTGTGGCTCGACAACGTCACCCAGTTCGATT
Source organism: Mesorhizobium sp. M0019 (assembly GCF_040323975.1). Classification (NCBI taxonomy): domain Bacteria; kingdom Pseudomonadati; phylum Pseudomonadota; class Alphaproteobacteria; order Hyphomicrobiales; family Phyllobacteriaceae; genus Mesorhizobium; species Mesorhizobium sp. M0019. Next base: position 33,242 of record NZ_JAMYVK010000055.1, on the reverse strand, counting down.
TCTACGACCGTGCCGCGCCGGTGAAGGCGGCGAGCGATGCCGTCGCCGCGCATTTCCGCGCAACGCTGGGCGGTGCGGGGGAGGCGGGACAATGAGCCTCGTCACCCGCCGGCATGTCCTGGTCTCGGTGGTTTCCGCTGCGATGATTTCCGCGGTCTCGACGCCCGCCTCGAGCGCATCGGGAGATGCGCTGACGGTCGACGACAGGATCGCTATCGCGGAAGCGATTGCCGGGATTGGCCTCTATGCCGATCTGCGTGAATGGGACCGGGTCAGATCCTATTTCGCGGCCCGTGTCACGACCGACTATACCAGCCTCTTCGGCGGCGAGGTCACGACCAGCGGCCGCGACGCGCTGATCGCCCAATGGCAAGGGCTGCTGCCGGGCTTCGACGCCACCCAGCACCTCATCACCAACATCACCGTCGAGGGCGCGGGCAATGACGCGGTCGCACGCAGCCATGTCCGCGCAGCCCACTGGATCGACGGGCGGTTCTGGACGGTCGGCGGCAGCTATCTCCACCGGCTGGTGCGGACGCCGGAAGGCTGGCGCGTCAAGGCAATCTCCATCCGCCGCTTGTACGAAGAGGGGGATCGCGCCGTGCTGGCCGCCGCTGCCGGCCGGGTAAAGGCGGAGGCCAAATGAGTGTTCGGGTTAGCGCATGCCCAATCGCGCGGCGAGGTTGCTCGGGGCATCGGCAACGTGAATATTGATCGAAATGTCGGGGCAGGCTTGGCGCATGCGGCATTAGTGCCGCCAACCGCGGAGACAGGACATGACCCTTTCATTGCAGGAGGTTTCCGATAGGCTTGAGATCGAACAGCTGCTTGTTCGCTATTGCTATGCGGTGGACGATCGCGACTGGGAAGCCTATCGCAAAATATTCACACCCGATGCCGTGCTTGACGACACTGTAACAGGTGGAATCAGGAGCGGTGTGGACGAGCATGTTGCTTACATGAAAGGCGCCCTTTCGAAGATATTGATCTCGCAGCACGCCATTTCGACAATCCTTCTGGATCTCCGAGGGGATGAGGCCAGCGCGCGCGTGCATTGTTCATGCCCGATGGTGGTCGACCTCGGCGAAGGCAAAAGGCAGGTCTTCTTCCAGGGGCTTTGGTATCGAGACCGCGTCGTACGCACGTCCGAGGGCTGGCGCATAAGTGAACTTGTCGAGGAAGGCTATTGGAATCACAATTTGCCGGAGGGATTCGCGTTCTGACGGCTGTTACGCGCCGTGCTGGATCCGCCCGGACGCCGTTTTCAGACGTGGCAGCTACTGGCGCAACACCGTGTTCTTGGTGCCTTCTTCGACCTGGTCGATGACCAGCAGCTTGACCGGATCGGCGCCGACATTGGTCGCCTGATGCCATTGCCCGATCATCTCGATGATGAAATCACCTGTTTGATAGGTGTTGCTCTTGCCGGTCTCGACGTTGGTGACCTGAAGCGTGCCGGCCTCGACATAGGCATAGCGCGGAAACGGATGCTTGTGGACCGGCAAGGTCGCGCCCGGCGCGATCTGATAGGCCGAGACCAGGACCTGGACGTTCTTCTGCGGCAGCGTGATCGGCTGGCCGGATGCAGTCTCGGTGCGAGAGGCAAGCGGGGTCACGACAACCGGCGTGCCGCTGGCGTCCAGCGCCTGGGCAGCCGTTGCGGATAGAACTGCCGCGAGCAGCAGCGTCGAAGCCAAGATTTTTCGCATGATTCCCCCCGAGCTGCGTCAGCATTGCGCAGCAAGCATTGGCGCGCAAGCTTGTCTGTTCAGGAGCGCCTTATCCCGCTCTTCTGAACATGCCTGGCGTCATGCCATGCATGGCCCGGAATGTACGGGACAGATGGCTCTGGTCGGCGAAACCTGCCGCGATGGCGGCATCGGCAAGGCCAAATCCCCGTTCGATCAGCGCGCTCGCCCGGCGCAATCGCCGGTCGCGGATATAGGCCGCCGGCGTCAGGCCAATTACCTTGTTGAAGTCGCGGATGATCTGAAACCGGGTCACGCCAGCCGCGCCGGCAAGCCGCTTGAGATCGAGCTGTGAGCCAAGCTCGCTTTCGACAAGATCGCGGTAGATCGAAAATCTTCGCTGTGATCCGGAGCTTTCGATCTCTTCGGCCTGTCCGCTCGAGTCGCCATGCCGAACGATCAGCCGTCTCAGCGCCACGAGCAGGGACGTCTCGGCCGTCATTGTGTCCGGGGATGTCGAGCCCTGGTGCGCTGCCGTCAATGCTGCGGCGAGAATGCTGTCTTCGATAGTCGCGCGCGAAAATACTGGAGCGCCGTCGCGGCCGAGTTCGCGGGTAAGCGCGCTCATCATCGGCACCGAAGGATAAAACGTCCGGTAGGCCCAGCCTTCATCCGCCCCGCGTTCGCCGTCATGCCACTCCTCAGGATTGACGACGGCAATGGCGCCCGCCGGAGCGAGAACGCTTTGACGGCCGATGCGAATGCGCTCGCAGCCGGAGGTGATCAGGGCGATCACATAGGTCGGGTGCGTATGCAGGTCGTAGCGGTGCTGGGTGAAGCGCGCCTCGAACAGGCCAAGGTCGGGAAAGCACGGATGGCGCCAGTATTTCCCGGTCTCTGCCGCTTCGTTTGTCCTTGCCATGGTCAATCCGGTTCAAGACGCCTCTCGCCGGGCCTTCTATGGCTGGCAAACCAAGCCGCTTTTTGTCGGCGGAAAGGAGGCATCATGCTGCATAATGACCCCGTCGCCGCGCTGACACCAGAGGTTATAGGCTGGCGCCACCGTATCCATGCCAATCCGGAGCTCGGATTCAATGAATACGAAACGGCCCGTTTCGTTGCAGAGAAACTGCGCTCTTTCGGCGTCGACGAGGTGCATGAGGGGATCGGCGGCACCGGCGTCGTCGGTGTCCTGCGCAGCGGTAACGGAACGCGCGCCATCGGCCTTCGCGCCGAGCTCGACTCGCTTCCGGTGCTGGAGAAAACCGGCTTGCCCTATGCTTCGAGGAGAGAGGGCGTGATGCACGCCTGTGGCCATGACGGCCACACCGCGATGCTGCTCGGCGCCGCCAAACTGCTCAGCGAATCCCGCGCCTTCGACGGCGCCGTCACTTTCATCTTCCAGCCGGCCGAGGAAAACGAGGGCGGCAGCATGCGCATGATCGAGGACGGCCTGTTCAAGCGCTTTCCGGTCGAAGCGGTCTATGCGGTCCACAACTGGCCGGGCATCAGGCTGGGGACGATCGCCGCCCGCGTCGGGCCGCAAATGGCGGCCGTCGATAATTTCGAACTGACCTTCGAGGGTCTTGGCGCTCATGCCGCCATGCCGCAGCTCGGCGACGACCCGATCCTGGCCGCCAGCGCCTTCGTGCAAGCCGTCCAGCGCATCGTCAGCCGCTCGGTCGACCCGCAGAGCGCGCTTGTCGTCAGCATCACGCAGATCCATGGCGGCAATGTCGGCAACATCGTGCCGGGCAAGGTCTGGCTGCAAGGCACCTGCCGCTTCTTCGAGCACGGCCTTTCCGACCATTGCGAGAGGCTGATCGGCGAGATCGCACAAGGTATTGCCGCCGCGCATTCGCTCAAGGCCAGGCTCGACTACAGGAAGGGCTATCCGCCGCTGATCAATACGGCGGATGCGACGGCCCGCGCCGTCGAGGCCGCCGCCTCCGTCGTCGGCCGGGAGAATGTCTTGACCGAGTTCAGCCCCAGTCTCGGCTGCGAGGATTTCGCTTTCATGATCCGCGACGCCAGCGGCTGTTATGCGTGGATCGGTGCCGGCGAGGTCGGCCCGGGCGAAGGCCTGCACGGCGACCGCTACGTTTTCAACGACGAGATCGTGCCGACGGTGATGCGCTATTACGTCAACCTCGTCGAGCAGACGCTTCCGCGGGCCGATCCTTCTACAGCAGTTTTTCCGGCGTGATCGGCAACTCCCGGATCCGCTTGCCTGTGGCGTCGAAGACGGCGTTGGCAACAGCAGCGGCAACGCCGGTGGCGCCGAGTTCGCCGATGCCTTTGCCGCCGATCGGGCTGGCATGCTCGTCCACCTCATCGACGAAGTGGATTATGATGTCGCCGGGAATGTCGGCGTTGACCGGAATGGCAACCCCGGAAAGGTTCTTCGACAGGAACCGGCCAAGCACCGGTTCGTGCCTGCTCTGCTCCATTGCCGCCATGCCCCAGCCCCAGATGATGCCGCCCGTCATCTGGCTGCGTGCGGTGCGGGGATTGACGATGCGGCCGGCGCTGTAGCTGCCGACGGCGCGACGAAGCCTGAGCAGGCCGAGCCCCGGATCGACGCCGACCTCCATGAAAATCGCGCCGAAAGTGCGCATGGCGAGGCCTTTGCCATGCTGCGCCGGATCGAACGAGCCGGAGCCGGTGATCTCGCCGATGTCGGTATGGCTCATCACGTCGGCGATCGTCTGACCGCCGGCAGCGCCTCTGCGGCGAATCTTGCCGTCCTGCATCTCCACCTCGTCCGGCAGCAGATTGGCAAGACGGGCAAGCTGCGAACGCGCATCTTCGGCAGCGGCAAGCACCGCCGCGCCCACCCCCATGGTCGATGACGAGCCATAGGTCGGCCCCGCCTCCGGCAGCTGTGTATCGCCCATTTCCAACTCGATCCTCTCCATCGGCAGGCCCAGCACGTCGGCCGCGATCTGCGGAAAGATGGTGAGTGTTCCGGTCCCTATGTCCTGGGTGCCGGTGCGGATGAGCACCGTGCCATCCCGGTGCAACCTGACCTCGGCTGCAGGCGTCGGGTTGCGGAAACAGCCCATGCTGCAGGTCGCCATGCCGTAGCCGATCAGCCAGTCGCCGTCGCGTTGCGGCTTGCGCGAGCGCTCGCGCCAGCCGAACAGGCGGGCGCCTTCCTCATAAGCCTCGCGCAGCTTCTTCGACGACCAGGGCTGGCCGGTGGCCGGATCCGTGTCCGCATAGTTGACCAGACGCAGGTCGAGCGGATCGATGCCGAGGCGGTGGGCGAGCTCGTCCATCGCGCTTTCAAGCGCCCAGGTGCCCGGACCCTCGACCGGCGCGCGCAGCGGCGTCGGCATGGCGACGTTTGCGCGCTCCACGCGCTGGCTGAGACGCATGGCCGGCGTGGCGTAGAGACCCTTCGAGGCTTCGGTGGCGAACTCGACGAAATCGTCGGTCACGGTGGTCAGGTTGACCACGTCCTGCTGCACGGCCGTCAGCTTGCCCGACCTGTCCGCCGCCAGCACGATCTTCTGTGCCATGCGCGGCTGATAACCGAGGCAGGAATAGGCATTGGCGCGGCTGAGCGCCAGCCTGACCGGGCGCTCCATGATGCGCGCGGCGGCGGCGGCCAGCACCTGATGCGGCCAGATCCAGCCCTTGCCGCCGAAGCCGCCGCCGGTATGGCGGGAAATCACGCGGACCTTCTCGGCCGAGACATTCATGCGGGCGGCAACCACCTGGCGGACACCGTAGACGTGTTGCGTGGCGTCGTGCAGCGTCAGCTCTCCGTCATTCCATTCGGCGAGCGTCGCCGAGGGCTCCATGGCGTTGTGATGGCGCGACGGCTGCAGGTAGACGGCTTCGACCATGGCGGCAGCGTCAGCAAGCCCGCGGTCGACCTCGCCCTTGGTAAACGTCGGCTCCAGGAACAGGAAGCCGCTCTCCCTCGGCACGACCGCAGCCTTGTCGATGGCGGTCCACTCCGGCGGTGCCGGCAATTCCGGCTCGGCGAACTCGTAGCGCAATGCGACGCGGCGGGCACCGGCCTCCGCCGCCTCCAGCGTCTCGCCCAGCACAATGGCAAGCGGCTGACCCTCGTGACGTATCTCGTCGCCCTGCATGGGCATGAAGCTCTGCGCTGCCGGCGGGCCTTCGGCCTGCTGCATCTGCGTATCCGGCTCGGCCCTCGGCGATGCGAACCGGCCGAATTTGGGCATGTCCTCATGCGTGAGCACACGCACGACGCCTTCCTCGGCGAGCGCATCGTCGACGACGATCGATGTCACGCGGCCGGCGGGAACGGGCGCGGTCACGAGTACCGCATGGAGCAGATCGGGGGCAAAATAGTCGGCCGCATAGCGGGCGCGGCCGGTCACCTTGACGCCGCCGTCAGGGCGGGCAACAGGCTGGCTGATCATCATGACGGCATCCTCGCTGCTCTTTCGATCGCCCGCAAAGCGGCGGTCTTGGCCAGTTCGATCGTGTAGGCGTTCTGCGACAAGGGACGCGCTTCGGCGAAGGATTGCTCGATAGCGGTGCTCAACGCCTCGCGATCGCCGATTTCGGCACCGGCGAGCTGCTCCTCGGCGGCGCTCAGCCGCCACGGCCGCAGCGCGACGGACCCCAGCGCCAGGGCAGCCCGACGAATGATTTGGCCGTCCATCTCCAGCACAACGGCGGCGGAGACGATGGCGTATTCGTAGGATTCGCGCTCGCGCACCTTGAGGTAAGCCGATCGCGGCGCCGGCGCCGGCAGCTCGATTGCCGTGATCAGTTCGCCTTGCTGCAACACATTGTCCGACTCGGGCCGCGTATCGGGAAGCAGGTGGAATTCGGCTGCCGGAATGCGCCGGCCGCCGCTGCGGTGCGCGGTGACGATGACCGCATCAAGCGCTGCCAGCGCCACCGCCGGGTCGGATGGCTGGGTGGCGACGCAATCCTCGGTCCAGCCGAATATCGCGTGATTGTCGTTGATGCCATGCAATGCCGAGCAGCCGGAGCCGAGCTGACGCTTGTTGCATGGCAGCTGCTCTTCGGCGCGGAAATAGGCACAGCGCGTCTTCTGCAGCAGATTGCCGCCTATCGTTGCGAGATTTCTCAGTTGCGGCGATGCGGCGTTGAGGATCGCCTGGCTCAATACCGGATAATCGCGCATGACCAGCGCATGCTGCGCGACATCGTTGAGATGCGTCAGCGCGCCGATCGTCAAGCCGCCGCCGGGCAGTGCCTCGACCTGATCCAGCCCGTCGAGGCGGGAGATATCGATGATCCGCGCCGGCCCGGCAATGCCAAGGCGCAGCCAGTTGAGCAATTCGGTGCCGCCGGCGAGAAAGGCGCTGTCGGGCGCCGCACCGGCCGCGATCGTGTCGCCCAGGCTATCGGCGCGCGCGTAGACGAATGGGGTCATTGGCTCACCCTCCCGGCCGCCGCGCGCACCGCCTCGACGATTTGCGGATAGGCCGAGCAGCGGCACAGATTGCCGCTCATCCATTCGCGGATCTCGGCATCGGAGCCGGTATGTCCCTCCTCGATCAGCGCCGCCGCCGACATCACCTGGCCGGGCGTGCAGAATCCGCACTGAAAACCATCATGATCGATGAACGCCTGCTGCACGGGATGAAGCGCATCGCCGTCTGCCAGCCCTTCGATCGTCGTGACCTCGCGTCCCTCGCAGGACACGGCAAGTATCATGCAGGCATTCACACGCCGTTCGTCGAGATGCACGGTGCAGGCGCCGCACTCGCCGAAATTGCATCCCTTTTTCGTTCCGGTCAGATGAAGCCGCTCGCGCAGCAGGTCGAGCAGCGTGACGCGGGGATCGAGATCGGAAAGGCTGTGATCCTCTCCGTTCACCCGCAACCGCAATAGGTGCCGATCGTGGAAGTTCATGTGGGGTACCTCGAAGCACATGCCGTACTCGCCGCAAGGACTCGTCCAGCAAGCAGCCACCCACCTGTCGAGGCGAAAATAGGGCGGTCGATTCCGGTGAAAAGGCGCTGCCGGTCAGGGAAGGCTAAAAAACGCGCATTTGAGATTTGCGGCGGAGCGGAAAGGCCCTGCATAACTGTGGTTCACGGCCGTCCCAACATGAGCCGAATGCAGACGGTCCCCCCTTTAGGGACGATTACCATGAGCTGAAGTCACCTGGTGAGGTCTAAGATTATCTTTCCGGGAGCATGGCCGGTGCGATTGCGCTCGATCGCGGATGCCAGATCGTCGAAGCCGACCACTTCTGCAATCGTGGACCGCAGCGAGCCGTCAGCGATCTCTTGAGCGATTGTGGCTAGGCGCGCGGTGTCAGGTTTGACTGACAACCAGATGCCATGACGGCCTGCCGGGGCGCGCGAAACCACATCAGTTGCAGCGATGCTGGCCAGGATGCCGCCAGGCGATAGGACCGACCAAGATTTGTCTAAGACCTGGCCCCCGACAAGATCGACGATAAGGTCAATGTCGCTCGCAAGAACCTCGAAGTTCTGTTTCTGGTAATCGATCACTTCGTCAGCGCCCAAGGCTTGGACATGGGCCACGCTCTTGGTTGAGGCTGTAGCATAGACGGTCGCTCCAGCCGTCTTGGCGAACTGGACGGCGAAGCTGCCCACCCCACCAGCCGCGCCGTGGATCAACACCCGCCGCCCCCGAAGGTCGAAATCGGCGACCTGAAGGACTTGCCATGCCGTCATCGCTGCCACCGGTACTGCCGCCGCGTCGATGTCTGACAGGACCGCAGGCGTCTTGACGAGTTTTTCGGCATTTATCAGCAAATGGTCAGCATAAGCGCCCAGGCCACCCAGCGCGGCCATGACCCGGTCTCCGACCCTCACGCCTTCGACGTTGGAGCCGGTCCGCAGCACGACCCCCGCCATTTCGATGCCAAGCGTCGCGGGCAAAGATAACTTGAACTTGTCGCGGACGTAGCCGTCACGGATTTTCCAGTCGATTCCGTTTACTCCGGCAGCCTTGACCTGGACGAGCACTTGGTCGGGACCAGGTTCGGGGGCGGATAGCCAATCGACTTTCAAGCTCTCTGTGCCGCCATATGCTTGAAGACGTAGGGCCCGGCCGGAGCCAAGCGGTTCAGACCGGCGGGGGGCGCTTTTGAAGCCATCGGGTGGGTTCAAGAGGTTTCTCCTTCCTGTGGAAGACATGGATTGGAAGTCCCCCCGTGCAGGACTTCATTAGGCAGTCCGTCTCAGGTAAGAGACATCTATTGGACTACTGGCGTCTGGGGATTTACTTGCTTGCGCTTTACGCGCTCAAAGCAGGATAGTCGGTGTAGCCCAGGGCGGTGCCACCATAGAAAGTGGCTTGGACTGCCGCATTCAGCGCCGCATTGGTCTTCAACCGTTCCACAAAGTCCGGATTGGCCAGGACCATCTGGCCGTAGGACTCCTGATCGGCCAGCCCCGAAGCTACGTCGGCGCCGATCTGGTCACGCGGACGACTTGGCCGATTGAGGATCAACGATTGGTGCCAGAGCTTACGGATATCGGCCAGCAGCGCCTCGTCGCCCTGGTGCATGATGTGCACGTAAGCGAGCCCGAGCTTGTCGAGTTCGGCGACCAGATAGCGGTAGAGGTCCGGCCCTTCGGCGCCTTCGTCGATCCCCCATATCGTCGTCCCGGGTGACAGGCGGATCGCGGTGCGGTCCGCGCCAATCTCCTCGGCGATCGCCGTGGCGACTTCGATGGCGAAGCGCGCTCGGTTCTTGATCGACCCGCCATATTCGTCCGTGCGCGTGTTGGCGCTGGGCGCGAAGAACTGCTGGACCAGGTAGGCGTTCGCGCCGTGAATCTCGATGCCGTCGGCGCCGGCCTCGACCGCCGAGCGCGCGGCATGGCGGAAATCGGCGACCGTCTGGCGCACCTCTTCGGTCGTCAGCGCGCGCGGCGTGGGAATGTCCTGCATCCCCGTCATGGTGAACATACCCGTCCCCGGCGCTATCGCGGACGGCGCGACCCCCTGGCGGTGATGCAGCGTATTGTCGGGATGCGACATGCGCCCGGCATGCATGAGCTGGATGAAGATGTGGCCGCCCTTGTCGTGCACGGCAGAAGTGATCTTCCGCCAGCCGGCGACATGGGCAGGCGTGTAGATGCCCGGGGTGGTAAGATAGCCCTGGCCGTCATCCGAGGGCTGGGTGCCTTCGGTGACGATCAGGCCGACGCCGGCGCGCTGGGAATAATATTCGGTGGCCAGCTCGCCCGGCATACCGTCGAAGCCGGCGCGGCTGCGGGTCATCGGGGCCATGACGAGGCGGTTAGGCAGAGTGTAGCGGCCGACGCGGACAGGGGTGAATAAGGGACTCATTGGGATCTCCATTTGCTGGAGCGCTTGTCTACTATTCCAATGTCGGGATAAATCCGGCAAAAGTGAAATCAATATTCCAAATATGGAGCAATAGCGTGAGCCACTTAAACGACATGGCGCTGTTCGTGGAGGTGGCGAGAGCGAGGAGCTTCCGAAAGGCGGCTGAGGCTCTGGGCATGCCCAACTCGACTCTGTCGCGACGTATCAGCGCGCTGGAGAAGGCGATCGGCCTGAGGCTTCTGCATCGAACGACGCGCAGGATCGAGCTCACCGAGGCCGGCCAGCTCTATTACGAACGAAGCAAGCGCATCGTCGACGAGGCACGGCTCGCACACGAGCAGCTCGGCGCGATGCTGGAGCAGCCGAGCGGTGTCCTGCGGGTCTCGCTCCCGGTCGACTTCGCCACGCTTTACCTGACGCCGATCGTCGTGGATTTCGCGCGGCACTATCCCGGCATCACCTTCGAGTTCGACCTGACCCCGCGCCGCGTCGATTTGGTGGCCGAGCCGTTCGATGTAGCGATCCGCATCGGCGAGCTGGAAGACTCCAGCCTGATCGCTCGCCTGATCGGGCGCCACGCGCGCCACCTCTATGCATCTCCTGGCTACATCGAAGCGTCCGACGAGCCGGCGACACCGGCGGATCTGGCGGAGCATGAATGCATCTGCATGCCGAAGATCTGGACCTTGCATCAGGGGATGAACAAGATCGAAGTCGAGGTTGGAGGCCGCTTCACGGTCAATAGCGTCGGGATGATCCGCGCCCTGGCGGTCAACCACCAGGGCATCGCCCTCCTTGCCGAGAAGATCGTCGCCGAAGATTTGGCCTCGGGCAGGCTCCGGCGTGTCCTGCCCGAATGGCAGGGATCGTCGGTCAGCATTCACGCCGTCACCGAAACTCGCCTCATTCCAGCCAAGACCCAGCGCTTCATCGAATTCCTGTCCGCCAGGCTGGTGGAAACTTGACCCAGATCGTTACGCGGAGAAAGTCGCACGGCGGCGCGCTGCATCGCGCCTTAGCGTCGAAAAGACGGTGGCTCGCCGGAGTCGATGAAGCTGAGAAATACGAATTTGCCATACCCCTACACCAGAATGCACCAGAGTCGCCAAAAATGCGCAAACGTGACCGGACGGCGCAGAAGCCCTACGCCTCGCCGGCGGGCCGACACCGACGCTCAGGGAGCGGGCCATCGCTCTACCGCGAGGGCGGGCGAGGTGCGCACGGCTGAACTCACGGCCATCGGCATCCCCGATGCTATCTATCCAGGATGTGCGACGAGCGACTGCTCGTGAAGGTGGGTTCGGCATCACAAGGCTTCCCTGTGAGGTGAGATGGCGAGGGCCGGCAAACGGATCGATTCCGACCCTCACCGAAATGCTCGCCATCCCGGCCCGAATCAGCCTTCGCTCGGCACAGGCGTCTTGAGGAGTTGTTGCTCCCACAGGAAGGCGATGCCGCTGCCGCCGAAGTGCTGGATGAGAATCTCGGTCAGCTCTTCGACATGCTCGGTGCGCGCCCAGTCGCGCTGCCATTCGCCAGCGAGCGCCATCACGGTCATCATGTTTGCGCCAGCCGCGATCATCCGCTGGATGGCGATCTGGTGGGACTCGGTCGAAACGCCGCCCGACGCATCGGTGATCACGGACACGTCCCAGCCTTCGCCGAGGGCTTGGATGACAGGCATCGCGACGCAGACTTCGGTCCAAAGGCCTGCGATAATCAGTTGTTTGCGGCCGGTCGCCTTGACCACGTCCACCACCTTCTCGTCCTGCCAGGTGTTCACCCAAGTCCGGTCGATCACTTCCTGCCCCGGGAAGACGTCAGTGATCTGCTTGAAGAGGATGCCGCCACGACCCGCGATCACGCTGGTGAGAATGGTCGGAACATTGAAGGCTTTTGCTAGCTTCGCCAGCGCGGTCGCGTTGTTGACCACAGCTTGCGGATCGTGGCTGTTCAGGTTCGCGAGTTGGTAAGGCTGGTGGTCGATCAGAACGAGTACCGAGTCTTCAGGACGAAGAAGCGAATCAAGGCCGTTGCGAGGGGTCATCAAGACTTCCTTTCTCTGCCGCCATGGACGGCAATCTTTCTCTGCCGCTATGGACGGCAATGGGTTCACGGGAGACATGCGCCAGCGGGCGACGTTGCCTGGACGCAATTTGCCGTTCCTTTTGGTGATGCAGTAGTGCCATAATCAGGCAAGCTGTGTCGCGAAATGAGGAACGCTGAATTGGACATCGAAGATCTACAGACATTCGTCGCAGTGGCCGATGCAGGGGGCGTATCGGCCGCCGCGCGCCGGCTCGGCGTCTCCAAGTCAATCGTCAGTCGGCGGCTCTTTCGGGTTGAAGCGGAACTTGGCGTCCAGCTTCTTGCACGAACGACCCGCGGCGCCGCGCTCACCGAAGCGGGAATCACGTTCAGAGACCATGCGGCCCGGGCCAGCGCAGAGATCGATACGGCTCGGGAAACGATCCTCCCCACCGGTGAGCTGCGCGGCCGCCTGAGGGTTGCCATGCCGCTTACTTTCGGCGCGACCCACTTCGCCCCCGTGCTCGCGGAAATGGCGCGTCTGCACCCGAAGCTTCACATCCATACTTCCTACAGCGATCGCTTCGTCGATCTCATCGCAGAAGGTTTCGATTGCGCGATCCGGGGCGCCTACCTTCAAGACTCCAACCTGATCGCGAAGCGCGTCGGGCCGATCCATGGAAAGCTTGTCGCAAGCCCGGATTATATCGAGGTGCACGGGTCACCCGAGACTCTGGACGAACTCGTCACCCATCAGGCCCTCATGCAGGGAACGGAAGCCTGGCAGTTCATAAATGGCAGCAAGATTGTTACGATCCAGCCGCAGGGCAGGTTCAAGGCCGATAGCGCCACGGCGCTTGCCGCCGCGGCGGCGGCAGGTCTCGGCATCGCCTGGCTCCCCGATTGCATCACACATGAATATGTGGCCTCCGGCGCGCTGGTCCCGATCATGACACGCTATCCGGTACCTCCGGGGGCCGCGTATGTCGTCCGACCGCCGGGTCAGCATCCCACGCGGAAAGTGCGGGTGCTCACCGAGATGCTGATTGAGTACTTCAAACGGAACACGGATCTTTGGGGTCTTGACAACTAGGACACGAACGGTGCGAAGCCTCCCCACCGGCAGGAGGCACGGGGGTAAATTCTTCAGGCAACGCCGCAGGCGCGACGTCCACGCGGATTATGTTCAACCGAGTAGGCGTTGAGATCTTGCCTGTGCAGATCTGGCGCGAGGCCTCTCCGCTTTGTCCCAGCGACGCCTCGCGCGCGCAGGCTCAAAGCTATGCAATCCGCCGTCCACGAACACCTCGCGCCCGTCTGTAAGCTGCTGTCGTTGAGGCAGCGACGGCAAGTAATAACGGGCGGCAACGTTCGGACGCCGCCGCGGCGAGCTGAACGGCGCACTCGGGCGCGAAGCCGCCGGTCATCAGTATCTCCGCGCGGTAGCCGCCGAATAGGCGTGGGCGGGCGAGCCTGCTATTCTACGCCTGATTTCATCGGTCCTCGATGCTCTGACACTCTGGAAGCAGGACTATCGAGATCGACGCGTAGGGAGAAATTGCACGCTGGCGCGCAATATCGCGCTATGGCGTAGAAGAGGCGGTGGCTCCCCGGGCCGGATTCGAACCAGCGACCAACCGGTTAACAGAGGTTTCCCACCGACGCTACGTGCAGCGTCTTGCGACAGGCTGAAGTGCAGATACTCCTTTCTGTGCATGGGCTCGCGTGGTGTTTCACGTTCCACCTTGTCGCGCGATATCTCGACACGACGCGCGGTTTTGTGTAGATCATCCTGTAGATCACGCAGACCGGTTGGTCGAGGGACGCATGCCGCAGGTTGAGCTGTCAGATAAGTTTTGCCAATCGGCGAAGGTGAATTCCGGCCGGAAAGTCGACTACTTCGACACCATCGTGAAGGGCCTCGTTCTTCGTGCGTCCGCAGCCGGAGCGAAGTCCTGGTACGTGGTCTACGGACCGCCGGCGAAGCGCAGTTGGTTGAAGCTTGGCAGCTATCCGGAGATCCCGCTTGGGGGCGAGAAGGGCGCTCGCCAGAGAGCGCGGGACACCCGCGCCAAGGTTGGCGATGGTGGGGATCCGATCGCCGACAAAAAGGCCACGGCTGCGTCTCAGAGTGTCGCCGACATGGTCGACAACTACCTGAAGCGACATGCCTCAACGAAGCGGTCGGGCGACGAGATCGCCCGACGTCTTCGCAAGAACGTTTCCGGCCGTGACGCCGGTGGCAAGAGGATTGAGGAGAGATCGGCCGGCTGTATCGGCGACGTGAAGCTTGGGGAACTGCACCGGCGAGACATCACCAAGGCGATCGACGCTGTAAAGGACCGGGGTGCCCATACCGAAGCCAACCGGCTTTTCGAAGATGTTCGTGCGATGGTACGTTGGGCTCGAGCGCGGGGCGACCTGGACGAGAACCTGACTGAAGGCATGAAGAAGCCTTCCGTCGTCGTGGAGCGCGACCGAGTTCTATCCGCCAATGAGATCAGAACGATGTGGTCTGCATTGAACGACGCGGACATGCGTGAATCAACCCGCCGTGTAATCCGCATCTGTCTTGTCACTGCGCAGCGCGTAGGCGAGGTCGCTGGCATGACGCTCGAAGAGATTGATCTCGATGCCGGGGTCTGGACTATTCCGGTCGCCCGATCGAAGAACAAGCGCGAGCACGTCGTACCGCTGTCCGATATGGCGATCAATATTGTGCGGGAGCAGCTCGCGGAGGTGAGGGTACTTTCCGAGCGCAAAAGCAGAGAAGTCCCGAATTTCGTATTTCCCGGTCCCGGCGCCCGTGCCGCGGTTACAGGCGCCGCGATCGCCAAGGCGATCAAGCGGGAGGAGGTTATCAAGCGCACCGTGGCAACGATCATGGGTATAGCGCCTTGGACTGCCCACGATCTGCGACGAACCGCGGCGACCCATATGGAAGAACTCGGCATCTCACCGTTCACCATCGGTCACGTTCTGAATCACGTCAGCGCAACCAAAGCCAGCATTACCAGTCGTGTGTACGCTCGATACGACTACATGCGGGAGAAGAGGGACGCCCTAGTGCTTTGGGCTGATCGGTTGGCCGGAATCAACGTCGGCGCCGCTGCGATCGTCCCTCTCGGCTCAAGGGGCGCAGCGTGAGAATCGAAGCTGATGTCATATACACTGGTGAACAAAAGGTCGCGATCGCTGAAGCCCTTGGCATTGATGGAGATCATCCCGACTGCCGACGCGTCGAATGGATCGTTGGCGAATGGAGAGGTAACTCTGAAGATGAATTGAGGGAGGACCTCGCACGAAATGCAAAGCTTGCAGATTTGGCTGAGCAACTGCTCAACGAGCTGCAACCACAGGAATTTGATCTCGAAGGACATTTCGATGATAGGGGTGCGCCTATGACATTGGAGGGGCACCTCGTCACTTTGCTGAATTGGGTTGAGAAGATTGCAGACGAACACCCATCTCTCAAAGGCAGGCGCCCTCAAATTCCCTCGGCATTGTCGACGCGGCTTATCGAGTTTTGGGAGAATTCGGCGCGACGTGTTGGTAGATCCACAAAAACTGACGGTCAGACTGACGAGCAAAGCTCAAGTGGACCGCTTGTCCGGTTTTTGCTGGCTTCATGCTCTCCGGTCCTGGCCGTCGCACCGACCGCCGACGCGGCGGCATCGGCAATCCGGGCATATAAGGCCGACATGGTGAAACGCCCGCCCAAAAACGGGTTCTTTCCACCATTTTGAAAGCTGTCAGAGTTTGATCTTCATTGAGTGTCGCCGAAACACGGAGCGACACTATGGAGACAACCCAACAGGTCCCGACCAGCCTCAGCGACGACGATCTCGTCGACGAGGCTATCGCATGCCGCCTCATCGGCGGTAGCAACACGCCGATCCATCGTTCAACATTGTGGCGCGGCATCAACGCCGGGCGCTACCCCAGGCCACTGAAAATCAGCGCCAGCACAAACCGCTGGCGCGTCGGTGAACTGCGCAAGGCGCTCGAGCAGTTCGCGGCAGAACGTGACAAGGCGGCCGCCTGATGCCGGCCACCTCCAAACCCACTGCGGCTAGTCTCGCCGAAGCAGCAACCTGGTTGGCCCAGACGCCGCGCGCCGAGCGCGGCGGCGCTGCCATTCCTCAGCTTCAGCGCCGGTTCGGGTTGACCCTCGAGCAAGCACTCGACGTCGTCCGACAGAACAATCTGCGGCTGGCGAGGGCGGCCTGATGACCGCCGCAGCCCTTCACAACCGGCTGGTAGGCCACCTGCTCAGCACGGCCTACAACTGGTCAAACCCGCACAACTTCTTCGACGAACTGCGACGGCTCGAGCCAGGTGCAACCGATCTTGCGATCATCAGGGCCGGCATTGAGGCGACCGAACTCTCGATCGAGCGCGTCCGCGAGATGATCGCGGGGTTTCGACACCGCGGCCATGAAGAAAGCCTTGATGTTGAGATCGGCGATGTGCTGGTCGCGGTTGCGGCGGTCTGGCTAGCATTCGATGCGGACACGTCCGCAGGTGCGGTGACCGCCCGGTTCGGGCTTTCCTCGAGTCAAACAGCGGCAGCGATCGATCGCGCGAGCGCGATGTTGGGGGCGAGACAATGACTGGTCGGCGATGGGATTTGCAGCGCGACCGCTCGCGCGTCGCGCGCCAAGCCGCCGAACCCGTCGACGGCGCCATGCTGCCGATCGGCGCGCCCAAGCGCCGGATCCCCAAGAGCGAGATGCGAGCCGAGATCGACGCCGCGATGGCGGCGCCAGGCGACACAGTTAGCCGCCTGGTCGCGTGCCGCTGCGGCCACCGCGCAACCGTCCGCGTTCCCGTCGCTAAGCTCGGGCGTGCGCGCTTCCGGTGTCAATGCGGGGAGCTGACATGATGAGCGATGACCCAAAAGAAAACCGCCGGTCTGGGAGCGAACCAGACGCGGCGGCAGATCAGAAAACATCAGCCAGCGGAAAATATTCCTCTTCGTCGCGCAAGGCAAGACGGTCCGGACGCAAGATCATTGCCGGGAAGTGCGTCATCGCCGAGCAGCGATCAGAGGGGGGATTCTGGGACAAGGCGCTTCTTCGCATGAGGGAGATCGAACAGGTCGTTCAGATGCGGTTTGGAAAAATCATTCCAGAGGAGATCGATGCCGATCCTTTCATCCTGATCGTGGCTCATGCGGCCAACGCGTTGAAGCGGCCTTCGGACCTCAAATCTGTGCTGGCGGGTTGGTGCGCGCGCTTCGCGCCGCACCTGATGCCAGACTTTGACCATGTGTTCGAGCCCGTGCGGATGCGCATCGAGGGAAGGCGGTACAACCTAAGCGACACCGACGCGGGCAGACTTGTACGGCTGACGTGGCAGGAAAGATCAGCCTTGGAAATTAGGACCATGAACAGCGCCGACATATCGATTGAAGAGCAGCGGGACCGGGTCGCCGCTAAAGCCCGAGCCGATGACATCGAGCGCAAGCGGCAGGCGCGTCGGCAGGAGGGTTCTGACGACCGAGAATCGTATCTCGCGAAGGTATCAACCGGAAAGCCATGGGAGGCTGAAGGGATCAGCCGGAGCTATTATTATGAGCGCAAGAAGCGTGAGCGGACAGGTCCGGCGGACCCCGCACACAATGCAGAGCGGACAGGTTCGGCGGAGGGCGCGCGGACAGGTTCGGCGGTCACTAGGGATATGGATACATATCCCTTCGGGTCTCCGGACGCACCTGTCCACTCGACGGTGGCAAGCGCAACCATCGACGAGATAGCGCAGGCGGTAGGAGGCGGTTCACCGCCGACCTCGTCCAGCCCACTGATATCGTACGGCACAATCAAGAATGGTGAGGTCGAGTTCGTAACGACGGCGGGGTCGCATGGGCTCCCCGCCTCGATCGAAGCACCACGATCATCTGTGTCAGAGACTGCAAGAAGAAGGGTATCGAGATGACGCTCGGGCTGTTTCCAGACTTGAACGTTATCACCTTCCCGATGACGCGAGTGACGAGGCGGAGGCGGAAGCAGACCGTCGGCGAGGTCGTGATGCCATTTCCTTTGGCGCGCCGAACGGTGACTGTTTTGAGGATCGCAGAAGGCCTGGAATCCCGAGAAGGCAAGATTCGCGATGACTTCTGGTACGCGGCGGTCCAAGCGCTTCGGGAACAGCTCGCAGCGGCCAATCTCTCAGAGGAGGTGATCCTGCGGGAAATTCGGTCGTTCAGATCAGCGGTTCAATTCGCGATCGATTTCCACCGCTTTGGTTACACGCCGAACGGTCGGGACGGTGCAGCATGAGCATCCAACCCGCAGACCTCAGCCCCGCAAACTGGCTCGAGGCGGTTCGTATCGCCTTTCCGGGCGAAGCCCGCACGCTTGAGGTGGCTGAGAGCCTTGTGCGATCCTGGCATCCCGATCTGCGGCTCTGCACGGCACGCGTGACGCAGCTCGCTGACGACACTGGCCTCCATCATCGTCGCGTCGGTCAGCGCCTTGGGAAGCTCGCTCATGCCGGCGCCATTTCGAGGATCCGAGTTGGCAAGCTGACGCGCCGAGCGCAGCGAACCGCTCGCCGGGCCGACGAATGGGGCCAATGCTACGGCCTTGCAATGAGCTGGGCCGCTAAGACCCTCGAGGACGCCGATCTTCCGACAGACGAAGTTCAAATCGAGCGCCGGGCCCATGCGCCAGCCCGCGCCCGAACCTCCCAAAACAGCGGCGCCGGAGAAATGAAATGACCATCGAACAGGAAGAGCGCGCTCGAATCCGTGCGATCTTGGGATGCGCATCGGCCAGGAAGATGCCGAAACTCGCCGACATCCTCGCGATCGAATCCGAATTCACCGCCGAGCAGGCAGTTACAATGCCGTCTCCGGCGCGGCCGCCGGCGGCTGGGCCAGTGCGGTCGCTCAGGTGAACGCAAACCTCAGTCTGTAAAGTCCATGGCTTCGACGACCTCGCAGATTGGAGGTCGCGCCATTTTGAGACCTCCCAGACCGAAGGAGCGAGGTCGTTCGCTGCAAATTGGCCGGGCGCCAGGTGAATGCGGCAGCCGGTCGGCGTCGGTGGGCCTAGACGCCAGCCACGCCGTCGGCGCGGAAGTGGAAGCTGTCCACCGTCCTCTCGCGAGCAGCTCCGAACAGCGAGGGGGTCGCGAGCAGTTGCTCCATCTTGGCGTTGATCGTCCAGGGTTCGTCGACGAGGCACCAGTCAAGCTGGAAGTAATCGGCGTCCTTCGAGATCAGGAGTCCCACGCCGATTCGGGTCTTGAGATCGTACTTGGCCGCCTTGGTGAACATCACCAGGGCGTTGGTTCTCATTTTGGTGCCGTCCTCGCCGGTTGCAGGCAATTCTGGGTCGAGGCTAGCGACCATGAACGTACAATCCGACTTTGCGAATGCGAACCGAAACGGTCGACGAGGATCACCAGTCCTACTAGCCTCTAGGGAGATGACGAGCCTCGTCTTGAACTCGCGCCAAACAGATCTTGGGACGCGAGCAAACTCCTCCAAGATCCGGTAATAGTCTGTGCTCTTTTCGAGGTTGACGATGTGATCTTGGAGGTCCCGCATGATGTTTGAGAGATCGAATGCATCGAGGTCCTGCACGAAGGCACGCAACTTCTCGATCGATCCAGGTTCTGGCAGGGCCTTCTCCGAAAGGAACGCCACCATGATGTCGGGCTCCTCGACGACCACGCCATCCTCACGCAGCCGCGGCAGGACTGACTCTCGATATTCGAAGTACAGGCGCACGTCGTCGGGAACGCGCAGCTTGTCCAATATGCCCAGGTAGTCGTTCGCTGCGACGACGTGAATGAACCCGGCCGTGGCCGAGAGGTGAAACTTGGTGCTCCAGCAGTCCTCAGGCAGTGACCGTCCGGCGAGGAAGACGACAATCTTCTTGACGTCCTGTAGATCGGCTCCTCTCACGGCGACCTCGTGACCTTGCTCGTTCGTGAGGCGGATCTCCTCGTTCTCTGCCAGATACCGCAATGAATCCTTGATCTGATCCGTCCCCTTCCGGAGTACCTTCCTCCGGAACCACTGACGTTCGGCCTCCGGGTCTGAGGTCTCCTCGGTCCGTTCCTTGAGCTGGAACACCAGGGCCAACGAGCCGATCTTGACGATTCCGTCCGCCAATTCGACCTGATGCTTCGGACGAGGAAAGAACCGCGTCCCAGAGAAAGTGAATTCCTTCCAGAAAGTGGTGGCGTTGAGTTGAGCAGTAAATTCTTCGAGCGTCATGCCGTGCACAGTAGGCGGTCGCCGGCAAATGTTGAAGAGCCAGGCGCAGGCATCGTATCTGGCAACCGCACGTCCATGAGCGAGACTGAACGAAAGGCCGCTGGTTCATCACCTGCCCGTCACCGGCTTCGGATCGAAGCGATCGTCGACAACGGCCTGATAGAGGTCGTCGTCGAGCACGGACACTATGATGCGGCGCAGGAATTCGTCAGGCGCGATCCCGACTTGCTTCGCTCTCTTCGTGAGCTTCGTTCGCGGGCCGAAGCCTAGCGCCACGGGCATGATTGAACATCGCTGCCCCTTCGCCTCCGGGAGAGGAAGGCCCCATCGCCGCCATTGTCCGCGAATTGTATCCTTGCTTGTGCCGTCATTCAGGATCCTTTCGATCTCGCGCGACGTGTAGCCTCGCCCGGTGAGGTACCCGACATAGGCGCACTTTGCGTTCGACCAACTCAAGAGCGGCCAGGGCGCCTTGTACCTGTCGGTGTGAAAGCGCTTGCCCTTCCCGAGCGGCTTAGACGCTGGCGCGTCGTGGTAGTGCCGGTATTTGATTTCGGCGTCAGCCGTGTCGTCGACGAGCGCCGCCATGGTCGGCTGGAGCGGTGGCGCTTCGACTACCTTGCGTGTCGGCGGCGTCTCGTTGACCGCATGCCTTCGTGCTACGCGCGCGAGGCGATTCCTTCTGATTTTTTCGATAGAATTCGCACGACGCGCCAACACTTCCTCCACAATGCGAACTTTCGTCCCACCAATACGGTGAATCTTAGGACGATGTCTGATAGCATGAAGTCGAATTTATCTCGAGCCGGAGTTTTGATATGGCACGCACGTTGGTTGGTCGCTTACAGCTCGTCGTGCAGGCGATGGGTCTTGGCGAGGCCAAGAAGGTCGAGGGCGCGATGTCCTCGATCGAGAGGGCTGCCAAACGCCTGTCGTCTGCCCAATGGGGGCAGAATTTCCAGCGTCAACTCGAGAAGATGGCGCTCGGCGCCCGAGAGATCGATGTCGTTCGCCGGTCGTGGGACAATCTGCAGAAAGACATGGCCGGTCGCGGCCTGACCGCGGCGCTGAAGAAGTCCGAAATATCGGCATGGAAGACCGCGACACTTGGGCAGTTCGCCCAGGTCCGCGCCGGGATGCGGGAGACCGAGCGCGAGGCCAACCGGATCAGCCGCGGCATCCAGAAGGCACTGCGGCCAGCCTATGTGATGCTCGGCGGCTACACTGGGGTCTACATGACCGGCGTGCTCGGCCGCGAGGCGATCGCTGCCTCGGCCGAGCGCCAGCGGGAGTACTTCCGGCAGCGGATGGCCGGCATCCCGCAGGGCGAGCAGGGTCAGATCTTCGATCGTTCGCAGCAGCTCTCGCAGAAGTACCCGTCGGTCAACATCACCGACATCATGGAAATGGCGCGGACCGCGCGCAACACGATGGGCTCGACCGAACGTGGCATGGAAGTGCTCGACCGGATGGTGCAGGGGTTCGTCACCCTGCAATCGGCGAATGGGATCGAAGCGGCCACAAGCAGCCTTATGGGCCTGATGAAGGGGCTCGACAACCTCGGCACCAATTCGAACGGCGCGGAAGGCGTGCAGAACGTCAACAACCTCATCGACGCATTCATCAAAGCTTCGCAGATCGAAGGCCAGGACTTCGACGTTGGATCAGTTTGGTCACTTGCGAGGCGCTCGCGGATTGCCGGTCCCGGGCTAAGTCCCGAATTCCTTGCCACGGTCGCTCCGGCAATGATCCAGGACATGGGCGCCGACGGCGCCGGCACCGCGCTCGCCATGGCCTACAAGTCCTTCGTGATCGGGGCCAGTGACAATGCCAGCAAACCGAACCTAGCCGAGCAGAAGCGAATGGGCCTGCGCTCCGGAGAGGGTAAGGGCAATTTGGTCGACTCCGACCTGTTCGGCACTAATCCCTACGCTTGGGTGAAAAAGTACCTTGTGCCCGCCCTGAAGCAGGACGGTGTCGACATTAACAACGATACGGCCGTGGCCAAGGCTGTGTCGGGCCTGTCACGCAATTCCAGCGCCACCGGGTTGCTGACGCGGCTGATCACCCAGATGCCCCAGATCGAGCGCCTGGTCGGCCTCTACAATCGCGGCATGGGAACTGAGGCGGCGGAAAGGGCAGCCGCCGAGGATCCAATCGTCGCCTATCGCGGCTTTCAGGAGTCGCTTCGAAACCTGTCTGCCTCCGTCGGCGAAACCGTCATGCCGGTGATCGTGCCGGCTCTCAACTCGCTGGCCGGTACTATCAACTCCTTCGCTGAGATGGTCGCCAAGGGCGACCCTCGAGTCCTTGGCGGCATGGGCGTGCTGGGTGCCGGCGTGGCCGCCTACGGCACGTGGAAGGTCGCGGCCGGCATATACGGCCTGATCACCGCCGGTGCCGCCTTGAACGAAGCGGCTGCCGCTCTGACGGCCGCCGCGATTGCGCAAGGCGGCGGCGTAGGTGGTGCTGCTGCTGCCAAGAAGGGTGGCGGCTGGCTTTCAATGTTGGGATTGGGGTCACTCGCCGGCCTGGCTGCCGGTTCGATGAACCTCGCCCAAGGCGGATGGTTCCAGACCGAATGGGAGCGCCAACGCAACGGAAAAAACATGGCGGGGATCAAGCGACGCCTCGCCGAGAATAGGCTCTACGGGGGTCCATCGCATTCCGATGAACACGAGCGAGACAACAGCCTCTACGGCAAGATGTTCGTTAGCCCGCAGAGGGCCGGCGGCATCGCGAACACCCTTAATCCGCCGAACCCATTCGACAAGATGATTGCGGGCATGGAAAAGGTCAACTCGACGACGGTTTCGCCCACGGTTGACCCCTCCTCGATCGACGCCGCTACCGCCAAGGCGAACTCGTTGCTCGGGCTACTTCACCAAATTGGTGCTGCCGCTTCGGCGGCAGCCTCGGCCGTCGACGCTCAGATGCGGCGGGCGCACTCCGACTTCGGGGTCGTGCCTTAGAAAAGCGCCTGTCCGGTGTTTGTCCCGGAAAAGTCCGGGATTTGTCCGGCTTTTGTCCGAAAATGGCGGCGCGCTCAGTGCCCGCCGCCTCCGGCGCCGTGGAATCCTTGCAGGCCCGCGCATTTCGACGGCGGGCGGATCGTCAGACGGCGAGCGATCGCAGCAATTCGATCGCATTGTCGGCTATCCGCACGCCTTCTTCGTCGACCTCTATCGTCGAGAGCAGGTAGCGCGCCTTTGCGGCTACCTCGCCCATGTCGACCGGCCGGTAATCGCGAAGCGCCTGGAATGCTTCCCATTCCGCGTCGCTCGCATCCTCCTGCACGACCCGCCAAGTTGGAGCGCCGCCAGCTTTCGCCAGTTTTTCGAACGCCTCGTCGTATAGGACAGTCGCCGCGGTCAGCGACGCCCTGGCGGCGCGGTGGGCGTCGATCAGTTCTTGGACAACCGATGGAGCGTCCGCAGCACTTCGCGCGCGTCCTGGGCCTGCGGCGGCTGGAATGGCGGCCAATGCGCCGAGTAAGGTGCGGCGAGTGAGTTTGGACATGTTCACGCCTCCGCTTCGAGATAGGCCAGGGCGGCATTGAGGAGCGGCGGAAGCATGCCGGACGGCGGAAAGTCCCCGATCTCAGTGAGAACAAGCCGCAGCGCGGCGCTGGCTCCTTCGCGTGACACAGCAGGCTGCGTCCATTCTTCAATATCGCGCATCGGCGGAAAGTAGGTGACATCCGCAAGTGCATCCAGCGCCTCGTCGTCACGGTTGCCGCGAGATCCGCATTGGTAAGCAGCGCACGCGGCTCGGTAGCGCTCGATCAAGCCTAACAGGGGATCGAGTTCGGTCGCCGCGCGCCGCGGGCTCGGGTCGATGTCCGGTCCCTCCGAAGACGCAAACGCCGCCGCCGGAGCCAGCGCGGCAGGAATCGCGGCAATTCCGCCCATTACGGAGCGGCGGCTGATTTTTGGCATGCCTTCGGCGGCTGCCCGAAACGAGTTCGACATGATATTCCCCCCTACGGGATCGACAACAGGGATTGTTGGCGTGCAAGCGAAGTTGCGGCGTCATTCACTTCGTGTCAATATGTTTCATATAGTTCTGCTCAAAATAATGGGGGACGAAAAATCATGACGCCGCAACAATGTCGCGCTGCCCGCGCGCTCGTCGGTTGGTCGCAGCAGCAGCTAGCGGACGCTGCATCAATTGGCGTAGCCACCATCCGGGTGTTCGAAGGTGGCGGCTCCGAGCCGCGAAGCGCCACCTTGCAAGTGCTGTGCCTCGCCCTTGAGGCCGCCGGCGTGGTCTTTCTGGGCGATGGCGATTGCGTCGAGGGCGGGCCGGGTGTGAGGCTCAAGAAAGTGTTGCCGCCTGCCACTCTGTTGCCAGGCGGGGAAGCCGGCATGATCCAAAACAACGAGATGTAGGGACGGAAATCGAAATGGCCGAAGAAAAGAACTATAATCGAGAGCACATTGCATCAGGCGGGATGATATCGGGCAGCAGCACCGGCCGATTGACCGTCGGCGACCTCAGGGACGCGATCGCGCAGTTGCCGGATAACGCCGATGTAATTTTCGGAACTTGCAGCCACGGCGATCCGCTCACCTTCTATCGTTTCAAAATGCGAGGTGAGAGCATCATCTCGATCGAACTCAATTAAAGGCGCGCCCGCCGTAAGATGAGGAACTTGCGCGCGATCGCCGACTCATGGCGCACTTCCTCATAACGCTTGGGGAGGTTGACAATGCCGGACATGGAAATGAGAGACGGCAAGGTCTTTCGGCGCTGCCCGGCATGCAGCCAGTGGTTCCAATTTGGTCCGCATCGATATGACGGCAAAACGCTCTCTTCGGGCGTGACGGTATGCACGCCGTGCGCCCCGGACGATGCAATGGACAAATACATTGCCGCTCGGCGGCGGCGATAAACGTCACGCATCAAATAGCTGGCTTGGCCGCTTTAGCCTTCTTTTTCAGGCGCTCGGCTTTCCGCGCGGCGACCCCTTCAGCATGAAGCCGACGCCTTTCTGCAGCTCTTTCATGCATCGCCTGTTTGGCCCGGGCGCGCTCTTCGCGCGCGGCCACGGCCGCGTTCCAACATGCCAGTGCTCGAGCGCTCTGCTCCGCGTCGCGCCGGTCACGATCGATTTCTGCTGACCTCTTGTACGCGTAGCTACCAAACGGCTTGGTGTATGGCGTGACCCTAGTCTTCCGAGCTTCCATGAAAGCCTCAATGTCGCTGAGATGGTAGCGACGCGACACTCTCGACCACCGGCCGACGTTTACGAAGGGAATCTCTCCCGCCATGGTCAGATCTGTTAGTTGGCGAATTGAAATCGCCAGCATAGCGGCCGCTTCGCGGGGCTTGATTAAGACACCTGGCATTCCCTGTCCCTCGCTTCGGGAACTCGGCGGCGCCCCCGAAATGAACTGCACGGCCGCCGCCGCGTGTCCTTCCGAGAGCCCACGATCGGGCAGCATGTGGAATGTCTCATAAAAGCATGATCGTCCGGGCAGCGCGACCAGCGCGCGCCGCTGTCCCCGCTTTCCACATCGAATTGCGATCGACGGCGGAGCGCTGGTTCTGCTTCGAAGCCACGCGAGCGAAAGCTTGCGCTGATCTGCTCGACGGATTGTGCTCAAAAAAGCGAATTAAGCAGCCAACCAACGAACGCAACTCCGCCGAGAAATAGGCCCTTCAGTGCGGCGTCGGTGGCATTGTTGAATAGCTGGCTGTTTGCAGCCATGACTGTTCGATTCTGAACGATTAGCTCGTCATAGTGCTCGCATTGCTCCGCAAGTGACGCCTCCCAAGGTTTTTTGATCGAAATGTCGTCCTCCCAGTTTCCAGGTTGACTGCCCGAAAACCCGAAATCGACAGAGCGACCTGAATGAACAGCCGACCACGAAGCGCCGATAAGTACCGCTGCGACTGTAGATGCCACTATTGCGAGAGGAGCGTTTGGCGGCTCCGCGCTGGCGAGACCGTAAGCCCCACTGATTAGAACCACTGCAGCCGCCGAAGCTAATCCGGCAAAGGTGTACGCCCGCTGATCCGCTGCGATCGCGGATAACATCTGTGCATCCAGATGAGCTTCAGCTTGACGCAGGATTTCCTTTAGGCTGTCCTCTTGGGCTGTTTGCAGTTTTTGCGAGAGGGGATTGTTATTCATGCATACACACCATCAAATCTATTCACAGCCAAGGAAAACAGATACCGGCAAGAAAAGCGATGGGTCTTCGTCCGGTAGCCGACAGGGCAACTTCGAGGGAGCCAAAGTTCACAAGCCGGAGCCTCGCCCCCAACCTCGGCCAACACCGAACCCCGAAAAAAAGGGAAAATAACGGGTGGCGCGGCCGAAGCCGCGCCACTCGCCTTCACTCCGCCGCGGCCAGGTCCTCGCCGGGATCCTCTACCAGGCCGAGCACGTCGCCAAGGTCGAAACAATCCGCCAGGCCGAGGCCGGATTCTGGGATCGACATGCTGTTTTTTCTGTATTGCTTCTCGGCATCGAAGGCGTCCTGCCCTTCTGGCGTGTCCGTGCGCAGCGCGACATCCTGGTCGACGGCCGCATCAGCGACGAGCGACGGCACGAGGTGCACCCACCGTCGCTGGCAAATGTGATGACGACCGCTTGCGTTCTCGACGAAGGCAAAGTCGCGTGTGGCGAAAACCTCGACGTCCGCCGCAATGTCAGGCTCGGGGGCTGCCGCCGGCGCGGGGTCGGAGTCGACCGCGGTAGGCTGGCCCGCGCGCTTGGCAGCAGCCCGGGCGCGAAGCCGGTCCGACAACAGCACTGTCGCAGGATCCCGAATGGCCGCCGGCGGCGTTCCGTCAGATCTCATTTCCGGGATCTGGCGATCGAGCCCGAACATCCGGGCGAGAACCTGGTCGCGACCGAACACCGAGCTCCGGTGTTCGAAGAGGTCGGGCGCGGCGGCGAAGAGGTTCTCGGCAACGATCGCCCGGAGCAGCTCAGCCGGGATGAAATGGTCATGGTGCCGAAGCGGATGATGCTGCTCGCGTGACCATGATCGGGCCTCGACGACGTTCAACCCCTCGGGCACCCTCGCCATGAAGGCAGCGCACGCCTTGCCGAAGATAGCAGCGGCCTTGGCGAGCTCGGGAGCGACTTCCTTGTCGACGAAGTCCGCGAGCGCCTCGTCGGCCCGGGCTGCCTCGTCACGCGTGTCCTGGTCGCGCGTGGCGGCCAGTGCGGTGCGAAGGTCGACCAACTGCTGATCCCCCTCGGCGATGCTCTCGACTATCGCCTCGAGGTGGTCGCGGGCAATCGCGACCGAGTGGCGGAGCTCCGCCGGCGGGTCGAGTGACGGATTATCGCGCACAAATGCGCGCATCGCGGTCTTGTGCTCCTCGAGCGCCTTGTCGACGAGGGACTGCTTTTTCGTCAGTTCGCCGCGCGCGGCTTCCTTCTGCGCGATATCTGCTTCGATCTTTGAAATAGGACTGGATTTCGAAAATGGATTCTTCACGATAGCTACTCCAACGGGGTTGAGGGGCCGTGCGGCGCCGGCCCGAAGGCCGGCCGCCAATTCTTCGGGGGTCGTTATTTCAGACTACCGGCCGGCCGAGCCGACAGCGCGCTTCCAGCCAGCGTCAGCCTTGCCATCGACAGCATCATCGCCGATGTGACGATTGACGTTGGCAACGGCCCGGTGCCATCCCTCCGCGGCTGGCGCGCCGCCGATCGGTTCGGGTGTCCCGATGCCGACGCCGGCCTTTGGTTCATTCTTCGGCCAGGCGGCCGCTGAAAGCTTCGCCGCGGCCGCAACGGCAGAATCAATTTCGGCCGCCGCGACCCGCGGTTATTCGCCGAATTTAGTTTTTCTCAAGGGCCGACGTCGTCGTTCAATCGAGAATGCCCAGAAGAGTTGGTTTCCGGTGGCAACTCTGTTAGATTTCCTCACAGTTTGTGGCGTTGAGGAGTACCGCTTTGGCGGCGAAGTCGAAGGGCCAGCCGATAGGCGGTCGATGGATCCCAGAAACATGTTCAGCTGCTGATCTTGCCGTGCTTCTCGGTATGGGCGGACGCAGTGTCGACCGCTGGATCCAGCGTGGAGTTTTCGTGCGAGCGGCTGGCCGCGGGCGGTTCGAAACGCTCGCTTCGATCCAAGCGTATGCTGACGATCTTCGCAGCAAAGCGGCGGGCCAGGCCTCGAGCACGGGAAAGTTGCTTGCCGACGAGCGAGCGGAGACCGAACAGGTCGACCGCGAAATCAAGAAGCTGAAGCTGGCACAGATCCGAGGCGAGGTTCTCACGCTCGAGGAGGTGACCGAGAGCTGGACGACCTTCGCATCAACCGTGAAGGCAGCGGTCTTGTCGATTCCCGGCCGGCTGCGATCGGAACTTCCCCACATGACGGCGCACGACGGCGAGACGGCCAAAAGGATCGCCCGCGAAGTGTTGACCGAGCTCGCCGACGAGGTGGAAGCGGTGGTTGTAGATGGCGATCCGAAGGAGATCACGCATGCGAGCCTATGACAGTGCAATGTCGGCGCCCTGGGCAATGCTGCCCGAGCATGTCGAGAACCTGCTGACGATCGCCGCTCGTGAACATGATCCACAGGCCCTTGAGGCGTATCGAGCGAACCGCGCTGATCGTGGTGAGCGATTGGGCATTCGAGACAACGTCGCGATCCTCAACATTGCTGGCCCCCTTTTCAAGCGGGCCAATCTGCTGGTCTCCTTTTCCGGCGCAACGTCGTACGAGATTCTGCGCCGGGATCTTCAAGCTGCGCTCGACGACAAAGCCGTCGACGCGATCATCCTGAACATCGATAGCCCCGGTGGAGAGGCATCGGGCTGTGATGAACTGGCGGCGGCCATCTTTGCTGCGCGCGCGCAGAAGCCCATCACCGCCTACGTCAGCGGCATGGCCGCGAGCGGCGGCTACTGGCTGGCTGCTGCTGCCGATCGCATCGTGGTGAGCGACGCCGCCATTCTGGGTTCCATTGGGGTCGTCCTCGGGGTCACGGACAGGACCAAAGCTGATGAGCGCGCGGGCATTGCGCGCCTCGAGTTTGTCTCGTCGCAGTCACCAGGCAAGCGGCCCGATCACACCACGGACGCCGGCCGCGCTCGAGTCCAGAAGCTCGTCGATGATCTGGGCGACGTCTTCGTGACGGCCGTCTCCAAGTATCGCGGTGTTTCCAAGTCGACTGTGCTGAACGATTTCGGCCAAGGCGGCATGGAAGTCGGCGCCAATGCCGTCAAACGCAGGATGGCCGACGAGGTTGGCCAGTTCGAAGCCACCTTGCGAGCCCTCTCCGCTCGCGGCAAGGGCGCCAGGAGCATTCGCCCCGCCCTCACCGGCTCGATGCCGCCGGCGGGGTCCTCGCTGGCGCTGGCAGCCGCGCCAGCGGCCTTGCCGGCCCCGGTGCACGTTGATGCTACGCTGACAGACGCTCAAATCCGGTCTTACCAGTCACAGGGGCTCTCCTCCGAGCAAATCGCAGTTGTCGCCGACGCACAACGCAAAGGCGCCCTTGCGGTCCGGCAACGGTACAGCGCCTTCTTGGCACTGGACGATCGTTTGGCTGTCCCGGCTCTTTATGCCCACCTACGAGACGAGACCGACATATCGGCCGACCAGGCGGCCAAGATCCTGAAAGCGGCCAAGGAGGACTTGCAGGCTCTCGTCGTGGTGATCGCCGTGGATCCGGCGGAAGCCTATCTCGCGCAGAAGGCCAAAGACGGCGCCCTCGGGCTTGATTGGCATCCAGACTACCATTCGCCGAATGGCGGCGAGGCGTTCATACGGTCCCTTAACGCGTTTTCTGCAGGGCGCGTGCGGGCAGCAGAGCACCCACGTAAGCAAGCAAGCCGCGCGGCGTCCGCGCCTGCTTCTGTGCGAGCGAGCGAGGCAGCAGCGCAGCGTGCGCAACCAGACGCCAGCTTGCGCATTATGAGGCCGGGCCGCAGTGGCCCGTGATTGTGAGTGAGCGTGCATGAGCCTGAAACACCAAGCTGCCTATGCCGGCATCTTCAAACCAAGCGACCTCGAGCTGCTGTGCCGCGTGCTGGATATGACCTTGCCAAAGGGCGCATCAGCGAGGGAGCGTGAGGCGCACGCCGCCACACTCGTGACGCTGTTCAAGGCCGACATCGTGGAGGAGGCCGACCTGGTGGCGACATTCAAGGGCACTGCTGAACAGCCGCATGACAAGGCTGCCTGAGTGACCTAAGCGCATGCTTTTATTGCTGTTTTTGCCCTTTTCGTTTGCGAAAAGCGTCCATTTATGCGACTATTCCATGCAAAACGGCCCTGCCGAGAGTTGGCGCTCCTGGCAGGGCCTCACCGAAACGAGTTCACGGAAGGAACCTCGCATGGCTGTCCAAGCTCATACCCTTTTTGCATCTGAAAATCACCTCACAACGGAACAGCTTGCTGCCGTGCAGGCCTATGCTGCCAAGCATGGACGCAAATGGAAGTCCGTCCTTCGCGATGCCTGGATGGGCCGTCCGCCATATGACGACACCGGCACGCTGCGCAACCTGCGCAATACCCACGGCTCATCATGGCTGGAAGGTTTCCGGCTGCCGAAGGCGGAGAGCTGAGATGACCGACCTGCCTTACGCAATCGGAAAGGCTCGCTTCGCCAAAGGCATGCTCGCGGTCCGCTGCCCTTCGTCGACAGGCTATAAAACTCGGGCCGCTCGCCTGATCGGCGACGGCCTGAATTGCCGTTGGTCCGGCCGGGAGCGGGCCTACATCGCCAGCCCGTCGAAGGTGGCGAAGTTCGAGAAGCTCTTTGCTGGCGGCTGGGACGCCAGTTCGTTCTCCGGCGCGCTCGAGGCGCCGCGGGTCCAGGAGGAAGCAGCATCATGAGCAGGATCGATATCGGCCGCACTGCCGCCGGCGCAATTGTCGCGTTGCCGCTCCGCCTGGCCAATCGACATGGCCTGGTGACCGGCGCCACCGGCACGGGCAAGACCGTCACACTGCAACGCCTTGCCGAGCAATTCAGCGCCGCCGGCGTTCCCGTCTTCGCGGCCGACATCAAGGGCGACCTTTCAGGGGTCGCCACCGCTGCGCCCGTCGCTTTCTGGGACATCTTCGGCCGCCACGGGCTGCCGGTGCGGACGAGCGTGCAGGACATGGGCGCTGGCCTGCTGGCGCGCATGCTCGGGCTCAATCAGGCGCAGGAAGGCGCGATGGATATCGTGTTCCGCAAATCGGAGGACGAGCAGGCCTACATGCTGTCGCTGGACGATCTGCGCTGGTCGCTCAACGACATGATCGAAGAGCGGGAGGACGTCTGCCGGAAGTATGGCAATGTGACCGCTGCTTCGATCGCAGCCATCCAACGCAATTTGCTGGCGCTGGAAGCTCAAGGCGGGGATCGCCTGTTCGGCGAGCCGCCGTTTGATATCCTCGACCTGATGGCTGTCGACGCAGAGGGCAGGGGCACTATCAACTTGCTGCACGCCGACCAATTGCTCGAGGCGCCGAAGCTTTACGCCACGTTCCTGCTGTGGCTGCTGTCCGAGCTCTTCCGCAAATTGCCCGAAGCCGGCGACCTGCCCAAGCCCAAGCTCGTGTTCTTCTTCGACGAGGCGCATCTGCTGTTCGCCGATGCACCGAAACACCTGCTGCAGAAGATCGAGCGGCTTGTGCGTCTCGTGAGATCCAAGGGCGTGGGCGTGTTCTTCGTCACGCAATCGCCCACGGACGTGCCGGCCGCAGTCCTGGAACAGCTCGGAACGAGGATCCTGCATGCTATGCGCGCGCACACCGCGGAATCGCTGAAGAAGATCAAGGCGGCGGCCGATACAATTCGCCCGCGCAAGGGCTTCAAGACGCGCGAGGAATTGCCGACGTTGAAGATCGGCGAGGCGCTGATCTCCGTCATCGGCGAGGACAACGTCCCGAGCGAGGTCGAGAAGGTCCAGGTCATCATGCCGGCCGGGCAGATCGGATCGATTTCAGATGAAGAGCGCCAGGTCGTGCTCGAGTCGACACCCTTGCGGAAGAAATACCATGCCGGGCTGGACGAGAACGCCGCAGGGCGGGCGTTCAGCCGGCGCATGATGGAGGCGAGGGGGATTGATCCCGGTCCGGAAGGCACCGCAGCGCCGGAGGCTAACATCTATCTGAGGCACGTTCCGTCGATCGATATCAGCGCCGATCCAGGCAAGAGCGTCAAGCGCCGGCTGGTCGGGATCGCGAGCTGGGGGGCTGTAGCTGCGATCGGATTGAAGATGGCAGGGGTGATATAGTCCGTCGCCGTCAGGTTCGAGAGAAGTAGCCGCCCCGACGGGGTATTGGATCAATACTGTGAACAATCAATAATATAGACTTTTACTTCTTTTCTCGATTTCATGGGTCGGAATGGGGGGGCGAGTCGGTGTCATTTGCTATCGGTCTACGGTTCTATCGAATATCTGTTCGTAAGAAGGGGAGTGACGCCGCTTTAGAGGTGGGGGCATTCTGCGAACCATGCGATTTGATGGATTTCGCGTCTGACTTTGCGCAACGGCGTATCGATCCGACGGTCGAAACTTCCGAGCCGAGGACATGGTTCTTCGAACCAATTGCCACCTCGTCAATAAGAACGGTGCAAGGCCTTATCAATTATGGAACTCACGGCTTTGAGAGCAAGTTCAAGGACGTAAGGACGCGGAAAGAAAAATACAAAAGGCAAACCTCGGATTTAGAAGAGATACCCTTGTTTTTTCAGATATGGGTGCCAAGCGGGTCGTTTCACGCTCTGATGGCGTTCCAATCATTCCAGGGCCGGTCATGTGTCTCGTTCGTGCGCAGCGCAATGCTTCGAGACTTTGCGGAAAGATACCCTGGTTACCGGTTGACCTTCAATGTGGTCGCCCCGGCATCCGCTTTCATGGACGAGGTTCCAGTCAAATCCGTCACTTTTTTCAAGCCGCGGCCATCGAATGACCGAGCAGATCAATACTTGCTTGGACGTAAGAGACCGTTTTGAAAATCGGCTGGCTATGGGTTCCGTCTGAGGCTTGGTTGTGATTCAAGCTTTAGATGTGGACAGAGCAGAGC